>NZ_JBQENZ010000026.1:0-131606 GCF_052044935.1 Ensifer sp. 22460
TTGAGCTGACAGGCTGGCGAAATCACGCAGCTGTGCCCTCCTGCTTGCATGCATTCGGCCAGCGCGAACTCCTCCTCGGTCGCTCGCACCAGCGCGCCAACAGCGATCTCCTCCGGTGTCTTCGCGAGCCGGATGCCGCCCGCACGCCCGCGCGTCGTTTCGACGATTCCGAGGTCGCGCAAAGTCTGCGCCACCTTAAGGAGGTGGTTGCGTGAAAGCCCATAGGCTTGCGCCACGTCATTGACCGTGCATGTGCCGTTCCGTCGCGTCGCGGCGAAGATCAGCATGCGCAGGGCATAGTCGGTGTGGAGTGTCATTCGCATCGTCGCAGTGAATTCCATAAAGTGGTATTTTGTGGGCCACTTTACTGTGCTTGGTCGACGAGTGGAAGGGCGATTTAGTCGTCTGCCAGGAAGAGCCGCTGCGCAACCAATATTGATAGGAGGGGAGGGATGTTTGCGGCCTTCAACGGCTTTTCTATTCGGTCAAATTTCACTCTTTGCGATTGGTCTTTGCGTACGGGGTCCCGCTTTCTAACTTAATGAGTCATGGCGATGCGACCATTTGCGCATTGGTCAACTTTTCAATTGGCTGAAGCGTCGACGTTTTTCATCCGGTTGCCAAGGTGAATGGACAGGATCAGAAGGTTCTCTCTGGCAGCTTGTCGAGACACTGCCGACGATGACCGACTGTGCAGCGCCGAATGGCGAACCCGTCTACCGAAGCCAGCAGCTTCGCGAGTTTCTCGGCTACAATCTCGAAGAACTGGACGGCGGTGGAAAGTCACGACTGGACGGTACGCTCGGCGCCGGGGTCCACCCGCACGACCTGGCGGGGGCCAAGGAAAGATATGCCCATAGCCTTGCCACCGGGGAGCCGTACGGTCGCAAGCACCGGCTGGGGCGCTTTGATGGCGAGTATCGGTGGATCGAGACGCGAGCAGTCGCGATGCGCGACGAAAGAGCCACAATCGTCCAATGGAACGTCATCTGCCCGGACATCGGCGGGGAGGTCCCGACGCATGCGGCGCTGGCTTGAGGCGGATCCTAGAGCGAGCAAAAAAATCGGCCGAGCGCATCATGGCGGTTTTCGACAAATACACGCTCGCCGATCTCGTGGGCAAGCGTTAGGCGCTCGGCGAGCTTTTGGGCTTCGGGGGCATTCGTCACGGTGAAATTCGGCGATTGTTGATCGCCGGGCCTCAAAAGTAAGAGCGAGCCGATAGGGCGGTGAAGCGTGACACCAATGCAGCCGACCGTTCGGGAAAAGCTGGCGAGCTTTGCGACCTCGTCGCCCGCCGGCTTTCTCTTAGCGCCAGCCTAGAGCTGCGAAAGCGCCTTGTCGACCCGTTCCCGGGCCTTCTTCGGCAGTTTCCCGGATTTGACCGCATCGAGATTGGCTGGAGCGTCACCAACTACGACAACGGCGACCATTCCCATCGCTAGATGCGGCGTGCATTTGATCACATACGCGCCTGGCACCGTGAAGGTCTGTTTCAAAGTGTCGTTGATCTTGCTTTTGAAGGCTTCGGCCCCTTCGGGGATCAATCCCTTCATCGTTTCAGCGTTATGACCCTTGTCGGTGGGAACAAAAGTGATCGTGTCACCTGGCTGTACCTTCGTCAGCACAGGCTCGAATACCATCACCCCGTCAGGGCCCTTGTTCATCATATGAACCTCGAAGTCCGCAGCCGCAGCCGGAACTGCGATCACTGCAAACATCGTTGCCCCAGCCAGATTTTTCAGAAGGTGCATGGTCAAGTACTCCGTTGACGTTGGTAAATTGCGCTATGGAAAATGCGAGGACTGGCGTTTTGCGACCTCAGGCTCGCGTTTCGAATCGGCGATGGCCGCCGTCCGCCCGGACAAGATCAACCAGTACGTCTGATCTGCGGTCTATCGTCGATCGGATACTGGTCTCATGCATCAAGCTGAATGCCGTCGACAGAGCATCGGCGGTGGTCGCATCATCGGCGATGACGGTGACGCGCCTGTACAATGCAGCAGTGTCTCCGGTGCGCGGATCAAGGATATGGCTGAAACGCTGTGCCTCGTCGAAGTGGAAACCTATGCCACTGGAGGTCGCGACAGCCTTGTCGATCACGTCGAGAACGACGTCGGGTTCGTCGTCCTGTTGCTCCGCAAGGCCGATTCTCCACGGCGTTCCATCCATCCTCGAGCCGATAGCGCGATTTTCTCCCATGTCCACAAGACTGCTGGTTACCCCGGCGTCTCGCAGCAAGTCCACGATCCTGTCCGTGATGTAGCCTTGGGCGATGCCATTCAAGGTCAGTGCCATCTTCGGTCGGGTCAGGACGATGCGATCCCGATCGAACCTGATCCATCCGAAGCCAACCGCATCGAGCGTGTCCCTGATCGTTTCGGCTGATGGGCCGGAGGGGTCCGCCTCGGGCAGCGTGAAGTAGTCTCGGTATAGCGACCATAGTGGCTGTACAGTGGGATCGAACGCGCGGTCACTCATGTTCCAAAATTCTTGGCAGGAGCCAAGCAGGGCCACAAGGTCTTGCGGGGGCGCGACCAGAGCGCCGACCCTGTTCAACTCGGAAAGCGCGGTATCGTCACGATAGAGGCTGAACACGCGTTCCAGCCTTGTGACCTCGGCGACGGCTGCGTCGATCAATCGTTCGGCGCGCGCGCGGTCTTCGTGATTGAGGATCAGTGTCGCTGGCGCGCCGAGTGCCTGTCCCTTCCAGGTGACGGCGCTTGATGCCGCCTTCGCGGCAGTCAGGAGGGGCAAGCCGGCCGCTGCGGCGAAAATCGCGATGGCGCGGCGTCGAGTGTATCCTTTAGCCATGGTCGCGCCCTTCCACCTTTTCCTCGGCGTCGATGGGGCTGGTGGTCGTGGGTTCGACACCGCCTGCGCCCAGCACGTAGTCCTGCGGGACCTGGCCGAACGAGACGACGCGCCCGCCGTTCTCGGTGGAAAACTGCCGTGCCCCCTCCTCAGTGGAGAATGGCACAGCCTCTTCCGCCCCCATGCCGCCACGCAAGGAACTGCCGATGACGTAGAAAGCCTTGCGGGCGTCAATCCAGTTGTTTTCTCCGGGCTTCTCCCAGCTCGGTGCCTTGCTCATGTCGGAGACATAAATCGCCGCGATGTCCTTCGGCTCCTCCGGCAGCATGGTGAACGCCAAAGCGTCGCGAGCGGACGAAAACCAGATGGGTTCGGGAACTTGCGCGTCGAGAATGATCTGCCCCTTCGGCCCTGGGTGTTCGAGTACGTTCATTCCGCAGTATCTGCCTATCGCCTCGGACGTCAGCGCGTACGGTGCGGGCGGAGGAGCGTCTTGCTCTTTCTTGCAGTTTGCGAGCAGAAAAGCCGACAGGAGTGCTGCGGCCACCAAAGCGCGCCTCATAGCTCCCTCCTCGAAAATACCGCCGCGGCCAGCGCAAGCGGCACTGCGGTCCACGCAGCGAGCGCGCCGACCATCAATACGGCATTAAGCCCGGAATGCTCTGCGACGCCGCCCAGACCCGAAAGGGCGCTCGCCTCTCCCGAGCCGAGGTTCAGCATCCGGTAGGTGTCGGTCGGGTTGAATAGCAAAACCGCATCCAGTAGGCCTGACGGGATAGCATGCCCTCCCGCCGCGACCAGTGCCCCGAGCAAGGCCATGTCGTATATCAGGACAAAAAGCAGCCAGGTGCCGATAGCTATCCCGCCCGCCGTGCTCCGCTCGCTGACGATCGCACTGGCGAGGTATCCGATCGCGACGAATACCGCGCCCAAGAGCACCGACGATCCGATCATGTTGAGGAACGCCCACCAGCTGGCAGCGTCGATGTCGGCCCCCGTGATCGCGAGTGCCAGCGCGGCGGCACCATAGCCGCAGAGCGTCGCAAAGGAGAGGATGGCAATATGGCCGAGGAATTTGCCGAGAATGACCTGATTGCGTCCGATCGGATAGCTTAAAAGCAGCAGCATCGTTCCGCGCTCCATCTCGCCAACGATCGCGTCGTGCGAGAGTAGGAGCGCGATCAACGGCACGAGAAAGATGGTCAGGCTGGAAAGGCTGACGATGACCACGTCGAGCTGGTTGACCCCGACGTTGCCTGTTGGCGCGCTCCCCAGCGCGGTGAGGGTGAGCGCCAATGCCGCAAGGAGAAGGGTAGCCCCGAGCACCCATCGATTGCGCAAGCCTTCTCGGATTTCCTTGCGGGCGATGATAAGGATGTTCTTCATTCGACCACCTTCCGTCCGCCAAGAAAATGGGCATAGAGATCGTCCAATGTCGGCTCGACGAGTTGCAGTCCGGCAACCTCCGTGGGGTCCGCCGTGACTGCCCGAAGGAGCGAGACTTTGTCTTCCACCGCCACCTCGGTCTCGACGGTGTCGACGCCTGTGATCCTCCACGCGCCTGCGTTCCAGCTGGCTGTCGATTTACCGTTGGCAAGTTTGACACTCACGCGCGTGGGCAGGTGAGCCAAACCTCGCAAAGTGTCCAGCGATCCATCGGCGACCTTCACGCCTTCGTTGACGATCACCACGCGATCGGCACGGCCCTCGAGTTCTGTCAATGCGTGCGACGAAAGAAGGATCGTGGTTCCGGCCGAGCGCAGTCCGTCCAGGATGTCGTAGAACTGTCGACGAAGAGCTGGATCGAGACCGCTCGTAGGTTCGTCCAGAAGCAGGACCCGCGGATGGCCAAGCAGCGCTTGCGCCAGTCCCAGTCTCTGCCGCATGCCCTTTGAATAGGTCCGAACCGGACGGTCAGCCGCAGCCGGAGCTAGACCAACCCGCTCCAGAAGCGCAGGCACCGAGGAGACCTCGACGCGCTTGAGGCGCGCGTAGAAGGCAAGCGTTTCCCGTCCCGTCAGGGCCATATGGAAAGACACGCTCTCAGGCAGATAGCCGAGTCGCCTGCGAACCTCGAAATCGCCCTTAGCCGGGTCCTCGCCAAGAACAAGCACGGTGCCGGTCGAAGGGCGGATCAGTCCAAGCATGAGTTTGATCAGTGTCGTCTTACCGGCTCCGTTGTGGCCGACGAGCGCGACGGTCTCCCCTTTGTTGAGCTCGAACGTAACATCCTTGACCGCCACGACGCTGCCATAACGCTTTCCGATCCCTGATATCGCTACCGTCGCGGTACTCATTGCGCCGGCCCCCCTCGGGTGGGGGGTGCCATTAGGGGATGGCTGTCAACGACACCACCTGGCAGCAGGGCCGGAAATTGAGCCTGAGCCCAGCGGATGACCTGGACTGCGGGACTGGTGGCCAGCACCTTAGCCTGGGGAGCTGTCCACATCACTTTGTCCATGACATCGTTTGGACGGTAGGCGTTGTCGCCGAGCCCGTCGCCATCGAGATCGAAGGCCGGATTGTCGCTCCAGTAATTGCCGCGGCCGTCCACCGACCAATCGAGATACCGAGTTCCTACATATTTGACCTGATTGCGGTTGTTGATGAAGGCGTTTCCGCTTATCGAATTGCCCTCCGAGCCGGCTGTGAAGTGAACGCCAATCGAGCACCCGTCGAACCTGTTGCCCTTCAGGCGGTTCTTGTTGGCGTTGTAAATGAAGACGCACTTCTCCGGGCCTAATCGCTCGCCCAAGGGGCTTGCGTCCGGGTTCACCGAGCTGTCATCGGAAGGCATTTTGTCAGCGGGGTCGCGGTTCCCGGCCGTTGTCCATCGGCTCTGGGGCTGCATCCGCCCAATGACGGTGTTCCCCTCTATTTGCGATCCGTTGGCGAAATTCAGCACGAGGCCATGATCGCGGTCGCCGTCAGACACGTTGCCAACGACTTTCAGCTTGTTGGAGAACATAAGCGCATAGCCGACAGCGTTTCCTATCGACGTGTTGCCGCTGATCTCGCTGTTGTTGGTGTACATGTAATGGATCGCGAAACGCACGTCGTGGAACTTATTGCCACTGAACACATTGCGTTTGCTCGCGATGGTGAAGATGCCATCGCGGCCGAAGCTGACGTCGTTATCCACGATCTTGGCACCCGGCGCGTTCCACACTGCAATCCCGTTGCCCAATTCGCTCATGTGGCCCTTCTTCAGGCCGATGACTGTGTTGTTGCGGATCAAGGAATCGGCGGCCCCGTGGACGTAGATGCCGTAGAGATTCCCGATGACCCTGTTGAGTTCGATAAGCGCGCCTTTTGCGTTCTCGGTGGCGAACACGCCCGAGTCCATGCCTTCGAGGTTCGTGCCCGAACCGCCAATTTCAAGGCCACGGAGTGTTACGCCAGGTGCGTCAATGGTGACGACGGTGCCTTTCCCGTTGCCCATGATCGCAGCGCCAGGTTGCCCTTCCAGCGTCAGGGAATTGGCGATCTTCACGGGACCCTTGTGCTTGCCGGGCAGCAGGGTGATGCGGTCCCCTGGCGATGCTGCCTCGATGATCGCTGCCAGGTTGTCGGCAAACGTGACTGTCCGCTCAGCGGCCCCGGCGGGGATGGCGACGGCGACCCAGATGGCCACCATCGCTATGATCCTCACGCGCATCATCACACCGACTTCGGTTCGACCATCATGCGGCCTTTCATTTCCATGTGCATCGCATGGCAGAACCATGTGCAATAGTACCAGTAGACCCCGGGCTTGGAGGCCTTGAAGGTCACCGACGCCGTCGCCAGCGGCCCGATCTCCATGTTGATGCCGTAGTTGACGATGCAAAAGCCGTGCGTCAGATCCTCGACCTCGTCGATGTTGGTGACGTAGACGGTCACCTCGTCGCCCTGCTTGACGGTGAACGACTCAAGCCCGAAGGCGGGAGCCGCGGACGTCATGTAAACGCGCACCTTGTCGCCATCGCGCTTGATTTCGGAATCCACCATGAGGTCGATGTTGTCCTTTTTGGCCTGCGCGACGGCGTCTGCGAAGAAGGGGTCCTCGCGGTTCCACACGTGCACCGGATTGATCTTGGACGCATGCACGATCGTCGCGTCGTGGGGCTCGGCGAAGGTCGGGTTGTCGTGGACCAACACCATTTCATCGCCTGAGATGTCGATCAGCTGGTCGCTCTCCGGCTTCAGTGGGCCGGCGTTGAGGTAGCGGTCCTTCGAGAATTTGTTGAGCGAGATAAGCCACTTGCCGTCGGCCTCCTTGGTCTGGCCCATCGAGGAGTGGTTGTGTCCCGGCTGGTAGTGGACATCCAGCTTCTGTCGGATCGGATTGACTTTCTCGCCTTTGAATGCCCGAATGGCGTCCTCGATGTTCCACTTGCACACCTGGCTGTCGAGGAACAGCGTGGTGTAGGCGTTCCCTCTCCCATCGTAGGCCGTGTGCAATGGCCCAAGCCCAAGTTCAGTTTCGGCGACGACGGTGTCGCGCGGCTCGATCTTGTCGTCGAATAGGTCGTCGAACTTGCGCACGTCGAACACCGTGACGGTCGGTGAAAGCTTGCCGTTGGCTACGAAGTGGATGCCGTCCGGGGCCGTGTTTATACCGTGGGGACTGTTCGGGACCGGAATGTAGCGGGTGTACTTCGAGCCGTGGGAGCCATCGATGACGGGAACGCCGCCGATTTCTTTATAGTCACCGTTGGCGACCGCTTCTTCGATGCGTTTGAGGTTGAACACGACGACCCAGTCCAAGTCCTTGCTCATCATCTGCTCGAGAGTTACTCCCTCCTCCGAATTGTAGCAGGTCGAATAGCAGTACTTGCCCTGGTAATCCGCATCGACGTTGTCGAGGTTGCCATCGACCATGACCTGCCAGGCGACTTTCATTGTCTCACCGTCGACTGCGGTGAAGATGGATTGGTACTGCTTTGGATCGTCCAGGACCTTGCCGTCGTTGGGGATCGGCACACCGTCTTCTCCATTGCAGAACACGTAGCCTGTCTTGGGGAACTTCTGGACGCGCAGCCCGTGCACGGTATGCTGGTTTGGAAGCTCGATGACCTTGTCGCACTTCATGACATCAAGCCGGATACGGCAGACCCGCGTGTTGGACTTGTCGTTGGCGAAGAGATAGCGGCCGTCGTAGGTGCCGTCCGTGAAGGACGGGTGTGGGTGGTGAAGGTCACCGTTCTGGTAGACACCGCCGCGGTCTTTGAGAAACTCCACTGTCTCCGGCCGCATGTTTTCCGTGAGGACCTTCAGGCTCTCGTTCGTTTGCCCCCATCCTGTGGCGCTGCAACGGTTGAACACCGGAATGCGCATGATTTCGCGCATCGACGGAACGCCGACGATGCGGACTTCGCCCGACTGGCCGCTCGAAAAGAAAGTGTAGTATTCGTCCAGCTCGCCGGGGCGGACCTCCCATTTCGACGGTTCCTGGGCCATCGCTTGAGACGCCCCGCCTGAAAGGCCCAACGCACCGCTAGCCGTCGCTGCTCCCGCGGCCGCAGCCACGGCAGTGGTGCCCAGTAGTTGACGTCTGTTGAAAAGTGGCAGCTTGTTGTCTTCATTCGACATGATATTGCCTCCTGAGATGCGACTAGCATTTGTCGCGTGCCTATTTCGAACTGGTGACCGGCTCTCCGTTATGCGTGACGAGCGTCTTTGGCGGTTTCTTTTCTCCCCTCGATTCCGGGGTCGAAAGCGCCATGAACTTTTCGCGTTTCAGCCGCACCTGGATCATGTGCGGACAGCGCTGGTCGTCATGGTAGAGCTCCTGGCAATGCATGCAGTAGATGCACTCGTTGACGTTGATGGGACCTTCCGGATGAATCGCCTGAACCGGGCACTCCTTGGCGCAACGCTGACAGGGGGAGCCGCATTCGGACCAGCGCTTCAACCATTCGAACGTGCGCATACGGCCGGGAATGGCAAGCGCTGCCCCAAGTGGGCAGAGATAACGGCAGTAAAACCGCTCGATGAAGAGGCTGGCTGCCAAGAGTGCCAAGGCGAAGACCACGAACGGCCAGTCACGGATGAATTTAAGGATGATCGCGGTCTTGAACGGCTCGACCTCGGACAGCATTTCCGCATAGGCCATCGAATAGAACGACATACCGAAAAGCCCGAGGAAGACGATGTATTTGATTGGCCAAAGGCGCTCGTGAAGTCCCCAGGGAATGGTTACCTGAGGCACCTTCAATCGTTTGGCCACAATGCTCAGCAGTTCCTGCAACGCGCCGAACGGGCAAAGCCATCCGCAGAACGGACCGCGCCCCCAGAATAGTAGGCCGGCTGCCACTGCGGCCCAAAGGATGAATATCAACGGTGCAGCCAGGAAGAACTCCCAACTGAAATTGGTGACCAGCGCGTTCGTGAACGTGAGGACGTTAACGACCGACAGCTGTGCGTTGGCATACCAACCAAGCCAGACGAGGGTGAAAACCAGATATCCGGTACGAAGCCCGCCGAATAATCTGGGCCTTTTGACCAGCCAGTCCTGGAAGAAGAATATCGCCGTCAGGAAGAGGAGCGCTGCGACGGTGATCGCGATCTCGACGCTGTTCATGTCCCACATGCGCTTCCACAACGGCTGTTCGTCTGGCGTCAACTTCGGATCGCTCGCCTGGGGGGCCGCGACTTGCGATGTCTGGGCCGGCCCCGTCGGCACCTCCGCTTTGGTGACGGTGTAGAAGCTGGAGGGAAGCGAGTAACCGATCGTAAACGGGATAACTGATTTGTCCCGCGCGCCCGTGCTGCTGCGTTGCACGAGCAGTTCCAGCTCCCAAGGCTCGGTCACATCGAAGGCGAATTCCAGCGGCGCCACGAACAGCGCGATCTCCCTCAGGCGAGGAGCGTCCGACGGGGCGAGAGCAGCGATCCTCGTATGGTCGCGATCGCGAAACCGCAGTCCCTGTCCGTCCTGAAGCAACTCGATGCGGTCGAAAATACCGCCCCGGACGTATCCGGAGCCTTTGAAGGAGTATGCGCCGTCCCCGGCCACCAGGATCGCGGACTGGCCCGGCTTGAGCTTGCCGGCGAGACGCTGATATGCGACGTCGCCAAGGAGGGTTTTGCCGATCACGGGCACGCTCACCGGGGCGATATACAGATCGATGAAACGGTCTTTGGGGTTTGCGGTTTCCGGGTGCGAGGCCGCCTCCGAATGTCCGGCCTCTTGAAAAGCCTTCGAAACCTCGTCAACTGTCAGCCGCAGGCTCCTGACCGAGCCGTCTCCGAGGAGGGTTTGCCAGTCACTCGCTTGGTCTTTCGAAAGGTCGAGTTTTTTGACGTCCGGGGTCTGCTGAACGCCGACTGACTGGCCTCCACCCAAGCGGTTGCTCCTGATGAGGCTGACGGCCGAGCGAATGACGCTGTCGCCCATAACGAGAACCGTGACGGTCGCCCCGCTGACGATGTCGACTTCCGGCGGGCGCTCTGCTCCGGATGCGACCCTTCCAAGGTCTTTGCCGATAATCGAGTTCAAGGACGCGACGACTTTGGCCTGAGGAATCCCCACAAGCACGATCGGCTCGTGGTGTTCTATGAGCTTGAAGCCCTTGATGGTGCCGGACGGATCGATGCCAACCGCGATGTGAATGGGCTTGCCGGAATAGCCGACCGAACTTGTGAAATCGGAATTGAGGTAGACATACCCAAGCAGGTCCGCACCTCGAAAGACGGGCGCGATGGGTGGGTCGCCCACGACGTCGCCGAAGCGGTTGGCACCTTCGAAAAGCTCGCCTGGCTGGACTCTTTCAAGAAAAGTGGGAAGCTGTCCCGCCAACGCCGCGGTTCCGAACGAAAGCCCGACATACGCAACTGCAAGCACTAGCACGCTTGCAAACGAAGGCAGTCGAACTTTCTTGGAAAAGCTCATTGCGCTGGCCTTGGCGTGGGGGTCCCAAGACCAGAATGTACCGAACCGTGACCGAAGACAACTCTTCGTTGGAAAAACGTACGCGTCTCCTGCAATGGAAAGACTGAATGGAGTGTGTTGGTATGTCGTCAAAGACCTCCGATCCTTGGCAACTGGCGTCATTGGACGAGCTGTTGGCGCTCGCGGGTGCCATGGAACAGGAAGCGATAGACGGTTACGTCGCCCTCAGTCTTAGGATGAAGGACATGGGGCGCCCCGAGCTTGCGGCGGTGTTCGACGCGTTGGTCGCCGAGGAGCGGGGGCACTTGAGCAAAGTGGGTGAATGGGAGAACGCGCTTGGACACAAAACGCGCTCGGTCCCCACATATCCTCCGGAGCATTTGTTCGACGACGAGGGAGCGGGGAAAGTGGCTGCCGAGATGCTCACCGCCTACCGCGCTTTCTCGATTGCCGTTCGCAACGAGGAACGCGCGTTCGTGTTCTGGTCCTATGTTTCGGCCCATGCCAGGTCGCAGCACATTAGAGACGCGGCCGAACGTATGGCCCGCGAGGAGCTCGGTCATGTTACCACATTGAGGCGCGAGCGACGGCGTGCATTTCATCAGGAACGAGGCCAGCTACTTGCGCTCGACAAAGGCGATTTGCCGCTCCTCGAGCAGAGGTTGTCGAACCTCTTCAAATCGATGGCGGAACTATCGACGGCGGGCGGAGGCGACGACCTACTGGCTCGTTCAAATGAAGCCGACCTGAGGTCGAAATCGATGCTGGGACACCCGTTTTTGACTACTGCGCGTCCGGAGAGGGCGACACAAAAGGCCGTCGAAAGTGCGCTGCCGCTCTGTGAATTCCTGGCAGACTGCTATCTCGACATCGGAGATCGCGCGGCCAATGAGGAGGATGCTGATAGGGCCCGCGAGTTCGCCTCCCAGGTCATTCACTGTCTTCGGGCGCTTCGTCGCCTACCCTCGAATTGATCGCAAGCCATCGTACTAGTCCATCTCAGCATCTAGCCATGGCGGAGACGACGCGGTCAATTTCCTTCGGGGCGCCGAGCTGCATCAGAATGAACGTCGAGCCGATCGTGCTCCAGATTACCGCATACGGTATCGTGTTTGTTTCCGATTTGTGCGCCCAGGATCGCATAATGTATCGTCCGGAACTGGGGCACGTTTGCGCCGCCACCAGTAAACCTGCGGGTCGCAATCGAGGAGCAGATGAGCCTTTCAGGCCGCGGCACTGGACGTGGGGGTGAGCCTCTGCTCGCGGCAGAAGCTCTGGGGCCGGAGCACCACAAGGGTTGTGCTGCAGTCGCATCCTCGATGCTGCACCGGAACGATCGACGCATATCTCGTCCATTCGGGGCCAAGCCGACCCCCTCGAGGGCGGGATCGGTGCGGTGATCGTCACTCGCCTGGTGTAAGCGTTCGATACGACCCGCCTGCCGCTCTTTCCAGCATGCGCCAGCACGTTCCTCATGAAGTGAACCCGGCACCTTTGCCAGGTGGCATTGAGAACCTTCGTGACGGCAGCTTTGAGACCTTCATGCGCATCGGAGACGACAAGCTTCACGCCGCGCAATCCCCGGCGTGTCAGCCTGCGCAGGAACTCTGTCCAGATCGGTTCCGCCTCGGATGTGCCGACTTCCATACCCAGGACCTCGCGCCGGCCATCGCTGTTGACGCCGACGGCGATGATGACAGCAACAGAGACAACTCGTCCGCCGCGCCGGACTTTGAGGTAGGTCGGATGAGTAGGCGATACGCGCCTTACCGCATCACGGCGGCAGGTTTCGCATCGCCTCTCGCCGAACCGGACGTGCGCCTTTCGTTACGCATCCGGCTCTCCAGAAGACATGGCAAAGTCAGGCATGTCCATCCACGCGAGACGGTATCGCTCGACAGGTGTCCAGCCGAGCACGTGTTGCTCAACGGACCCTTCCTTCCAAACCCGTCTCGTCGCCCGGCGTCTGCTTGGCTGTTTTGAGCCCCACAGTTCGCTCGGTGTTGCCTTTGGACGTTTCTTATGTAGCCAGCGGTACAGACGTAGGCCAATGTACCAGTCGAGAGCGACAAATACGCGGCCGGCACCTACACAGTAGCGATAATAATTCGCCCATCCGCTTGTGATGGCATTCACCCCTCGAAGCTTTTCGCCAAGACTGACGGATATGCTATCACGTTGCGTCAGTTGCTTGACTTTGTGACGCAGGTTCGCGGCCGTTGCCTTGGGTATTTCAACGCGCGGGCCGTAGCCATAGCGTTTATCCCAATGCACACTGAAGCGGAATCCGAGAAACTCGAAGCCCTCTGTCATGGCCGTAACCTTCGTCTTTTCCGGCGACAGCGTCAGTCCGGTTGTCTTGATCAGGTAGTCGGCCAGAGCAGATTTCTCTGCCATTGCCTCCTCCAACGATCCGGACACCAGAACCACGAAGTCGTCGGCGTAGCGCACCGGCAGATAAACACAGCGTCCTGCTATACGATCGCTGTCCCGGGCGCTCGCCGCTGCCGCCACCCCGTTGCTTTTGCGACGGGCTTGGGTCTTTTTGCGGTGATAGGTCCACCTTTCATACCGCTCCTCGATCGCGCTAAGGGCGATGTTTGCGAGCAAAGGTGAGATGATCCCGCCCTGAGGGGTACCGGCGTCCGTCCGGAGGAACTGATCCTCAGTCAAAACACCGGCCTTGAGGAATAATCCGACCAATCGCACCACTCGTCGATCACCGATGCGCTTGCGCATCCGCTCGAGCAGGTGATGATGATTGATATTGTCGAAGCATCCTTTGATGTCCCCCTCAATAACCCAAGGATATGGCAACCGGTTTCGCCGAGTGTCCTTGTCCCGCTTCTGCGGCAAGGCTGCCCGACGAATGTACTCCAAGGCGCCGTGGGTGTTTCTGCCGGGTCGAAACCCATAAGAGACATGCCAGAATTGCGCCTCGAAGATCGGCTCCAAAAGGATTTTGGCCGCGCCTTGTACGACGCGGTCTCTGATGGTGGGGATGCCCAAGGGTCGGAATTGCCCCGGTTTCCCGGCCTTTGGAATGAGCTTGCGTCTGGCCGGACTTGGCCGATATGCACCACTGCGCAGATCAGCTTGAAGATCGACCAGGAAGCGATGTTCACTCCTGTTTCGGATACGTCCCACCGTCATCCCGTCAACCCCGGCCGTGCGTCCACCTTTGTTGGAGGCAACGCGCTGCCAGGCGTGCCGCAGCACCCTGAGGTCGGTCAACCAACCCCACATGTCGCGCCACTGGTCGTCGGGATTAGCCTTACTCCACTGATAGAGTTTGCGTTGAATGCCGAGTACCCAGACCTTATCGGTCCGATGATCCGTGTCCACAGATCACTCCTCCGTCTTTACAAGCCTATCGTCTTCCTGCTTCCCTTCGCCCTGTGCGTGGCTTTCCCACACTCCGACTACTACGAAAGCTCCGCCCTTGGGGTTGTCCATGTCTGGCCGTCGCAGCGAGCCCGGCTTCCAACCGGGCAGACAATCCAAGTTCCCGTGTTCCGACTTTCAACCTTCTGCCTTTAGGCGGTGAGCTCTACCCCGTGCAATGCGGGAGATGGGGCATAGGAGCCAGTCCCATCTCGGGTCTCTTCGAGAACCCAGCAGTAAGGATCGACGAGCCTTACCGCCTCTGATCGCTCTTCGTGCTCCCACGCCATCACGCTAATGGGAGCGATATATGTGTTTCGAGGCTTCTGACGTTCACTTCGTTATCTCGCCATGGGCATTGCGGTAGCCCGGCCTGCGGTTGATGGCCCGCATCCGGTACATTTAAGGCCGATCTGCTCATGCAACCCAACCGGCGACGCGCGGTCAGGCTTCTCGGCCCCCTTCAATCCATTGCTCCTGTAAATCGGGCGGCATCTCAGCCGCCGGTCAAAAATCGGCAAGCTTGAGAGGTCACGCTAACTCATGCGCACCTCCCGCGCCGCACGGCGCACCGTCGACCCACACGTATGGCCACTCGCCTTCAATCGGCCTATCGAGGAATGCCTTCACCTTGACGTCGATCTCTTCGCACAGGCGGCTCACCTGGCTCTTGGAGATGCCGCTCATCCCCATGGCTTTGACCAGATCGTCGACAGAACGCGTTGATATCCCTTGGATATACGCCTCCTGAATGACCGCCGTCAGGGCCTTTTCCGCCATGCGACGTGGCTCGAGAAAGCTCGGGAAATAGCTCCCCTTGCGCAGCTTCGGAATGCGAAGCTCAACCGTTCCGGCCCGCGTCTCCCAATCCCGATCACGGTAACCGTTGCGTTGCGCAAGGCGCATCGGATTCTTCTCGCCGAAGTCAGCACCCGTGGCTGAGCCGACCTCCAGCTCCATCAGTCGTTCGGCCGCAAAGCCGATCATCTCGCGCAACAAATCTGCATCCGCGCTCTTCTCAACAAGCGAGCGCACGTTCATCATGTCATTGGTCATCAGTGGTCTTTCCGTCAGGTTGGTCTTGAACAACCCGACCCTATCGGAAAACACTGATGGCCGCCCGCAAAGCCGATCACCCGCTACAGCGCTATGAAAAGCGCGCGGGCGCTCGGCTTTGCTACCTCCCGCCACCTACACCACGTCCCGGGACACGATCGCGTCATACTCAAGGTCGTTTCTGTCCGCATCAGTGCACTCGCTACCAACGAATGGAATGGAAATGCCGCACATAGCCGTAAAGATGTTCCCTGGCCGCACCGAGGAGCAGAAGCAGGAATTCGCCGCGAAAGTAGTCGAAGCCGCGAAAACCATCTTAGGTTCAAGCGATGCTTCCCTTTCCGTTTCCATCTCCGAAGTGGGACCGGCGGTGTGGGATGCAAGAGTTTACGATCCTGAAATCGCGGCCAACGAGAGCATGCTCTACAAGAGACCGGTTACGGAGCTCTGGCACAGTCGTAGTGGTAGACCGAGCAAGGGCTCTGATCAGTGGAGCCCGCCAACGCCTGTACAGCGTTTTTGGATGGAGAAGGGCTCCCGTACAAAACCCATTCGCTGAGTTCACGCCTCTGCGAAAGTCTCAAGCTGCCGAAAAGCGGCGCCGTCTTTTGACAGCCGGGTTGTTGCGGACCGGAGAGTCTCATTGACTCTGCCCTTTCCGCGTTGGAAATAAGCCTGATAGTTGCAGAGGGAACAGCCATGGCAGACGACAACAATATCGAGACCGTCGAGACGACGACCACCCCGGCGGAAATTGCGCCGCCGAAAAAGCGCCGGGGCCCGAAGCCGAAGAACGTCGCTGCGGGAGCGACCGCCGAAGCCCCAAAGGAAGATGGTGTCAAGACGGGAAGGGGACGCCGGAAGAATTCCGCGACGTCGGCCGAAGGCGTGACCACTGTCGTGGCCGGCGGCAAGACCTCGGCAAAGAACAGCGCCAAGGGCGCCGGAAAGACCCGAGCGCCGAAGCAAACCACCGCAGCGGCAGCTCCGGTCCTTGACGACATCGCGGACCTGCTTCAGCTCGAAGAAGAGAATGCACGACTCCGTAAGGCGCTGGCCGAAAAGCTGCGGGCCGAGAACGCGGACCTGCGCAAGCGGCTCGGTCTTTCCTGATCGTTTTCGGTGATGGCCGATCGGTCTGCGCGATCGGCCTCCTCCTACATTTTGGTGGCTTACGGTCCTAGCAATGGGTGCCGACGCCATCGCGTGAGATGAGGGCGCACGATGAAGTCACCCTGGAAATACCTGGCCGGTTTGACGTCTTTTGGCCGGACGATCAAGGAGCCTGCGAGCCCGCCGGAAGCCGAAACGTCGAAGCCGGACGAACCATCGTTCGCTCCGGAAGAGGGCATTCCGGCACCCTTGGATCGGAGCGACGACGGTGCAGGCGCGACGGTTGACGGGCCGGACACGTCGGCTGACCCAACCGGTAACCTCGTTGTCCCGGCCGAAATAGTCGAGCTGGTGTCCGTGGCCATTACGGTCGATTCGCCGCGCGCCGACGAACACGCGTCAGAACGCGGACAATCGGCGAAACCGAGAAAAGTGCAGCGGCGCGTCACGAAGCCAAACGCCAGGCCAGTTGCTGTTAAAGCGATTCAGCCGAAGGAAGCGCCCGTCGTCGGGCGGCCGCCGCCGGCGTTGTTCGACGAAGTTGCTGCTCTGGATGAATGGATGGACTCTTCCGGGAGAGTTCCCACCGTCGTTGAAGTTGCGCTGCTGGCGTTGTTGATCCGGAAGTCAATTGGCCCGAGATCACGTTCAATCTCGTTAAACTCCGATCCTGGCTCGAAAGATGAAGCGACAACATTATGGCCGTCGCCTTTGAAAAGCGGAGGGGCTAATACGCGCCGAAAACGGACTTGAGCTCAACCACGTTTTCATCCGACAACATCCGCGTTGGCAGGCCACGCAGCATAAGGAGCAGTTTCGCGGTTTCTTCCAGTTCTTCCGCCGCATAGACGGCCGAGGAAATATCTTTGCCGGTGACGACCGGGCCGTGATTTGCGAGAAGCACTGCAGCATATTTCCCCCCGAGCGCCCGGATCAAATCTCCCGCCTTCTCATCTCCCGGCCGCACGTATTCCAAGAGTTTGACCTGGCCCACGCGCATCACAACATATGGGGTGAGCGGCGGGATGCAATCGTCAGGGTCGATGTCGGTGAAACAGGAGAGCGCGGTTGCATAGGTTGAATGAAGATGAACCACCGCTCCGGTCTGGGGCCGCGTTTCATAAAATGCCTTGTGCAGAAAAATTTCCTTGGATGGTCTGTCCCCTGACAGGTGCCGACCATCACGCGTGACTTTGCTGATCTTGGCGGAATCTAGAAAGCCAAGACAGGAGTTCGTGGGTGTCATGAGGATGACGTCATCAACGGCCGCGCTGATGTTGCCTGCGGAACCGACCGAGAAACCACGTTCATAGAGCGACCGCGATAAGCGTACGATATCCTCGCGGATTCTGTTTTCCGAGCTACTCAATTTGCTTTCAACCTTTCCAGCGCTTTGACGAAGAAATCGGCAGAGCCGAAGTTGCCTGACTTCAGGGCAAGAGCGATCGGCTTGTCGCCATCGGAAAGGAGGACTGGCACGCCTGGATCAATTTCCTGCCCAATCGTCAGCGCGCCAAGATCCAGAGCTGATACGACTGCGCCAGACGTTTCGCCGCCAGCAACGACCAACCGTGTCACGCCCGATTGAATCAGCTTGAGGGCTGTGTCGGCGAAGAGGGCGTCGAGCTTGGCTGCGACTTTGTCGCGACCATACTTCGCCTGAATGGCCTTGACTTCTTCAGGTGTACCGGAGGAGTAGGCAAGCGGGGCCTGGCCGTGATTGCCCGTTATAAATTCTACGACGTGGTCGGAGGTGGTTTCGCCGCTCATCACCTTGTCGACGTCGATGGCTAGCGTCGGGTGGTTTTGCTTGTGGACATCGATCTGGCTGCGGGTCGCACCAGAGCAGCTTCCCGCCAGGATCGCGTCCGGCCCGTCTGTTCCGATCAACCTGCCTGAGTTTCCTGAAGCTTGGCCGCGCCGAATGAAGTTCTCAGCAAGACCAATCGCTATGCCAGACCCGCCTGTTACCAGCTTATGGTCGGCAATCGCCGACCCGATTGTGATCAGATCCTGATCGGATGTCGCATCGACGATTACCAACGTGTCATCCTTCGCGGCAAGCGCAGCGGCGACTTCCTCGGCACCCTTGCGAACCGTATCAAGCGCGACATGCCCAACGGACGATCGGGTCTGGTATCGCAGCCATCGGCGAATGTCGGGATCCGTCATGGGTGTAAGCGGATGGTTCTGCATTCCGGATTCACACAGGAGCCGGTCATGGACGAACAGGTGCGCCATGTAGACGGTGCGGCCAGCACCTGGGAACGCCGGGCATGCGACGACGCTTTTCACATCGAGTGCGGCCGCAAGCGCTTCGCCCACGGGTCCAATGTTGCCGTCACGGGTGGAATCGAATGTCGAGCAGTATTTGAAGACGATCTGCCGGCAGCCTTGGGCCAGAAGCCAGTTCAAGGCGTCAAGGGATTGCGCTACCGCCTCCTCGACTGGAATAGTTCGGCTTTTGAGGGCAACCACACCCGCCTCAACGTCGGCAGATGCAGCGGTTTTCGGTACGCCGAGAAACTGGGCGGTGCGCAGTCCACCGTTAGGCGCCACGCCCTTTGCAATTGTGTTTGCAATATCGCTTGCGCCGGTAAAATCGTCGGCGATCACTCCTAAAAGCACTACTTTTCCTTTCTTCGCGGATACCACCCGATGGAGACTTGCAGCAAACTGTCTCTTTCAGCCGATGCCGCGACGCCTGATGCCTTCTTTGATCACTGCTTTGCGATCGGATCGCGCGGCTTCAAGACGGCCTGTTCGGGACTGCTGAAAGCAGGCAAACCGCTGACCTAACTTTGAGCACTTTCCTGGACGCGGGAGCGCGCATTCAGTGCGGAGGACATGTGCAGCACACCGAGTTCAGGGCTAGTAAGTACTGGCACCGACATCTCGCTCATTTCTTTCAGGGCATTCGCCATTGATGCTTGAGCAAGAACAACCACGTCGACACTGCCCACGAGCGAAGCGAGGCCCTCGCGTATCATCGCATCATGCGCCGCCCTGTCCCCGTTTCGCAATTTATCGAAGGCTCCCTCACAAAGACCACTGGCGACGGAAACGTCGCGATTCATTCTTTGCGCATGGCGTTCAATCAACCGGGTCGTAGGCTCCATTGTTGTAGCCAGGGTCGCGAGGACACCGATTCGATTCCCGCGGTTGATCGCCTCGATCGCCATCCCGTCATCGATACGGAAGAGGGGGACGGGGCAGAGTGGCATTGCCGCATCCACTGCAGGGCCGAGCGACGAACAGGTGACGAGGACCGCCGAAGCCCCCGCATCCACCGCCGACCAGATGTGAGTCGCAAGCCGCCGCATGGTCTGACGTGACAGCGTGCCTTCGCGGATCGTGTTCCCCAGCAGGCTCTCATCCAACATGTTGAACGGGCGCCAAGCGGGCAGATGGTGGCCAACGAGTTCGTTAAACGCGGGGATGATCCCGGGGACCGTATGGATCATGGCAAGCGCAGGGGACTCATGAATGCCTGTAGTCATGGCTTATATCTCTGTTTTTAATTGTGCACGCTCTTCAATTTGAGCCTGTAACAGCAGGGGGGATACGAACCCGATCGCGGCATCTGTCGTGCTCGACCGGAAGTCGATTCAAAACCACTGTCGTCAGACGATGCTCTGTAACTTACCCGCGCGACGGCCGAAGATTTGACCGTCGCGCCGCCAAAAACCGAACTTTCTGCCATCCCTGCATTTGCATTCGATGCATGCTGCTCGCCTTTCTTCGGTACCGTCATATGAGCTCACTTCGAGGGCGCGCGATGAACCCAAGCTTTGATCCAGACCTGCCCCTGCCCGTCGGGAATTTCCTGCTTCCGGCCGAAGGCGTCATCGAAATGCATCCGTTCGAACGGCAAGGCCTGGGCGCTTCCCGCCCGACTCGCACGGTCGTTCAGGTGCCGGAACTCCACTACGGCTATCTCGTAGAAGTCGATGCGATAGCCGTCATTGCCTCAGATGCTCCTGCCAGAGGGGCAGGAAACAGTGCCGTATAGATCGGCCGAAAAAATAATTCAGGTCAGCCCCCATGTCTCCAATTGTCAAACACATACAAAACGATCAAGAGCTTCCCGCCAAGGCGGATGTCGTCGTCATCGGCGGCGGCATTATTGGTGCAACGGCAGCTTTCTTTCTCGCGGAGCGGGGACTGTCCGTCGCTCTGGTTGAAAAGGGCCATGCCGGCTGCGAGCAGTCGAGCCGCAACTGGGGTTGGTGCCGCCAACAGAACCGGGATGAGCGCGAGCTGCCGCTATCGGGTGTCGCCCTGCGGCTATGGGGTGAGTTCGAGTCCAAAATCGGAGAGGACGTCGGTTTCCGTCGATGCGGTCTGCTTTACGCTACGGACAATCCGCAGCAACTGGCGGAATGGGAAGCATGGCGTGATACGGCCCGCCAGTTCAACGTCAATACCAAGATGCTGAGCGCCAAGGAAGCGGCTGCCACGATTCCGGCGAACGGCCGCCGATGGCTGGGCGGAGTGCATTCGATCGCTGACGGCAAGGGCGAACCCGCCATCGCCGCGCCGACGATCGCGAACGGCGCTCGCAGATTCGGAGCGACGATCCACCAGGAGTGCGCTGCCCGAGGCCTCGATCTGGTCAATGGAGCGGTAGCTGGGGTGATCACCGAAAAGGGGACCATCCGGACACAAGCCGTTCTCTGCGCCGGCGGTGCCTGGACGTCCATGTTTTGTCGCCAGCACGGAGTTCTGTTTCCGCAGGCGAGCGTGCGCCAGACGGCGCTTCGAACGCGGCCGACAGCGAATTTGGGCGAAGCGATCTATACGCCGGAGTGTGCGTTGACCCGCCGGTTGGATGGCAGCTACACGCTTGCGATCAGCGGCAGGGCGATGCTCGACATCACCCCACAAGGCATTCGCTACGCCCGCTGGTTCATGCCGATGTTCATGAAGCGTCTGAAAGCGGTGCAGTTCGGCATCGGCAAATCCTTCCTCCAGGGTCCGGAGGCATTCGGAAGCTTGAACAAGAGTAAACCGTCGGCCTTCGAGCGGATGCGCGTTCTTGACCCACCGCCGAGCCGCCGCACCATCGCGGCTATTTTGAAACGTGTCACGGAGCAGTTTCCTGCGTTGGCGGGGGTCGAAGTCGCCGACAGCTGGGGAGCGTACGTGGATTTCACGCCGGACGCGGTGCCGGTCATCTCGCCGGCCGACGGTGTGAGAGGTCTCTATTTGGCCGCGGGCTGCTCCGGCCATGGCTTCGGCCTTGGCCCGGGCATCGGCCGCCTGGCGGCCGACCTGGTTGCCAATGATACACCCTGTGTCGACCCCACTCCCTTCCGTCTGTCGCGCCTCCTTGATGGTTCGAAAGTCAAAGTCGGCGCAATCTGATCGTGAGGCCAGATCCGGAGAAAGCCGTGGGGGATACGCGCCGAGGGAAGCTAGCGGAATGGATTACGACGTAATCGTCATCGGCGGCGGGCTGGTAGGCGTATCGATAGCCTGGGGTCTGTCGAAATGCGGACAAAGGGTTGCAATCGTCGACGAAGGCGATCTGGCAAACAGGGCCGCCCGGGCGAATTTCGGTCTCGTATGGAGCTCAAGCAAGGGCCTCGGCAACGCCGCCTATTCGCGATGGTCGCGAACCTCGACCGCGAACTGGCACCAGCTGGCAGCCGAACTCAAGGGCGAAACCGGCATCGACACTGGCTTTGTCCAGTCGGGCGGCTTCTCAATTCGGCTCACGCCAACGGAGCTGGAACGCGGGATAGCATCGATGGCGAAGCTCGCCGGCCAACCAGGAATGGACGCGGAAGGAACGCCGCCGCTCGAATATGAGATACTCGATCAGGCGGAGACGCGCCGCCGCTTGCCTCTCGTCGGCGAGACGGTGGCAGGCGCAATTTTCAGCCCGCTCGATGGTCACGCAAACGCGCTGCGGCTGTTCGCGGGCTTTCACAAGGCGGCGCAGCAGCGTGGCGTTCATTATCTGCCGCACCGGAAGACGACTGCGATCCGCCATCGCGCCGGCGCGTTCGAACTGGCCGGAGACGGGTGGAGGCTCGTTGGCGGCAAGATCGTGCTTGCGGCCGGCATCGGTAACACTGCGCTCGCCCCGATGGTGGGGCTGAACGTTCCGCTCTCGCCCAGTCGCGGCCAGATCATCGTCACCGAGCGGCTGAAGCCCTTCCTCAGCCATGCTACCGGCTATCTGCGACAGACAGACGAGGGCTCTGTACTGATCGGTGAGAGCAAGGAGGCGACGATCGATCATCAGCGACCGCGAGGACCAATCACCGCAGTTCTGGCCGAACGCGCCCTACGCGCCTTCCCACTGCTCAGGGAAGCCAAGGCGGTGCGGATCTGGGCCGCATTCCGTGTGGTGACCCCGGACGGCTACCCCATTTACGAGCAATCGGAGAGGTTTCCAGGTGCGTTTGCATGCGCCTGTCATTCCGGCGTGACGCTGGCGGCGAACCACGCGCTGGTTCTGCCGCGGCAAATTTCGGCCGGGGCGCTTTCTGAGGATCTTTCAGTATTTCATTCCCGGAGGTTCCATGTTCCGGCGGCTGTCTGACAGAAAAGAGAGTTCGGTCTCATTCACATTCAACGGCGTGCCGACCATGGCCCGCCAAGGCGATAGCGTTGCCGCTGCACTGTTGGCTGCGGGACATTGCAGCACGCGGCGCACCCCGGTGTCCGGCGCCGCCCGTGGTCCTTACTGCATGATGGGTGTCTGCTTCGAGTGCCTCGTCAAAATCGATGGCCGGCCGAACCGGCAGGGTTGCATGACCACCGTGGTGGCGGGAATGCGGGTCGAAACACAGGACGGCGCGGCCATGCCGGGGCAGGAAGAATGATTCAAAACGTTCAGTCTGCCGCCGATCTCGCGCCTGCCTATGACCTCGTCGTCGTTGGTGCCGGGCCCGCCGGCCTCTCGGCAGCCATCGAAGCCTCGACCCACGGCCTCGCCGTATTGCTGGCCGACGAAAATGAATCGCCCGGCGGCCAGATCTATCGGTCGGTCGACCGTGCTTCGGATGCCGATCTCACGCGCATGGGGCCGGACTACGCTGCCGGTCGGCGGCTCATCGAGCGGTTCCGGAGCGCAGACTTGAGCTATGCCCGCCGGGCGACGGTGTGGAGCGTCGGGCCTGCTGACGAGGAAACGGGCGACGGCGCGCATGCGCTCGAGGTCGGGATCTCGCTCGGCGGCATTGCTCGGCCGA
This sequence comes from Ensifer sp. 22460, assembly GCF_052044935.1. NCBI lineage: Bacteria > Pseudomonadati > Pseudomonadota > Alphaproteobacteria > Hyphomicrobiales > Rhizobiaceae > Ensifer > Ensifer sp. 22460. The sequence goes on from NZ_JBQENZ010000026.1 coordinate 23,449, forward strand.
TCGCCGCCGATCGAGTGATTCTCGCAACCGGCGCGCTCGAGCGCCCGTTCCCATTCCCGGGTTGGACCATGCCCGGCGTCATGGCGGCGGGAGCGGCGCAGATCCTGGTGAAGTCGTCAGGCCTCGTGCCCTCGGGACGGACCATCCTCGCCGGGACCGGGCCGCTGCTGTACTTGCTTGCAAGCCAACTTCTGCGGGCAGGCGTGTCCGTGACAGCGGTCGTCGATACCACGCCAGTCGAGAACTGGCGCTTGGCCCTGCCTCACGTGCTTAGCTTTGCCACGTCGCCCTACGCCCTCAAGGGCCTGAAGCTCCTTTTGGAGGTTCACCGTCGAACCCGTGTCATCCGCGGGGTGACTGCGATCGAGGCGGTCGGTTCCGGACAATTCAGCGCCTTGCGGGTTCGTCGCGGCAACAAGTCCCTGCACATAGAGGGCGACCTGCTCCTTCTGCACCAGGGGATCGCGCCGAACCTCAATCTCACGCTGGCAGCCGGGTGCGACTACACCTGGGACGAGCGCCTGGCAGCCTTCCGCCCGACCGTCGACGTTCGCGGCGCAAGTTCGGTTCCGGGGGTTTCGATCGCCGGTGATGCGGCGGGAATTGTCGGGGCGGTTGCCTCGGCTCACCAAGGAGGACTCGCGGGCCTGTCTGCGGCGCTCGACCTAAATCGCATTGGCCAGGGTGCCTACCAACAGCGCCGGAACCAACTCGCGCGAAAGCTCTCTCTTGCCCTCAGGGGCAGGACTTTCCTCGAGCATCGGTTCCGGCCCGGCAAAACGTTTCGCGCGCCCGAGGACGACGGCACCATCGTCTGCCGCTGCGAAGAAATCACAGCCGGCAAGCTGCGTGAAGTTGCGGCGCTCGGCGTGCCGGGCCCTAACCAGATGAAGGCGTTCACACGATGCGGAATGGGACCATGCCAGGGCCGGCTGTGCGGTCTGACCTCGGTTGAACTGCTGGCGCATCGCCGTAACGTTCCGCCCGGCGAGGTCGGTTACTATCGGCTACGCCCGCCCATTAAACCGGTGACACTGGGCGAACTGGCCGCTTTGCCGCACACCGAGGCAGCCATCGTCGCTGTCGCCGGATTCTTGGAACGCGCCGCCGATGGCGCGCAGGACGCCATCCATGGGAGCCACCAATGAAACATGCCCACAAGTTCTATATCGACGGTCAGTGGATCGAGCCCTCGGTGTCTAAAATACTTGAGGTCATCGATCCCTCGACCGAGCAGCCGACGGGTACGATCGCACTCGGCAGTGCCGCCGACGCGGAAAAGGCGGTCGCGGCCGCGCGGCGGGCGTTTGCCTCCTTCTCGCAGTCGCCAAAGGAAGAGCGCGTCGAACTGCTGAAGCGCATTGTAACGATCCTGAAGCGCCGCAATGACGAGCTCGGCGATGTCATCTCACGGGAAATGGGCGCGCCGCTCGCCATGGCCCGGGCCGAGCAGGCCGCCCTTGGTGCTGCCCATTTCGAGCAGACGATCAATGCCTTCGGGACCTTTGCCTTCGACTACATGCAGGGGACCACGCGCATCGTGCACGAGCCGGTCGGGGTCGTTGCGATGATCACGCCGTGGAACTGGCCGATCAACCAGATCGCCTGCAAGGTCGCTCCGGCGCTCGCCACCGGCTGCACCATGGTGCTGAAGCCTTCGGAGATCGCTCCCTTCAATGCCGTGATCTTCGCCGAGATCATGGATGAGGCGGGCGTGCCCAGGGGGGTCTTCAACCTCGTCCAGGGCGACGGGCCCACGGTGGGTGCGGCACTCGCCAGCCACCCGGACGTGGACATGGTGTCCTTCACCGGGTCGACCCGCGCCGGCATCGCCGTGGCGCAGGCCGCGGCACCGACCGTCAAGCGGATGCATCAGGAGCTCGGCGGCAAGTCGCCGAACATCATCCTGCGCAGCGCCGACTTCTCTGCCGCGGTCGCTGCTGGCGTCCGCCGCTGCTTCGGCAATTCCGGCCAGACCTGCACTGCGCCAACGCGGATGCTGGTGCCGGCGGAGCGCATGGACGAGGCAAGCTCGATCGCCGCGAGGCAAGCGGATGCGCTCGTCGTCGGTCCGCCTTCGGATTCGCGCACCGACCTCGGACCGGTCGCAAGCGCCGCCCAGTTCGACAAGATCCAGGCGCTGATCGAACGCGGCATCGCCGAAGGAGCGGAGCTCGTCGCCGGTGGCCTCGGCCGCCCGTCGCATCTCAATGCCGGCTATTACGTGCGCCCGACGGTGTTTGCCCGCGTCACCAACCAGATGTCGATTGCGCGCGAGGAGATCTTCGGCCCGGTGCTGTCGATCATCGGTTATAACAGCGAAGAGGAAGCAGTCGCGATCGCCAACGATACGCCCTACGGCCTCGCCGCCTATATTCAGGGCGATCTCGAGCAAGCGCGGGCGCTCGCAGGCAGGCTACGCGCCGGCATCGTTCGCTTCAACAGCTCCGCCTGGGACCCGGCCGCCCCCTTCGGCGGCTACAAGCAATCCGGCAACGGCCGGGAATACGGGAAGTTCGGGCTGCACGAGTTTACCGAGATCAAGGGCATCGTCGGCTTCTCGAACGAGTGAGGGTCAAGATCGGTGTGCCGGGCCGGATGCCGGGCGCACATCGCGGCTGCTATTTGCCCCAGTCTCGGCGTCGCCTCATCCGGAAGTCTCAGGTGTGCCACAGTCGGCGCACCTGGGTTTGCTGTCACTCGTAAACACAAATGTAGATCTTGCGTACGGTCTCGATCGTACGCCAAACACCGACGAAACCCGGCTTCATGACGAAGCTGTCACCGGCGCGATAGGTCTTCGTCTCGCCGCCCTCCTCCTCGATTTCCACGAGGCCCGAAATGAGATGGCAGAATTCGTAGGTGGTACCCTTGATCGAATGATGCTCGCCAGGCGTCGCCTCCCAGACGCCGGTCAGCACCTTCTCTCCTTTCGAGGCATCCTGCGCCCAGGTCTTGAAGAGCGGGTTCCCCGAAATGAGCCGGTCCTGTGCGGGAACCGCCTCCTTTGGTGTGAAGCTCGGATCGGTATCAATGGTAATCAACAGTGACATGTCGTTTTCCTTGTTCGGTTCGCGGGTGCGGGATCGATGAGGCTGATTAAATTCCGTCCGGCGCGGACCGGATGTTTTGCTGCCCTGCGCGGTTGAGCCAGCGATGTGCCTCTGAGCTGGATCGGGCGTTACCCAGAATAGGTCGATCAAGGAGTTGGCTTTGCCAAATAGAGCGTCGGTTCAGCAGATAATTTCAAAAGTTCGCTGCGAACCAGCGAAGCTGCCCGCGCCGTATGACGGCGGTCGCCGCGTTTGCGACACAGCGGCAAGTTTCTTTTAGTATGAAACACTGACTTGCCCGATGCGCCGCTGGCCATAGCATCGTCGCCGTCGAATGCATCGCTGCTTTCTGCACAACGGTGCAGTCCAGTTGCAGCATGCAGCCTGGACTCATCTCTTGCGGGGAACACCGCGAGTGGGCAGTGAGCAATGACGGTTCCTGTCTGCGAACGCCGCCATTCAGCGCTTTGGCCACCTAATTCCGCTCTCCACCCAAGTGAGAAGTTCCGCGCACGATCTGTTTGGTGTTCGCGATTTGATCTCCCTTAGACCCAATGATCGTCATTCTCGCCGTCCGCGGGGCGGGTGAATAGCATGGGAGCCGCCTATGTTGCTCACCTGGAGGATGACGATGAAAGAAACGAAGTTCATTGGTCTTGACGTCCACAAGGAGACGATCGCCGTTGCGATTGCTGACGGCGGTCGGGATGGCGAAGTCCGGTTTTACGGAACGATCCCGAATACGCCGGAAGCTGTTCGCCGCCTTTTCGAACGGCTTTCCGGTTCGGGTTCCGATCCGCATTTCTGCTATGAAGCGGGTGGGTGCGGTTACGGAATCTATCGCCAGCTTCGCCAGTTCGGGGCCGTCTGCAGCGTCATTGCGCCGGCGATGATGCCGAAGAAGCGTGGCGACCGGATCAAGAATGATCGCCGCGATGCGGTTGCATTGGCGCGCTTGCTGCGGGCAGGCGAATTGACGGCCATCTGGGTCCCCGACGAGGACCACGAGGCGATGCGCGATCTTGTCCGGGCCCGCCGGCAGGCGAAAGATGATCTTGTGGCCGCTCGCCAGATGCTGCTCGGGTTTCTGTTGCGGCACGGGCGCAAGTATTCCGGGCGGACGAACTGGACACGGATGCACTGGCGTTGGCTGGGAGAGCAGGCCTTCTCCTCCCCGCACCAGCAATTTGTCTTTGCCGAATGCATTCGCCGGATCGAGGACGCACAGGCCCGGTGTGACAGGCTGGACCGCATGCTCGAGGAGGCGATACCGGGCTGGTCGCTGGCACCGCTCGTCAAGGCTTTGCAGGCGTTGCGCGGCATCGGCCTCGTGATCGCGGCGACATTGGTGACCGAGATCGGCGACCTCGGCCGCTTCCGAACGCCAAAGCACCTGATGAGCTGGCTCGGCCTTGTTCCCTCCGAAGCGTCGACCGGGACACGCACCCGGCGCGGCGCGATCACCAAGACCGGCAATGCGCAGGCGCGGGCGATGCTGGTCGAGGCCGCCTGGTCCTATCGCCTTCCGGCCCGCGAGGAAAAACGCTACCGCATCCGCGTCGAGGGGCTTTCGGAAGAGATCAGGGCCATTGCGTGGAAGGCGCAGGCGCGATTGTGTCAGCGCTACCGCCGCCTGGTCGCCGCAGGCAAGTCGCAGCCGAAAGTGATCACGGCCATCGCCCGCGAACTGGCCGGCTTCGTTTGGGATGTGAGCCGCCAGGTCCAGCCGAGCTGAAGCGACTCGGCAGCGTCGACACCGCAACAGAGAGGCTTTGGGCCTGACGATCACATAGCAACCTGACTGGCGTGCCGCGAAATCCAGGCATGATGGGAAATCCTCGGACTACGCTGGGGCGAGCTTGCGGCTCATGCCCGTCCTTAGAGTGAGGAAGGCCCGCGACGAAGATGGGAAATGCGGTAATCAATCCGCGGATGAGAGCGTGATCAATCGTCGTCCGATCGGATCGCGGCACCCCAGTCAGGTTGAAATCATGACACGCCGATGTAAACTCGGCGATGGCTTTCCGTGCGTTCCCACGCCCATGACGTTCATGAGAGCGTTGTCTAGCGGGAAGCCAACGCTATGCCCTCAACGGGATTGCTTATCGCGGCATCAACACGGTTCTGCTCTGGATGACGGCGGCCGAGCGCGGCTACAGTTCGAACTACTGGATGACGTTTCGGCAGGCGCAGGAGCTTGGCGGCAATGTCCGCAAGGGCGAGAAATCCACTCTCGTCGTTTATGCCAATGCGATTGAGCGGAAAGAGACTGACGAGGAGGGCGAAGAAGTAGAACGTCGCATTCCGTTCATGAAGGGCTACAATGCCTTCAACGCCGGCCAAATCGAAGGCCTGCCGCAGCATTTCTACGGGACCGAGGCCGAGCCGGGGAACGGTCAGCGTAAGCAACGCGTCGAAGCTGCCGATCGATTTTTCGCTAATCTTGGTGCTGACATCCGCCATGGTGGCAACAGGGCGTTTTACCATCCCGTTGGTGACTTCATTCAGATGCCTGTGTTCGACGCTTTCATATCGGCCGAAACACACGCGGGGACCCTGGCGCATGAATGTGTTCATTGGACGATGAAGAGCACCCGCCTCGACCGAAACCTTGGCCGCGACAAATGGGGCGACGAAGGCTACGCCAAGGAAGAACTGGTCGCCGAACTCGGCAGCGTCTTCCTCTCGGCTGACCTTGGCATCGCGATCGAGCCGCGGGAGGATCATGCGGCCTACATTGCGTCCTGGCTCAAGTGCCTGAAAAACGAAAAGCGCGCCGTGTTCCAGATGGCCGCTCATGCCGAACGCGCGGTTGCCTACCTGCACGGACTGCAGCCAGGTTCGAATGTCGCGATCGCGACTGCAGGCAATCCGGCCGCCGCGTGAGGTGCATCGCTCTGTATTTGCTTCCAGGTTGGGTGGCTCTTCTCAGATCCCGCCTGGAAGCATTTTGCGGGCGGNGGCGATATCTGCGCCGCAGCTTGCGGCGCGCCAAATCAAGGAAGAGGCCGACCGCGCCTTCTTCGCGCGAAAACTGATGCGCCACCGTTTGTCCGCGCGCGCCAATCCGTCCCCAGCGACGTGTGAGGCAGATTTCGCCGAAGAGGTTGCTGCCGATCTCGAGCGAATAGAACCGCGCCATGTTCTTCGTCGCGTCCTTGCGTTCGATATAGAGGCGATAGGGCTGCGTGATCATGCGCGTAGAGTCGCGCGTTGCGCCGCGCCCGTCCAACCACACTTATGAATCGATTGAGCCTGACCGATTCATTTTCGTGATGGACCGGTCTGTCGATGCGCAGCGATCGCCGCCCGCGAGCTGCCAAGTCGGGTGCCACGGCATCTATCTAGCGCGGGTTTTCCTTCCTTCTCAGAAGGGCGATCCGGATCGCTTCTGTCTTTGTCGGTTGAGCTGGAGATGCCGACTTGGGCTTGCTGGATCCATCGCGCGCCTGGAAGCCTTCATACTTGCTGAGCGCATCCATCCGGTCGGCATCCGAGACAGGTTCGACCGGGACGCCGTTGATGTCATGGCGAAGGGACCCGGCTCGCGCGACCGCGATTTGATAGCTTCGCGAGTGCACATAGGTTGCCACCGCCTTGCGCAGAGCCGAGACGCTGACTTCCGGTTTCAGCAGGGGACGGACGTCATTCCAGAGCCCGAGCGCAAAGGGTCTAACCGGGTCACCAACTTTCGCCGGAAGGATCCCGATTGGCCGGGTGAGGAGAGCGTTGATCGCCGCGGTTTTCGCGACCTCTCGTTCGCGCGCCAGAATCGGCGCAGAGCGCGTTCGGGGAGATTTCGTCGCGTCCGCTTTCTGACCCATCGCAGCCCCCGCCAATCCAGGATGTCACGCTTTAAGAATACGTCATTCGACGGCACGAACCAGCGACATCAACTTGAGTTCCAAAGCATCTATAGCGTGTGTGCCGGAACGTGAAGTGCGGCGAGCTACGGCCCACCTGTGCCGTGAAGGAGAGGCGCACCTGCCTGATAATTCCTGTAGTAGACGGCGAGTCGTCTTTATCCTATCGGTTGCACATGAAAACGAGCCTGGAACATCTTCCCGAGAAGAAGCAGCGCGAGCTTGACCGCGTCGTGGAGATCCTCCACCAGGAGTTTGCCGATGCGCTCGAGGGCGGCTCGGCCGACTTCAAGAAGCGCGGTCGGATTCTGAAAATCATCCTGTTCGGTTCCTACGCCCGCGGCACCTATGTCGACGAACCGCACACGATGAAGGGCTACCGTTCTGATTACGACATCCTTGTTATCGTCAATTCGAAGAAGCTTGCGGAACCGGAATATTGGGACAAGGCGAACGACCGGTTGATGTGGGACAAAACTGTTTCGACGCCGGTTGGGTTGATAGTTCATGGCGCCCGGGAAGTGAACAACTTCCTCGCGGATGGCCAATATTTCTTCGTCGACATCCTGCGCGAGGGCATCGTGCTCTACGAACTCGATGATCGGCCGCTGGCGGAGCCGCGCCCACGGACACCGGCGGATGCTTTTCGCTTTGCCAAAGAATACTTCGATGATCGCCTGCCCCAGGCCAAAACGTTTGCTGATGGAGCCGAGATTTTTGCCAGCCGGGGGAGACTCAAGGAAGCAGCCTTTTTGTTGCATCAGTCAATAGAGCAAGCCTATTCAGGACTGCTGCTCGTCCTGACGAACTATAGTCCGCCGTCGCACAACCTCAAATTTCTCCGAGGCCTGGCTGAGGATCGCGACCAGCGGCTGATCGAGGCTTGGCCGCGCGACCAGCATCGTTTTACCGCCTGGTACAACATCCTCAACGAAGCCTATGTGAAGGCACGCTACTCCAAGCACTTCGAGATTACCGACGAGGGGCTCGGCTGGCTGCTCGAGCGGACGAAGCATCTTCTTCAGCTTGTTGAGACAGTTTGTCAGGAGCGGCTAAGCGAACTCGCACGGGCGGCGAACGCGCCCTAACTCTGCGCTCGCGCGCAAGTCAGCCCGTCATCAAGCCTCGGCTTTCGTCTTCGATCGGCCGAGCGGCGCGCCCATCAAAGGTGCGACAGCCTCGAGCACCGCAGGCGCGAGCTGAAATTGCCGCGCCATGCCGCGTCCCATGGAGTTCTTGCCCATTTCCTCGATCAGAAGGCCGCGCTCTACGAGCGGGTCGACCGTCTGGGCAGCTACGTTTCTCGCGAGACCGGTCATGTCAACGAGTTGTGCCAGCGTGATCGGCGAGGCGGTGGCATGCAGTTTCTCGACCACGATCACCGTCATGAGCGCGATCTGTTTGAGACGGGCAGCCGACGTTTCGTCCTCCAGCGGATTGGCCATGATCTGCCTGGTGACCATAGTCAAAAGCGCAAGTTCAAACTGCATCGAATGCTCCCTCGAATTCTGGGTCAGTATAACAGGCGAGCTTCGCCGCAGTGATCGGGCTTTGGGCCTGCAACGACTTCAGCTCTCGGGCCGAAGCTTCCCTCGGAGACGGTCAAAACCGCTCAAGCATTCTCTTGAGCTCTGCATTTTGCGCACGAAGCTTGTTTGCCAACAGGTGCCGAAGACGCTTGTTTTCGGCTTCAAGCGTGGCCAAATCGTCCGAGGTAGTCGATGCTGTCACAGCCCTCGCCGGTGGCACATCTTTTGCGCTCGGAACAGGTGCCGGCAAGACCCGAGCAACTCGTTTCCGAGGAGCCTTTTTGGGGGCTTTAACAGTCTTGAACACTGTTGCCGGCTCGATTGCGGTTGGCGCGGGCTCGGGAACCTCATCGGTGACAGCTGAAACGGATCCGAGGCTGCCTGCGCTTATCAGATTTGTGGGCGGCTCAAGAGCGACATCTTCTACCGCAAGCTCGCTTGCAGGAATTGAAACATTTGTGCCAGGGTCAGGTTCCCTGACGTCTTGAACAGAGGCCTTCCCGGCCCTGAAGAGATGATAGGATTGATCTTCAACCTCGCGGGCAAGAGCCTTGAGATCGGTGTTCCCCCAAATCGAGTTTGCCCCACTTTTTGGCAGGCGGCGGCCGGATTTGAACTCAACAACGAATCTGCGCTGTGGTTTTTTCATAAGTTCTGAACCTAACGGTAGCTTGAGGCGCCGTGCCTAATGTGGCTCCTTACAGCGATGGACTCCTCGTTTCAACGGTCCTAAGCGAGAGCGACTTGCTGCGCTGCCTCGCGCGGACGGCCACCGTCCGTCCATACCGGCGGTCGCTCGTACCGGTGATACTTAGCTTAGTCTTGTTGCGTGGGCGTCATGCGCTTCAGGAGCCCGATCAGATCGCGCATGGTGTCATGCGGTAGGTGCTCAATGAGCCTGGTCAGCGTCCGGCGATCCTCTGCCTCTTCCGGTGTCTTGCCCCACAGGTGGGGAGCGGTTTCGAAAATCATGTCCATCGGCATGAAGCCCATCAGTTCGCAGAGATGAATAAGGCGAGGAACCGTCATGCGCGACTCGGAGCGTTCGTATCTCCCGTAAACGGACACGGAAAGTCCAAGCAGTTGCGCCATCTCGGCGCGGGAAAGCCCCTTGTCCTCACGGGTTTTCTTGAGGAAGGCGGAGATGCGCTCGTCCATCTCATGGGATGTTTGAATGCCGTCGAAGCCAGTCTTTCGATAGACGGGCCTCTCCAACTCCGGATCAGTTGTTTCCACCAAATTCCGAGCGTGCATATAGCTGCTTAAATCACTCACCGATCATACCTTCTTATGCAAGCCGCCCTTGGCAGCCACTATGCACCCAGTTGAAGCAATTTGGCACGCTCCATCTCAGATGAACGCTGCGGAGTCCACTATCTTTTTGGGGGAATTTTCGATGGCGAGCTTCCCTCAGGCGGTGAACCGAAATGCTTCAACATTGCCCGGAGATTCGAGCCTATTTGCATCTAGAAGAAAGCAATCGGGAGAATAGCGCAACTAGCGATTCTTAGCGGCTATCCTCTTCCAACCTAAAGACTTCGCTCGGAAAACAGCTTCAATGTGTTTCGTTACTGATCCCGGCCGAGCCGCGTCGCCTGCGCGCTGGCGGAGTCTGTCTGAGAAACTCGAAGGCAGCGACCGACGTTAACCCAGAGCCAATACGATGCTCGCGTATGTCTCATCTCGCCCGTGCGAGCAACTGCGGTCTCGCTTCAACATCCGTCGGCAATTAACGTTTGCGGGTATGCGCAGCCGGATCCTGTTGGGGCAATTTGCTTTCGGTCGGGGCTCTTTTCCCTATCCTCTGGCGGCCGAGACGAGGCGCGATGCAAACGCCGAAGACTCGGCCGAAAGGGAAACCATGGGCAATCTTCGGTCAATAGCCGTTATCTTTGAGATACTGATCGATTGCGGCCTGCATGATCTTGGTCATTTTCACGTCGTTTTCGAAGGAGGCTCTCTCGAGCCGTTTCTTCGTCTCATAGTTCAATGGGCAGTTGACGTAATGTTTGGATTCGCGATCGCGCGCCCTCTTCAGGTCACGGAGGCGAACTCTCGAATCTTCTCTCTGTAGGGCCTTGCTCACCGACCGCTCGCGCCGGGCCTCTTCTGTCGGTGCTATCAAGCGGCTTGGCGGTTGATCAGCCTCGACAGCGTGCGGCGCGGGGGCCTTAGGCTGTGTTTCGGCGCCTACTTCCTCTGAGATCCGCTCCGAGCTCAGGAACGCATCGTCCTGTTTCGCAGCCGGGTCCACTGTGCGGCTGCGGCGCGGTGCGACCGCAAAGTCTGAAACCGTTGTCTGACCCTTAGCCATTCGCCGCTACCTCTTTCTCTCCTGACAGCAGGTCCTCGATGTTCTGAACCAGGCTCATTACTTCGGCTCTCGCTTTCTTTACCGGATCCGTGAGCTCCAACATCTGCAAAGTGCCGTAGCCGTTTCGGATCTCACGATAGCAATTGCGCTCCATGAGTTCGGTCTCGAGCAGATAGGAGTGGTAGCCGCCTTCCCGCAGGTTCTCCACAAAAGGTCTGATAAGCCGATACGCTTCAAGCGCTCTGGCCGGCAACGTTATCCTGGTGACTAGATTGGCGTGGGGGATCAGACGGCCTACTTTGTCCGAGATATCGGCAGTGTCGGCTGCGGCCTGTCCTGCCGCTTTGATCTCGTCCTGGTTCGGCTGGATTGGCGTGAGCACGATATCTGATCCGGAGATGATCGCATCTCTTAGAACCGTGTCCTGGCCGGGCGAGTCGATAAGCACCACGTCGAACCTGTTCGCGTCGTTTTCCAAAAGCTGTTCGATGGCGGTTTGGCGCGCGGCGGTGACCAGCTCGATGTTTTCAGGAAGATTGTCTTTCGCCTCGCTGCGTTTCCACCATTCCTGCAGGTTTTGCCGACCGTCGGCATCGACGAGAAGGACGCGCTTTCCCTGCAGGGCATATTCCCCCGCGATCAGAATTGCCGCTGTCGTCTTTCCGGCTCCGCCTTTGCCGCTGACGGCTGAAATGCATAGAGGCATATGTGGCAACTCCTCTTGCCAGCCGATAGGTATCTCGGCCGCTAGTTGGGTGCGCGGCTATTTCCGGGCCGAAAACGCACACATGATGTGAGCGATCGCTCACACGATATCGCAACATGCTACTACCATACAGTGTAGACGATCTCGGCCATCAAACCAAGTCCACACCGTGTGGAGACTCCGTGTTGCTAACTCGTGTGGAATTTTCACACGAAGCTCCTTGTGGATACGGCGGTTGCTCCTGCAGGCGCCGTCAAATCAGTGAACCCCGGAGCCGCGTGAGGCCGGCTTTGACGCTCGCACGGAAGCGGCAAGGGCGAAGAGCGGAGCGTCCCTTGCAGCTGAGTACGAGGGGCTGACAAAGGCCTTCAAAAGCGGATTCGGAGGTGAACCCTGGTGAGCGTTTCCACGTTTAGAGGACCGGGCGAGCGAAGCGAGTGCGGCTCGAGGTTGTTAGGTTGAATTGATCTATATTGAGAGTGGCAGGATACGGAAAAATGTGCTACGCCTTTTCCTGCAATCGAGGGACGAGCCCTCGATCATCCGTCGCAAGCGCCAGTAGGGGGGCCACGGCCAATGGATGAGGGGAAATTCAACGGTTTTCTTGAGCCGCCGAAGAAGGATCGCACTTTGCATGTGCGCGTCACGGATGACGAACATGCAGCGATCGAAACGGCCGCCGCCGCGGCCGACATGACAGTCTCCAGCTTTTTTCGCTCTTTGAATTTGGAAGGCGCCGGCGTTCGGCCAATCCTGACCGCCGATGATCGGTTGGTTATGGCGGCCTTGCTTGAGGACATGCGGATGATCGGCATCAACCTGAACCAAGTCGCGAGGGCGCTGAATAGCGGTCGGGGTGTCCACCCCAGCGAATTGGACATCAACCTTGAGAACGTGCAGCGGGTGCAGGCCGCCGTCATGAGCGAGCTCCGTGGCCTGACCCGGCGAGCTGGTTATCAGCGCCGAGGGGAGAAGTAGCGCTTGGAAATCTTCTTCGGCGCCTTCACCAGTGAGTGGGAGCAGCGGCGCGCAGCGCTGTTGCATGAAATGTCCTCTGGTGGGCGTCGTGCTTCGGCTGAGGATGAAATGCGCAAGCGCTTGAAGAAGATGGCGGAATATGGGGCCGCCGGTGGCGGTGGGAGTGCGGGCGGCAGTTCTGGCGCCCGAGGAGGCGCAGCGAAGGGGCGGAGCGGGCCTCGATCAGCAGTTGCGCCGGCGGAAGCGGCGAGCCGTCCGATGGAGGTCAGGTTGGCGGCAGTTGCGAAGGGCAGCCAACCGGCCGTCGTGAAAATGGCGTCCTATGGCGGCGGCGCTCGCGTCGGTGCGATGCTGAATTACGTATCCCGCGGTGGCGAGCTGAAGGTGGAGAATGAGAACGGTAGGGTCCTCGAAGGGCGTGAGGAGCTGGCGCGGATCCGGGGAGATTGGGATCACCTTTTTCAAAACCGGGCAGAAAGTCGAGACATCGGAAGTTTCACAGTTGAGATCGCGACTTCGGCCTTCGCATCCGACGCGGCAATGCACGAGCTGGTCCGAAGCGCGTTATCGAGTGGCTTTGGCGATCGCCGTTATGCCTATGCCGTGGAGAAACACGACGACGGCTCTCTGACGGTTCAAGGGCTTGTAGTGCTCAGGAGCGGGCAGGGGGAGCGGCTAACAGGCGACGCCAAGGCGGCAGCAATCATCCAGAGCCGATATGATGTTAGTGCGGCCGCTCGCGACGCAGAAGCGAAGTTCTCGTTTCATGGCTACGGCAATGGCGTCGAGTTCGGCGCCGGCCGTCTGCGCGACCTGGTCGATCGGCATCAGGATCTCCGCGACGAACGCGGTCAGCAAATCGCTGACGAGAAGGCAGCGGGTGACCTGGTACAAAAGGAATGGCGCGGCGAGTTGCACAGCCGGAAGAGCCGCGACGTGATGCATGTCATCATGTCGGCGCGGGCCGGAACTGACGTTGCGGCATTCGAAGGCGCGGCGCGCGAGTTCCTGGCGCATCAATTTGCCGGACACCGCTATGTTTTCGCCATGCACGATCCGTCGAGCGATCCAAAGGAAGAAAGGGAGGGGGGCAAGCGCCCGCATGTTCATGCTCATGCGATCGTCGCGATGAAATCAGATTCCGGTGATCGCATTGAAACGACGCCGGCTGTGTTCCGGGAATGGCGAACAGTCATGGCCGAGAAGGCGCGCGATCATGGCATCGAGATGGAAATGACCGATCGGCGCGAGTTTGCCAGCCCACCGGCGTTCACCCGCACACAGGTTCGACCGGTAAGCCGGGAAGGTCGCACGGAGCATGTCGGCACGAGCGAGCCTGCACAGGCACGATATGACGCAAAGCGCAGCGGCCGCCGGACGGTCCCTCAGAGCGATAGGAGTCGGAAATACATCATAAAGGTGCAGGATTCATGGCAGTCGATCGCCCGGGTGAGTGGGGATCGTCAAATCGTAGCTTATGCCATAAGGCATGGAGAATACTTGCATTCTGGACTTTCTGAGACGCCGACGGAAACCAGAGCCACCGTAATTCATGCTGATTTTGGATCGAAGTTCCGCACCAATTTGGTTACATTGGAGGAGATGGTTCTGGAGGGTCAGCAATTGCGCGAAACGTCACGAGCAGAATTTGAGGTTTACGAGAAAAAGGTCGAGACGGCCTTGTTCAAGCTTGAGCGCTCCGTTGCGCCAGAGGATCGGGCTGACTTTGATGAAGTCGCCGGCCTGGCCCGCGATTTTGTCAATCAGAAGCGTGAGCTGGTGGAACTTTACGAGCAGCGCGAAGAGGCGTTGGCGGAGCAGGGCGTCGAAGAACCGCGCCATGTGCCGCGTGGTCCTGCCGATGCCGAATGGGATGCGGCAGTCGCGAAACACGGCCAAACTATTGTCGAGACTGGCAACGAAGCCATGCTTGACATTGATCACTACCGACAAGGTCTCGATCGGATCGAGGCCGGAGAATTTTCGGCCGACCGCAAGGAGGCGATGCAGGCTGGTCTTGATCAGGCGATTGAGAAAGCTGCTCATTTGGCTGTCGAAGGTAACAGCTACGTTCGCGAAGTGGCTGAGCATAATGCCGATCTACAACGAGCGATCGGTCAGGCGGGTCGACCGACGGCAGTGCTGCCTTCGACCGCGGATGTTACCGTGGAGCAAGAGCGCGGTTTGCGTGCCGAGGATGCGGACCGGACGCCAATCGATAACGATGCGCCGGAAGTTCACGAACTCGGCTCCACCGTCGATGCTACAAATCGACTGCAAGATCGGTTAAATAAGGATCGGGAAGCCGCACAACGTACCGGAGAGACGACACGCACAGATCCCGCCGAACAGCATATCCCTCGCCTCGAGGAGCTTGAGCAGGAACAGATTGAACAGAAGGAACGCGACCGCGATGATCGGGACCGTTAAGGCAAAATGTTGAACGAAAACCGGCAGCAATACGTCATCCAGACCAATGACGCGAAAGGCGAAGAAGGTGTCGGTAAGGCGATGGGCGTAATCGTGTTGTTCGTGATTTTTCTGGCCGCGGTTCAGTATGCCTATGAAGCGGTCATGTTTTGGTATCGTGAGACGATAGCTTGGGTAAGTGAGACAGCGGCATACGTGGGAAGCTTCTGGCCGCTTTAGGTGCCGGTTTACTCATCCAGCTCAGCAAAGCAGGCCGACCCTCGTTCCATCGGCCGGTGATCGAGCCGCCCCAAATATGGCTCGACAGTCGACGGCAACCGCTCGGAAACTACGAGACGATCGCCGTCGTGATACCTCGATTGCCCGAATAGATTCCGGTCTTACGCCGAAGCCTCTCTTGCCAGGGTTTTAACCAGGTCAACGACCTTCCGTCGGACCTTGTCATCCTGAATCGCCACAAAGGCGCGATTGAGCGACAGCCCCTCGACAGAGTTCAGGAACTCCGTGATTTCGCTGCCGGCTCCCGACTCCGGTCCTTGCGAAGTCGGAGGGCTCACGGGTCCATCCTCGAAAAACCAAGCCACCGGGACGGCGAGAATGTTGGCGATGGCCTGTAGCCGGCTCGAGCCGACCCGGTTAGTGCCCTTTTCGTATTTCTGAACCTGCTGGAATGTGACGCCAAGCCCTTCGGCCAATGTCGTCTGGCTCATTCCCTTGAGCGTCCGCTGCAAGCGGATACGGCTGCCGACGTGAACATCAATGGCATTTGGCGTCTTGGTCTGCAGTTTATGGGGCATCATGACCTCAATTGGATGCGCGGCTAAAGGAATGCGCCACGCCGTGAGAACGTAAATTACTGTCCTTTCTCTGTTACGATGTCGTCCGTGTGTACGCAACGTGACACATCAGGCGTCTCGGGGAGACCGGAACCGATTTCCTGCAGCAGGCGCAGCGCGTCTTCATGAGCAGACACCAAGTCCGCGTTAGCGACCTGCCAGGGCTCGAATAGCTCTAGGCGCCGCTCTCCGAGCGACCGATATGCGGGCTGGAACGCTTCGCAATCTTCCGGACTGAGTGAAGCTTTTGACAGGTTCACTGCCCATATATGCAAAATGACCCGCTCCTCGGCGTCCAGTGCATCCTTGGTTTCTTGAATCGCATGAAAGCGCGCCTCCACCTCCCGGTAGGCACGCAAGGCTGTCGCGGCTCTCTCCCGCAAGCGTAAAGAGATAAAAGGTCCATTTCGCCACCGCCATTCCCCCATTGGTTTCCCTATTTTAGAGCTCTGATCACTATTCGGCTGACACTCCAACCTCGACGGGATCAGGTATCGTCGTGTTGAAGATTTCCATGTAATTGCGGCGCGCAGTCGGTGACTTACCGCCGAGCTTTTCGACCTTCATTTCGACCGTCGCCTTGAGCTGCGCGGCCTTTGGTGTCAGGCCGTCCTCAATCGCCTTTATCCGGGCTTCCGTGGCCGCAAGGCTTGCGGACGCTGCAGCCCCCGTCTTGGCAGGCGCCGACTTTGGGTTTGGTCGCAGCGCGTTTTTGTTGACGGTTCGCTTGGCGGTCGGAGCGGCGTTCTCCACTGGAGCAACGTCCAGCTTTGCGGCAACCGGCTCGATGGTGGCGGCCGCCTCCAGTTTTTCTTCCTCCGCGGGCTTCGGCGAGAGCACCTCGACGGAAGGATCTCCAGCCCTCGCATATTCCGGGGTCGTGGCCGGAACGGCTTTCGAGGGCAGATATTCGACGTCCGGCACTTGCGGAACGTGTGCTTGAGAGAACGCCTCTGCTGATTTGAATGGCTGCGTTTGGAAGAACCGAAGCTTTTCTGCGAAAATCGGCCTTTGTCCCTCAATGAGCAGGATCATCTTATTCTCCGGCATTTGCCGGACTTCCTGCGGCATCATCAGGTCGCGCTCCCGAATCTGCTCTACCTTCGTGCGACGTGGCAGACCCAACAACTCGATCGTTCGGGATTCTGACTGGTAGCGGATCGTGCGCTTCCCAAGCGCCCGGGACGCATATTCGGCGGTGGCCTGGTCGTTGGCACCGAGGACGAGCTGATAGCCGCAATTGCCGAGCAGGGAATGCCTCGAGGTCTCGCCGTAAATCTCGTCGAGGTTCTTCAGGTCCTGGATGATGAAGGCGAGCTTGATGTTATAGCCGGCCACGTAGGGCAGCTTCGTCATGATCTCGTCCATCCGCTTCAACTGCCGAAACTCGTCGAGCAGGAAGTACACGGGGAGGGATTTGGGATCGTGCTCGAGCGTGAGGATGTCCATCACTTGCTGCACGAACAAGGTCAGGAGGGGGCGCAGCAGCGTGATGTCGGTGATGTTGGGCGCCAGGTAGATCGAGATAGGCCGGCGCTTCATCGCCCGCAAATCCATGTCAGTGACATTGGTGGCGGCGACAATCCGTTCATTCTTGAAAGGCCGCATGGCCTTCTGAATATCCAACAGGGCTGAGGCGGCCGCCCGCTCAGATAGGGCGATGTAGGAATTGAAGCTTTCGATGGTGAACTTCGACACGTAGGGCTCTTTTTCCTTGATGTACTTCATAAGCGCCTGCAGATCGACGCCGCTGTTGAAGAAGGAGTTGACCTCGCCGAGATTTCGCCGGTCCTTATAGAATGGGCTTTCGGTGATGTAGCTGATCACGCCGGCAAGGACTTGCTGTGCGGTCGCTTGCCAGACGGAATTTTCCGAAGCCAAGTTTTCGGGCACCAGGATGCTGGCGATGTTTTGTATGTCGGTCGTCCGATTTCCGCGCTCGGAGCGCACGAAATCGAGCGGGTTGTAGCGATTGGTTGTTTCCGAGCCCGGTGCGAACAGGAAGACCTGGCTTCCACTCTGGCGCCGATAGCCCGCGGTTGCCTTGAACACCTCGCCCTTGAGATCGGTTACGATCATCGAACCTTCATGCATGAGCGCATTCGGGATCACATATCCGGCGCCCTTGCCGGAGCGCGTCGGGCCGATGATCAGGTGATGCCGGTCGTCCTTGGTGCGAAGAATGCTGCGCCCGATGCGGCCGAAGATATGGCCCTGTTTGCGGAACCATTTCCCTCGCCGAAGCGAGGCCATGTCCTGAAAGGCAGCGTCTCCAAGGGGATTGGTGACCGGCTTGAGACCGATGTAAGCGACAAGACCAGCGACCAGCAGTGCCGGCGCGATCGAGCCAAGCGCGACCTTCTGCAGGGAAGGGCTCGTCCGGTAGAGCCAGAACTGTTGAATTGGAGCAAAAGGATTGCTGGTGATGGTCGTTTCAAGAATCCGCCCGTCTTTATAGAAGAGCTGAAGCCCCAGGCCGTAGCCAAGCATCCAGACAACAAACGCTATCCCGATGCAGAAGAGAAGATAGAAGGCCTGGAGCCCCTTGGTCATGTTTCATCCCGGGCAAAATAGATCTCAGAAACGCCGCGCTTGCCGCCCTCCCGGCGGAGCTGGATAACAATCGGGATCACCATCTGGATGTACGACATGAGATCCTGCTTGGAGAAACCTGCCGACATGCCGGCCTGCTGCATCATCATGGCGAGCTGCTCATAGGCGCCCATAGGCGTATCCGCATGGACCGTGGACATGCTGCCCGGATGGCCGGTGTTAATCGCGCGGAGAAAGGCGAAGGCTTCGGAACCACGAATTTCGCCGACAAACAGGCGGTCCGGACGCATGCGCAGCGATGACTCGAGCAGGTTTTGAATGGTCACATCCGCTGTGCCCTGATCGCCCTTCGACGCAATCATGTGAACCGCGTTTGCTTGAGGGGGGAACAGCTCACGCGTGTCTTCGAGCGTAATGATGCGTTCATGCGGGTTCACGCTCTTCAGGCAGGCATTGAGGAAGGTCGTCTTACCAGAGGACGTGCCGCCACTAATCAGGATGGAGACACGCTTGGTGATGGCGGTATGGATGAATTCATAGATCCGACTTGCGCGCAGATGCCCGATCAGCTCCCGGTCAATGTCGCTGAGACCCCCAACGGCCACCGATACCTTTTCGAGTGAGCCGTTGTCGCGATACTCCTCGAGCGTGAAGTTATTGACCACCTGCTTGCGGATCGAGATCGAGCCACCTTCGGGCGCCGCCGGCGGCAAGACAATCTGAATACGCTCACCAGAGGGGAGCGCGGCGCTGAGGATCGGTTTGGCACGGCTGATAAACTGGTTGGTTGCCGCCGCAACGCGCTCACCGATGTTCTGGATTTCATCGACCGTCAGCGTTTCGATCCGATGATGCTCCATATGATCGGCGCCGAACCGTTCCACGTAGACGTGACCCGGTTTGTTGACCGCGATCTCCACCACCTTGGGGTCATCAAGAAAATGCTGGATCGGTTCGAGGGCGCGATCCAGGAAGTAATGCGGAGCGCGCCTGAGGGTACTGGCGTTACCTGCCGCGACGTTCACGCTGTATCTCCTTCATCGCTTCGGTGACCGGATCATCGTACATGGCGCCGAAATCGAGGTCCTGACGTACATAGACAAAGACGCGCTCGCCTTGGCTGACGCTGATGGTGGGAGGAATGCGGAGGTTTTCGCCCAAGACCTGGTTGGCCATGTCGGAGAAGGTCTCGGCGATCGTTTCGCGGGCCAGCTCTTCGCCGCGCTGTGCATCGTTATCGTCATCACCGAACGCCTGGTCGCTTCCATATCCCGTCAGGAAGCTGGCGCCGGCGCCGACGACCGAAAGCATGATCGCCGAGCCGAACCGCTCACGCCATTTGTTGTCGACATGGCCGGTTAAACCGGAGCGACCCAAGCTGTCTGCACCGATAGAGTTGAGCCGCACTGAGACACCGTCGTCACGAAGAAGCCGCGTCCAGATGACAAAGATGCGTTTCTGCCCGCGGGTCACCTCGGACTGGTATTCGCCGATGAGACGGGTTCCGGTCGGGATCAACACGCGCCGGCCGTCGAACGAATAAACGTCCTGCGACGTGATCGCACGAATCTGACCGGGAAGATCGCTGTTGATAGCGGTTTCGAGAATTCCGGGAATCAAGGTTCCTTCTGGTATCAACGCGTCGATCCGCTCGATCTGCCGAGCCTTCGCGGTTCGGTCCGCAAGGCTCGCGGCCGTGGCCAGGTACTTGCTGCTGCGGTCCTCGCCGGCAACAGTCAGTCCGGAATCCCCTTCGCCCGACAAGTTTCCGCTGCTGGTCCCGTTTCCTTTTTGATCAAGCGAGATCAGGCCGGACTTATATCGTTCGGGAAATTCCTCGACAGGTGCAATCTCAGCCGCTTGTTCAACGACCTCAGGGGGGGCTGGAACGTTGAACTCGGTCGTATCGACGGGCGCTTCTTCGACCGCCTCAGGAGGCTCAGGGAGCTTGATAACTTCCGGCTCGGGCTGCGGCTGCGGTTTTTCTTCGTCCCGCACAAACGATGGTGGCCGGAACGTCGTGGTTTGAAACTCCTCGTCGCTGTCAGCGATGTCACGGGGCTTTTCGTTGGCAGCGGCAAGGACGAAGTAGGCGGCGACAGCTCCGCCCACAATGAGGGCAGCCATGCCCAGGGATTGATTGCGACCGACACGACGATTGCTGACGGCGGTTTCGTCGGCCGCTGTCATGGCTTCAAGTTCGGGGCTGATTTTCATTCGTTGCCGCTCCTTCTACGTTTCGCCGCCTTTGTGTCATGGGCCGGCCCGAGAATGTCAGGGTCCGGAGCACCGAAGTCGGGCTTGCGAAGATTGAAGATGCAGGTCCATTGGTTGCCGTCGCGCAGCGTGTACTGCGTCGCAACGCCATCGACGACGATGTATTCGCCCTCTTTGCGGAAATTTCGGAGCGTCTCGGAAAAGTCCGTCTGGACGGCAAAGATCGCCGGAACGCGGCTGCCGAACTTGAAGAAGGTCTTCTTGCCGTCGTCAAAGATCATGGTCGGCTTCAGCGCCGGGTCACCGGAAAAGGAGTAGTCGATGTTGACGTTCGCCTTGTCGATGTTGGACATGTTCGGGTTTGCCGCCCGGTACTCGGCTTCTTTGCGGAGCGATGCGTTCAGGTCTTTTTCGGGGTACACGAAACGGATCCCGAACACCTGCTTGCCGTCGGTCGGAGCATGGTCGTTGAGCTCGAGAAAGTAGATCCTCTTGCTGGTGACAACATTCATGTTGGTGGCGACATTCTTCGCGATCGGCTTGACGAAGAGGATGTTGCCCTTCTCGGACGGGGCCACCTGCCAGCTGTCGGTGTCGCCAAGCGAGATCGTCTCGAACTTTTCGTCCTCGTCAAAGATGATCATGGTGGAAATGCCGTAGGTCGCGGAAACCTTCACGACGTTGTTGGACTGGTAAACTACGCTGGTTATACGCGAATCGAGCGAGCCGGGACGGGGTGCTTGCGCCGCATAGACGTGAGTCATCATCGCGACCGCGCTCGCGGCCGAAAGCAGGAAGCGTTTCATCACTCAGCGCCCCCTTGTGTCACCGTCTCCTGGTCGCGGCGATAGTTGTAGACCTGGAAGCCCAAGGGGTTCTCGAAGCGCCATTCATTGGTCGCCGGCGTATCCGTATAGCGATAGCGGACGACGGAAATGTAATGCCGGACGATCGTGTCCGTGTCCGATTTTTCGGTGGTCGAAAACCGGACCAAGGCCGTGCTCGCATTCGAGAAGGTGACGGACTTGATATCAACGGTCACCTTCTTGTTCTTGCCCAGGACCCTTGCCGGATTGTTGGGATTTGCTGCGCTGTAGAGCTCCTGCAGCTCGCGGGCTGCATCGCCAGTCGACAGCAGGGCGGCAATGCCGAAGTTCTGCTCGATGGCGAAGGGGTCGTAGCCTTCACGCGATCGAATGTAGCGAACGACATACGCCTGAGTTACGGCCTGTTGGTCGGTGAGGCTCGCCGGGCGCGTGAGACCGGTTTTGACCTCCATGTAGCCTGTGTTTTTGTCGACCTCGACGATGTAGGGTTCGAAGCTCTTCAGCGGGACGAGCATCACCAAAGCTGTCAATGACAGCAGGGTTATCGCTGCGAAAATCGTCGTGACCATCCACGCGAGCGTCCGCGATCGCTTGGCCTTCTTCACGATCTCCTGCTCCCAGCGATCGCCATCCTGAAAATAGCTCCGAAGAGCTGTTTCATTCGTTTCTGCCATTCGTTCTAGCCCTTACGTTCGCCCCTCAGCGAGGCATGCTGTTGTTGCTGATGCGGTTCTGCATCGCCTCAGCACTGGCATTCCTAATGTTGGCTCTCATGCCTTCGTGGGTCCGCGCCCTGGCCCGCATGCCTGCACTGCCAACGGCTCCCGCCAGCCCCTGTCCTCCCGACAGGGCGGACATAGGCGCGGAAATACCGGTCAACCGACCGAAAGCACGCGCAGCGTTGCCAATGCCGGCCGCTACGCCGCCGGTAATGCCCTGGGCGAGAACCTGAATGTTGAAGAGGACGAACGCGCCAGCGGCGCAGAGCAATAGGAACGCGGAGATGTCGCTGAGTTGAAGGCGCCTTTGATTCGCGGCGGTGCTGACCTTTGTCAGTTCCGGGTCCATTGCTGCGATCAGGAACGCGGCCACGACGTAAACGAATAGCGGGATCAACGCGTACATCAGCACTTGTTGGAACCATGCGACGCCCAGGCCTCTTGTCTGGTCGAACAACATGCAGCCGATGAAAATCGGCGCGGTCCCGATCAGGACCCACATCATCACTTTTGCGAGCAGTAGGATCGCCAACGCCACGGCGATGAACACCGCTACGGCGAACATGATCAGAAAGCCGACCATCGACGGCAGCACCGAAAAATAACCGGACTGTTCCGCAAACGCGGAAGCGGCCTCGTTGGCCGTTCTCCAGATCATCGACAGGCCGTTTGTCGGTTCCGTGATGCCGGTGCCAGTGGCAGTCAGGATCGCCCGGCCGACGTCTTCCGGCGTGTCGTTCAGCCAGGAGTAGAACAGCGTGTTGAAGTAGTCCCACTCTCTCACGAGCGCGAGGATGATCAACATACGGGTCAGGCGCCCGATGATCTCGCTAACGCTGACACGGGCGGTCCCCATGAAGAGTTGCAGCCCGTAATAGCCCACATAGGCGATGAACATGATGGTCAGCAGCGGCACGATTTCGTCGCCGACGATCCCGTATGCTCTTGCTGAGAAATTCGCGCCAGTCTGTTCGATCCGATCCAGCAGCGCGCCAAGGAAATCGTTCATCGGTGGGACTCCGTCCTCATTCACTCGCCATCGCGTCGATCGCCGCGAAAGCTTCCGCCGCCACGCCGTTGACACTCATCATCGGGCCGCACTCCTGACGGGGGTCCGGCGCGTACGACGTCAGGTTGGCAGGCCTCTTGCAGGGCGCGGTCTTTTCCTTCGCCGCCGTTCCGCAGCCGGCGAGGCCGGCCGCAATCAGAATCGGAACGAGAGGCTTTGCTGTCAGGACGATCTTACTGATCACTGTAGGTGAGTGCCTTCTTTGAATTGGAGATGTCCGTCAGGCGCCGCTGGTTATCGGCCTGGAGGGACGACACGGCGCCGTTCATCACGCCGATCAATTCGTTGACCGTCAGGCCGGCTTGCACCTGAAGCTGCGTATTCTGGTCGATCGAGCCCTTGATATCCTTGGCTTGACCGATGGTTGCACCCGCTTGCTCGAAAGACGTGCGGCGGGTTTGGACGGCCTTTTGCGAGCCGGTGACGAGAGCAGCGACACCGAGGACCGTGTTGACCATTTCCTCGTATGACTTGTCGCCTGAGAACGGGCTACCTGCCTGGCCGGACAGATTTTTCACGAGTTGCAGGCCGTTGATGAAGGTCGTAGCGACCTTGCTAATGTCACCGCCCATGCTGCCGAAATTCGGCACGCCGCCCGACATAAGGCTGTCGAAGGACGGCATTTGGGAAACGCTGAATCCATTGCCAATGGCAAGGTTCTGCATCTGGTTGGCGTCACTACCGCGTTCGCCGGTCACTGCCTGAAGGGTTTCCTGAACCGTTTTCAAGACTTCCTTGTTCGTGCCAAGAATCTTGTCGGTCGTCGCCGAGGTTTGCTGCGCAATCTTAAGATTGGCGCCGTCGATGACCGGTACTTGGGCGAGAGCTGTGGATGCAAAGGCCAGCGAATAGACCGTCACAATTAAACGTCTCATCGCAGTTCTCCTCATTGAGCGTTCAACATCAGTTTTACGTTGGCCTCACGTTCACGCTTCTGGACGCAAGCCTTCTCCGTCGGACTCCATTCAAGTCCTGCCCGAGGGTCGCAATGGGCAGTCACATCGCGATCTTCATCGTCAGTTCTGAAATCGCTTGTGCGCGACGATCCGGACAGGCCGCCAACATCGACGGCGCTACGAGAGTTCATGAGATCTGCCATCGTCGTGCCAAGACGAATGACCTGATTCATCATTTCGAGGTTGGCATTGCGGGCGCCGGAGTTGTGGTCCCAACTATCCTGGACCGTGCCGCTGTACATGCCGCCCAGCTGTTGCAGCCAGGACGCGACGTTTCCGCTGCTCTCACCGATCGCCTGGGAAGTCGCCATGGAATTAATCGTGGAGTTGCGCATGCCAGTGAAAGCCGTCGAGCCCCCGCCGTAATTCACCGGGATATTGGCGACGTCGGAACCGCCGAAGGCCGGCAGCCACTTTTGAGTGATGTTCGCGACGTACCCTTGCGTTTCCTTGAAAGGGGGGATCCCGCCATACTTCTGGACGTTCCCGGGACCGGCGTTATAGGCAGCCAGCGCCAGATTGGTGTTGCCATTGAAGCGGCGAAGTTGCTGTTTTAGATAACGCGCACCACCCCGGAGATTGTCCTCAATGTTGTGGGGATCGACTCCAAGGTCTTTTGCCGTGCCCGGCATCAGCTGAGAGAGCCCGATCGCACCGACGGGCGATTTCGCACAAGGATTGAAGCGGCTTTCCTGGTAGACGAGTGCCATGAAGAGCTTTTCATCGACACCTTCCTCCTGCGCGACACGCTTCACCAGTCCGGTAATTTCCGGATTGGCGGTCGCTGCCGAGGCTGGATCGCCGCCTCTCCCAGGCCGATAAATCGAGCAGGTCATCCCTTTGTTGACCGCGTACCGATCCCTATCGGTCTTCTCAATTTCAGTCGTCGTGTGGTCGCGCGTGGTATCGGTCTTGAGAACCTTGTCGTCGATTACGGGCACCTGAGAGAGCGCGGGTGCGATTTCGACAAGGGACAGTGCAGAAATCACCCACAATGCAGGACGTTTCCTCATTCGGCTTTCTCCCATCCGCAGAATTCAGCCAGCCAGTTTTCAGGCTCGTCGCCATGTCGTTCCCGAAGCGCTGCGCATTCCTCGATCGTCTCCTTGCGCCCCGAGAGCACTTTCACGAGATCGGGCATGGTGGAGAGATCGAGCCGGGCAATGACCGAGTCATTGCCGTGTTTGATGAGGAAGGTTCGCTTTTCGGGTGGGGTATTCTTGATGAAGCTGAATTCCTTCACCGTCAGGCCAAAACGCTTGATGTAGCTCTCTTCGTCGGCGCGGGGGTTCGGGAAGTGGATGTTGGTTGCTGACTGTTCGATCAACGTGTGTGAGGCTTTTGCCTTGGCGATATCCGCCGCGGACTGGGTGCCGAAACCAACGATGCCGTTGAGCTTGCGGATGGTCTTCATCTTGTCGACGATGAACGCCGAAAAGGTCTCGTCCATGAGAAGCTGCCAACCTTCGTCCATGAAGAACATGACGGGGTTTCCGTCCAGCAGCTCATCCAACCGATGATACAAATACATCAGCGCCGGTGTGCGCAGGTCCTCGTTTCCGAGAATGTTCGTCATGTCAAAGCCGAACACACTCCGGCCCGAGAAGGAGAGGACGTCATGCGCGGCGTTAAAGAGCCACGCCTTTTCGCCGTCGATCCAGGGCCGAAGGCGCGAATGAAGATCGTTGGCATCCGCCCGCGACCGACCTACCAGCAACCCGGCCAGGTTCGGCAGATTCCGCTCCGCGGCAGGCTCCTGCATCAAACGGACGATTGCCCGTTCAAGCGTGTCCTCGTCTTCCTGATTGAATTCGCTCCGATCTCCGGAGCGCAGCATTGCCTTCAGCAGCCGAAGCAGGAATTCGCGGTTCGGGCCGGTATTCTCGAGCTGCAGCGGGTTGAAGCCGGTCGGCGTGCCTGGCGACAATACCTCATATGAGCCTCCAATCGCCCTTACAAAGATCTCCGCACCACGATCCTTGTCGAAGAACACGGCCTTTGGTGTCGGTGAAACGCGCATCGCCTGCGCGAGCAGGAACGTTAGTGCGACCGTCTTACCGGAGCCGGTCGGCCCGGTGACAAGGAAGTGGCCGATGTCACGGCGATGGAAGTTGAACCAGTATGGCGTTTGCGACGTCGTTTCGAGGATCGTGATCGGTAGTCCCCAATGGGTGCGATCAGCCTGCCCCGTTGCGAAATTGTGCATCGACGAGAGGCCGGAAAAGTTCGCGCTCGACAACATGGCCTTGCGGGCAATGTAGCTGTGATTGCCGGGCAATTGCGCCCAAAAGCCCGCCTCGAGGTTCAGGTCCTCACGAAGCCAATTGATGTTCATGTCAGTCAGGCACGCACCGAGTTCAGACACGGTGCGGCTCACGCCGGCGAGGTCGCGGGACAGGCACAGCAGCGAAAGATGGTGGAAGCCGAACACGGCTTCCTGGTTCATCAGGCTATTGAGCGCATAGTCGATGTCCTGTTCGACCGCGCTGCCGGATTCGTCCGATGCCCGGATTTGCCGTTGCAGACGACTTATCCGCTCTTGCGCAATCGGCTTGTCGGCGATGGTGAAAGACTGCGTCAGAATGAACTCGTGGTTCACCTGCAGCAGCCCGTCCAACATTCCCGGCCCGGTGAAGGGCGGATACTCCTTAATCGATAACAGTGCGCCAAAACGGGTGTCTTCATCGACTGCCGCCTGAGCCTGCATTGTCCGCTTGCTGAAATGCAGCCGCGACGTGCCAACGTAGTTGCGGATGCCCATGCGTGGCAGGCGCATCTTTCGCGGCACACCACAGGTGAGGATCGTGTTGATGAATTCGCAGGGTTCGGAATAGGGTTCGCCCTGTTCCTTCGTTTCATGCCCCTCGATCGTCGCCTCGTCGTCCTTTCTGCAACGATAGGTAATTCCAAGCGCTCGGGCGCCGTACTTATGCAGGTCGCGCACGATGTTGCCGATCAGCTCTTCAAGCTCGGAAACATCTTCACGGGTTTGCTGGACCCGTGCGTCTTTGCTGGCCACGTCGAGGAGCCTCTTTAGCGAGTCGCCAACGCCGAGAGCACCCCGCATTCCAGACTGCACGATGGTCAGATAGATTTCGTTGGTGAACATGCGCTTGTGACGCAGTTGCTCGACGTAGCGTCTGTTCAGAAGATCGCAGAATGGCTCGTCGAACGCGCCACCGATCTCCGTTTCGACTTCGCGGCGGATCACTGTGGACCAAAGGGAATAGCGGCTGGAGCCTAATGCGCGGATCATCGTGTTTTGCACGACGGATCGCATGTTAAGTTCAGCCTGGTCCTCAGTTTGGAAGAACAGCCCATCCAGCTTGACGACGCTCAAGAGTGGGCCGTTTTCCAATCCGATCACAGTGTCGGAGACATGTCTGAGGTAGGGGATATGGGCCGACATGGGCCGCTCGTTGCTAGCGACCCGTCCGAATCCAAGCTCTTCTTTTACCACTTTCAGCATGGTCACGGTCCGTACGAGTTGGTGCCCCAAAAACGCTTGTTGGGCGTGCGGGGCGTCTTGCGCGACGTCACCTGCAGCACGTCGAGGATCTTGTTGTCCCAGGTGCAAAGCGAGAACAGAACGATGTAGGCGACCGGCGCGATGAGCAGCGCGAGGAAGTGGTTCGTCGCCAGCCAGCCGATAATGGTGACCCCGACGATCAGCACCACCGCCATGTATGGCACGCCCCAAAGCGTTGGAGATCGGGTTAACCCAATCACCAACGGAGTAAGAGCCGGTTTTTCGTCGGAGAACTCGCTCATGCTCAGTTGCTGCCGACGGATGAAATCATCTGGTCGACGATCGCCGGGGCTCCGAACACAAGTCCAATACCGATAACAACCGCACCCGCTGTGAACCACGAGAGACGTCCGGCAAAGGCGAGGAACCCAAGGCCGATGACAGCAATGATCGCCATCAGGCGACCGAACGGGCCGGTGATGAAGTCAACGATCATCTGGACGGCCGTTTGAAGTGGCGCAAAGGCGCCTCCGGCGCCGCCGCCTGCCTGCGCAAGAGCAATATCGGCGCCAACAACCTGAATGGCGGCTACCATGCCGCACATCGCCACAAGCTTCAGCGCTCGGGATTTGTCCCTCTGTACACCCGTCTGCATGTCTCTCTCCTTTAGAAGTGCATTACGCCACCGACAAACGTGCCGGTTTTCTTCACGGCGATGACGCCGGCATCGCCGCTGCCACCCGCATCTGAGACCGCTTGCGAAGCGGCTATTCTCGCCTTGCCTTTTGCCGACGGCATCGGCAGGCCGATCTGGTAGTTGACCACCTTGGCGACGTAGCTGACGGTTTCCTTAAACGGCGGGATACCGCCGTGCTGATAAATCCGCTGTTCGCCGCTGTTGTAGGCGGCCGCAACAAGGAGGGAGTTTTGGAACTCGTCGAGGAGCGCCCGCAGGTATCTCACCCCGCCCTCGATATTCTGAGCAGGATCACAGATGTCCTCGACGCCAAAGCGTGCAGCCGTCGCCGGCATGAGTTGCATCGGCCCGCGCGCGCCCTTTGGCGAATTGCGGCTCTGGTCAAAACCACTTTCCGCCCAGGTGATCGCCGTCGCAAAACGCTCGTCCACCCTGTATTTCCGTGCCGTCCGGACAACCAATGATTTGATTTCGTCTGTGCCCAGCGGAGACGGACCGCAGGTTTGCGCCTCGGATTGGCCGTCCTCGGTCGGCTCGTATGCATCAATTTGCTCTAAGTGTCCGGTCGAAGTTTGCGAAACTCCATGCTCAAAGGTGTCATCTTTTGCCGATGATGCGTGGCCTATTTGTGCATCAATTTGATTCGATACCCCAAGATTATGGAGGTCCTCTTGCGTTTCGGTCGCTGGCTTCACAACGCCGTTAGCGCCAAAGACGAACTCTTTCTCGGATGCAGACCAACGCTCCTCGAAATTCGTCGCAAGGGTGGGTTTGCCGAGATTTTGACCAGCTACTTGATTATTTACGATAATTTGACTTCTATTATCGTCCATGGCGTGAGCAATCCCACCCCAACCCAGTGACAAAAACGCGGCGCTGACAAAAGTCCATCTACCCGAAATGCCTGCTTTTCTAGCCCTTTTTTCCATCGTCCTCCGCCTGACTTGCGGTGTTGTGATTGAAACAAAAACTGTTTAAGTTGGTGCGGGAATGACATCGATTTGGTTCAGCGATACAACTTTTTGCAGATCACCGAAACCCCCTTTTGCCGGGGGATCGACAGAAGCAATTTGGATAAGGGCTAGAAAATGAAACGGACCATCATTGCCACACTCATAGGTGGTGTAATGACAACCCCCGCTTTGTCTGCCTCGGACATCGACAAGAATTACATCAAGTCGCTGGCAGCGCCGGGTAAGACCGTGCTGGTGATCGAGTACTACGACGGAAGTGGCAAAGTCGCCGATCGCAAGGGTTACGCGACCACGGCCGGGTTCAAGGCCGTATCGCCCACGGACTTCCGCGTTGACGACAAGACGACGCTTCGCCTCTACGGGCTCGAGCCCTGCAAAGGTGAAATGGTCAACCGTACTGAAGACTTCGTCGGGAGCTGCGACGACTTTGCACAGAAGCAGCTCCAAATCATGCTGCAAAACCCAAAGGTCGTCTTTTGCCGCGCATTCGTGAGCGAACAAGGCGCACCCCTTCAGAACGCGACTTGCTACGGCTATTACAATTTTCCTGGCAGTCTCGATTCCGTCGATATGTTCGAGGAGCAACTGCTATCGCTGGGCGCGTTACGCCTGTCGCAGAAGCCTGACGGAACGCCCGCTCGCTCGGATCTCACCAAAGCCGAGGAGATCGGGCAAAAAGGCTCTTTCGGGATGTGGGCCGATCCAAGGGTAAAGGGGCAATGAGAAAGGTTCTCATTCTCCTACTGGCCCTCTTCCCGACATCCGTCGCCGCCGCGCCAGATGGATATTTCGATCTGCTGCCTGGCGTCACGTTGGAAACTGGCGATACCTGGACGTCGGATGGCAAGCGCTACCGGCTCTATGGCGTTCAATCCTGTTTGCGCGGCACTTCTTACACGGACCATCACGGGCAGAAGCGCGATTGCGGCGAGGCCTCCCTGGCGGTACTCGCGGCATATATCAAAGACACCAAACCTGTTTGCGCGCCGATCGTTAAGAAGGACGGTATCGTTTACGTTGTCTGCTACGCCACCGTCGGGAAAGATCGCCTCGACCTGGCAAATGTTCTCATCACCAGCGGATATGCCTTCGCCGCCCTGAACGGTGAAGGCCTGCCCTATCACATTCCATATGCCGTTGCCGAGCAGCTCGCGCGCGATAAGCGTGCGGGCCTCTGGCAGTTCGAAGACGTTCAGCACCCGGCCATTCTCTTGAGCCGTGAGGTGAACGCGCGAGACAAAAAGGTCGACAAATGAAGCGATATCTTGCTGTGGCCGCGGTTCTCAATTTGATCGTACAGCCCGCTGTTTCGGCTGATCTCGTCAGAGATCCGGATGCTTCAATCCAACCGCAGAGGGCCGGTACTCAGGTCTATCAATATCCGGTCTACAAAGGTCGCGTCGCGGTCATGGACGGACGGTCCTTATGGTATCCACAATACGCGCGGCGCGTTCGCCTCGTCGATATTGACGCCTGCGAGTTGCCACAATGGGCGCTGGATCCGAAGTGGATTGACCGGCAGCGTCAAAAGGCCCCTTCGCCAGTTCCTTGTGGGCCTCTGGCCAAGGCATGGCTAAAGCGGACGATCGGTAACAATCCGGTAGAGTGCAGCGTCGTGGCCATGGGCAATGACGGTACGCCTGCGGCGCGTTGCACCTCGCGTGGACATGACATTGCGCTCGAGATGTTGCGTGTCGGTTGGGCACGGGCCGTCTCGCCCAATCCGGCAAACAGCCGATATCTCGCCTATCAAAACTATGCGATGGCAGCCCGCTACGGAATGTGGGCGACCTATGTCCTCGACATGAGGGAGTGGCGTCGCAAAGCCGTAGACAAGACGCTCGCTCGCCAGCCGATCGCAGATGCCAACCTCCTCGCCGAGCGCGCGAGTGAGATTTCCCCTCCCTTTACCGATGCACGCAGGAAGCCTGTGAGGACAGATCGATAGCTGTCCGACTTTGCTTTCTCTCCCGTACCCAAATGAGGACCAACTGAGATGAGACGTCTGCTTTATGCTGTAACAGGTCTTGCTGCCTTCGCCTTCTTGCCCAGCGGGGCGAAAGCGCAAGACGCAGAATTTGGTTGCAGAATTCTCCTTTGCGCCGCCTCTCAGAACCCCTCGTGGCAAGGTGTGCCATATTGTGTTCCGCCGATGAAGAAACTCATTCGAGATATGGCAAAGCCCGGTTTTTCTTGGCCAATATGCCACGAGGCAAAGGCGGGAAAACCGGGGCACGAGCAATATGAAGAGTGCCCTGCCGGCTCGAGCGTCGGCTACAGCGAAAGCGGACGAGAGGGGGCAAACCGGACACCGAACAAGTGTGTCCAGATCGTCGACCGGTGTGAGAACCGTGGGGACTTTCAAGCCCGCTATGGTGACGCGGATGCCAATGACCGCGCCAATATCAAAGTACGCACTCTTCACAATGGCCGGGGCAATCTGAGCGACAGCGGATGCAAAGTCCAAATCACGATGCCTCGGCCACAGCGCTCAAATCCCTATTTCTTCGACATTCCGAACGACAAGGACGACAAGGAACGCTTCTGGTTCAACCTCAGAACTTGAGCGAGGACATCACCCAAGCCAACGATCAAAACCCAAGCGATCTAAAAGACGAAACTCGCCGTTGCTTCGGCGAACCCTATACACAACCTGGTCCCAACTGAAAGCGCCGACCGGGGCCGAGGCACTGGCAACCTATCGCAAGACCCACGCGAAAGCACCTTTGGCAAGGGATCGCAGTGCAATGCCTACAATCTCACTCGCTCTTGGCCAGTGCGACATAGCAGCAGGCTCCGGCTAATCGGCTTGAGGCTTGCCGACGTCCCAGCCAACATTGCGGGCACACCGGTCAGCGGGCTGCATCAATGTTCTCCGTGCACCAAGACTCTGAACGGTCAGGTCGAATAACCTGCGGCCCCCATGTCCGTTGTCAAGGCTCTGGCACGAGACGAGCGGCTCCGCGGGAGCGGTGGTCGAGAATGCACGCTCATAAGTGGAGACGGGACCTGGCCGTGTCCTCCTGCGCCATAACGTGCCGCGTCCTGGTTTGGCAAGCAGGCTCTGGAACCAGAGTCTCTGGGATCTGAAAAGCGCACCGCGGCTGATAAACGGATCGTTTATCAGAATTCTTCCCAATCACTTGCCTTCAGCGCCACATTGCCATGCGTTACCGTTGCCGGGCGCCGTTCGGTCGGTGCTGATGCAGATCCAGCAGAGGGGGCAGGACGCAGTTGGGCGCCATCGCGGAACTGGCCGAGCAGTTCCGACAGCGAGACGGATTCGCTGGCTAGCGTCTGGCTGGCGGCGGATGTCTCCTCCACCATCGCCGCATTCTGTTGGATCGATTGGTCCATGGCATTAACGGCGGAGTTGATCTCGGAAAGCGCGGTCGCCTGCTCCCGGGCTGCCTCTACAATGGAAACGACGTGTCGGTTAATCTCCTGCACGCCGGAGACTATACCTGTCAGCGCCGTGCCGGTCTGGGCGACCAGTGCAACGCCCGTGCGGACCTGTTCGCCGGATGAGTGGATCAACTGCTTAATTTCCTTGGCTGCCGTTGCGGAGCGCTGCGCAAGCTCACGCACCTCTTGCGCGACGACCGCAAAGCCCTTGCCGGCCTCACCAGCCCGCGCGGCCTCGACGCCGGCATTCAGCGCCAGAAGGTTGGTCTGGAAGGCGATGTCGTCAATGACGCTGATGATATTATTGATCTCGCTGGAAGACCGGTCAATCTCGCCCATGGCTGCAACAGCCTGAGAAACGACATCGCCCGACTTCTCCGCATTAAGTCGGGTTTCCGCAACCAGTGCGCCGGCCTCCTCGGCGCGCTTGGTCGAATCAGCGACGGTAGCCGAGATTTCATCGAGTGCCGCAGCCGTCTCCTCGACCGTCGCAGCCTGATGCTCCGTGCGCCGGGCAAGATCGTTCGTCGCGCCGCTTATCTCGCGAGCACCGGCGTCGATGGCGCCGGCGATCTTGCCGATCGCCGTGACGGTCGCCTGCAGCTTGCCGATGGAGGCGTTGAAATTGGCGCGCAGCGAGTCGAGGTCAGCGTCGAAGCTCCGCGTGATGCGATAGTCGAGGCGGCCGTTCGCCATCTCCTCCAGCGCAAGCCCGATCTCCTTGACAGCTGCGGCAGTCCGGGAGGTCTGCAGCGAGCGCGCCTCCGCCTCGGCAGTCATACGTTTGTGTTCGGCGGCGGCACGGTCCGCATCATGACGCGAACGTTCGTCGGCCTTGGCGCGGATTACGTCACGCACTTCGGTGACGGCGCGCGCGAGATCGCCGATCTCGTCTTTGCGGTCGTCGGTTGCCGATCGGTTGTCGAGCTCACCGCGCGCCATGGCTGCCAGCGTAGATCTCAACTGGGCGATAGGTCGTGTGATGGAACGGCTTGCGAAGAAGGCGGCGGCCAGTGCTAGCACGACTGCGACGGAAACCTCGATCATCGACAGGTATTCGAAGCCGCTGGCGGACGTGCGCACTTCGTCGCCGATCATCCTGTTCAGATTTTCCTGATAGTCGATGAACTTGTTGATGGCGCCCAGCCAATCGAAGAATTGCGGGCGGGCTTTTTCCAGCAGGACGGCACGGGCGTTCGTCACGTCGCCCTTTGCCATCAGGCCGATGATCTCCGTCACAAGCGGGTTGGCTGTTGCCTGGATGTCCGCGATTTCCGCAAGGATCGTCCGTTCCTCGGCTGTCGCACCATTCGGCGGGGACACCATGTCCGCCATTTTCTTTTCATTTTCCGTATAGGTGGCGGCAAGCTTGTGGATCAGCGCGATTGCTTCCCTGCGCTCGTCCTCGGAGGCGAGTAGCACGACATCGCGGATAGCGATGGCGCGATCGTGCACGCTGCCGCGATAGTTGATCGCAAAGCGCTGCTTGACGCTGTTCACGTCGTTGATGCGGCCGAGGTCATCGTTGATGCTGTTGACCTCTAAGATTGACGTCCATGTCAGCACCAGCATGAGGGCGACGAGGAAACCGAAGCCGAGCCCGAGACGGGCGGAAATTCCAAAGCGCATGCTCATTGTCAGGATGACTCCCATCAGCGGCCGCGGGAATTACCAGCCGAAGGCCTGGTCGCGACTGCCATTTCGTTTAGAACTGAAGACTACAAACTCGCGGAGTCTTGTGTCGCGCACGCTGTCCCTTGCTCAAGGTGGTTCCGTGAACCGGCAATCATTGCCACCACCTCCACAATCGAGGACGCCCTCGTATGCCAAGATTGTTTCACAGGTCGTTAAGGAAGTGCTTATGCAAGCACGGCCCGGCTGATGCGGTTCAACAAGGAGGCAAAGTTTTCCTTGTGCTTCCAGAACAAATACTGACCGCTATCCGTCAAGCTCGTCAAACCGCGATCGATAGAAGACGCGGTTCCAATCTCGTCGTTTGCTTACGATTCGATATCCCAAGACTATCGACGAATTCACCCACAGCTCTCCGTTGCGCAGCAGAAACTGCGGCCAGCATCGGCCACTTAGCCGACGCCGGATGATCAGCGCAAGCGCGCTTCCGGCAACCCAGAGCCATCTGTGCGCAGGCAAACACTCAAACTGCGACGTTGGTAATTGCGCGCTCGAAAGTTGCGAGGAAGAGATCGACATGTTCGGCTTGGCATACGAGCGGAGGCCGCACTTTGAGGGTATCTTCATTGGCACCTGTCGTGCTGATAAGCACGCCGTCGTCCCGCATTGCATTGACCACCCCCAGAGCCATCGCACGCTTCTCCGGTATAGCAATCTCGTCGGGTCCAATATCGATTCCAAAGAATAGCCCCGCATTCCGGATTGCACGAACTCCCCTATGCTTCTTTGCGAGGCCCTCCAGTCCGGCTCTAAGTTGCTCGCTCATGGCAAGGGCGTGTTGGGGGATTTGGTCGCGTTGCAAGATTGTCAGTACAGCGTCGGCCGTTGCAATTCCGACCGTGTTTCCGGCGAAGGTATTCGAGTAGCGAGCGGTGGCACCAAACCGCTCCATTGGAGCTTTGCGACCGACGACGGCGCCAATCGGAAAACCGTTGCCCATTGGCTTGCCCAGAGTCACAAGATCCGGAACGATCCGGTGCCGCTCGAAACCCCACATATGAATGCCAGTTCGCCCAAAGCCCGGCTGAACTTCGTCGGCGATGATGAGGCCGCCCGCGTCCCGCACGGCTGCGACTCCGCCCGTAATAAATCCAGGAGGATCCACCCACACCCCGTCGCTTGAAAAGATGCTGTCGATGAGCAGGGCGGCAACTCCTATGCCGCGACGGTTCAGATCCAGTATCGCTGAACGAACCTGTGCCTCGAAAAAGTCGGCGGCTTGCGATTCTGGTATACCTGCCGGTCCGGGCAGAGAAACCATGCGCACGAACGGGCTGAGCTTCACCGCGTCGCCCAAATTCGGCGAAACGGCCGCCGCTGCCGCGCTCGTGCCGTGATAAGCATATGAGGAGACAATCACGCCCTCGCCGCCGCTCGCGAGGCGAGCGATGCGTAGGGCCAGATCGTTGGATTCACTGCCGGTGCAAGTAAATACTACTCGGTTGAGCTCCTCTGGAAATGCATCAACCAGCCGCTCGGCATAGTCGACAAGTCTTGGCTCGAGATAACGCGTGTTGGCGCTAATTCGCGCAGCCTGCTCGGCCATCGCCGCATTCACCTCGGGGTGGCAATGGCCAAGGGAGGGAACGTTGTTATAGAAATCCAGATAGGCTCGCCCGTCCGGATCATAGAGCCACATACCTTCGCCGCGAACGAAATGCACGGGCCGTCGATATTGAAGTCGATAAGATAATCCCAGTACTGCATCGCGACGGGCAATTAGCTCGGCATCGCGCGCTGGGAGGTTAACCTCACCTGGTCTGTAGCGATTGGGCATAAGGTCTGTAGACATGTTTGCTGCCTCTCTGAGAGTTACGGCGAAGGCTGTGACACTGCCGCGAGGACTGCCGCCTCGCCTGATGCAGCAGAAAGAGGCGCCAGGATTGTTAGCCCGCGTTCAGCACGAGCAACATTCTTTTTGATGTACTGCGAGTCGGCCGGAAAGAGGTGAGAGCGCCAGTAATTTATCAGTATCAGTGCGCTTTGACGTGCGCGCATGAGTCCGACCAGCAGTCTTGCTTCCAAAGCCGAAAGTGGAACGACCGCCGCATAGCCCGCAATGAGATGCTCGGCTCCGCCCAACGGAAGAGTTGGATCCGTCACGACGTGACTTGCCGCGATCGCCAAGTCCTGGATTCTTGGGCTCCAGCATCCATCGCCGAAATCGATAAAACCCAGGCCATCGTTGGTAACGATTGTGTTGAACGGACTAGGATCGTTATGAGTGACCTGCCACTCCAAGTTCGGGATCTGCGGCTCGATGATCTGAATGTACTCCGCCATCGCCCTACGAACGCTTGTCGCTACGTTTCCAGATGGTAAGTATTCTTCTAGTTCCATCAACCGTGGCCAGCACCCGACATGCCATAGAATTGGGCGGTCGGCTGCGGGTACGTTGACTTGCCCGAGTGCTAGGTCGAGCCGGCCGAGAGCGCTGCCAGTACGAGAGAGGAGGTGCGTATTCCGGTGAAGTCGGCCGCTGATTCCGAAACGAAGCCGGCCACCTATTCCGATTTCATTCCGGCCACCATTCCGATCTGAAGCCGGCCAGTTGATGCTCCCCTGGGTCGTTGTTTTGCATGGCGCGTGATTGTCGCGCGGTCAAGCGGCGGATGGTGTTTGACGCTGCTTTCGCAAGCTCTCGCCGTGCAGTTCGATGCGGTAGGCGTTGTGGACAAGGCGGTCGAGGATTGCATCGGCGATCGTAGGATTGCCGATCATGTCATACCAGTGATCGACGGGCACCTGGCTGGTGACGATGGTGGATCGCTTCTCGTAGCGGTCCTCGACGATCTCCAGGAGATCGCGCCGCTGCTCGTCGTTGAGCTTCTCCGGACCCCAGTCGTCGAGGATGAGCAGGTCGGTTCTGGCGAGCGCCTTGAGGACCTTGGGATATCGGCCGTCGCCGCGCGCCAGCGCAAGGGTGGCGAACAGCCTGGGCAGGCGATGATAGGCGACGGAGAAGTCCTCGCGGCATGCCTTGTGTCCGAGCGCGCAGGCCAGCCAGCTCTTGCCGACGCCGGCGGGTCCGATCAGCAAGAGGCTATGGTGTTGCCTGATCCAGTCGCAGTTGGCGAGCTTCAGGACGAGATTGCGATCGAGGCCGCGGGCGGCGCGGAAGTCGATGTTCTCGATCTGGGCATCATGGCGCAGCCTCGCGGCGCGAGCCCTTGCCTCGAAGCGCTTCTGGCGGCGCGTGGTCGCCTCGCGTTCGAGCAGCAGAGCGAGCCATTCGCCATGCTCGAGGTGTCTGGCTTCCGGCTGCGCCTCGAGCTCCTGATAGGCGCTGGCCATGCCTGTCAGGCCGAGTTCGCGCAGCATGTCGATGGTGGGATTGGTCAGCATTATCAGGTGTCTCCTCAATGGAAGTAGCCGGGGCCACGCAGATTGGCGTGTTCCATGACGGCGGCGGGTTCGGTGGAATGTCTGGGGGCCTTGTGGGTTGCGATGAGCGAGGCAATCGTCTTGCAGGTCAGGCCGCCGATCTCGACGGCCCGTGCCGAAACGACCTCGGCGCGCTCGCGGCCGAGGTCGCGATAGAGGCGCAGGATGCCGAGGCATGTTCTGAAGCCTTGCTCGGGATGTGGCCGGCTGGCGAGAATGGCGACGATCAGCCCTTCGGTCTGCGGACCGATGGACGCGCCCCAGCGCCGGAAGCGCTCCGGCGTCCATTCGGCGTATCGGCGGTGGGAGCTCGGCATGTGCGCGGGGTCTGTTCCATAGCGCGGCCCGCCATAGCGGCGCTGATGGACCGCGACGCGTTTGCCGCGATGGAAGATCTCGATCATTCGCGCGGTCGCCCGGATATCGACCTGCTGACGAATGAGCGCGTGCGGGACGGAATAGAAGAAGCTCCTGAACTCGGCATGGTAATCCGTCGAGACCCGCGCAAAGCGCCATTCGGCGAACTCGTACTCCTCGGCGGGCAAGCTTGCGAGCGCCGCGCGTTCGACCGTCTCGAAGAGATGGCGGCGGCTGACACCCAACCGGCGCATGACATGATTGTTGATGCGCTCCAGCACGTCGGCGATTGCGGCATTGGCCTCGGCGAGCGAGAAGAACGTCTGTTTGCGCAAGCGGCCGAGAAGGCAACTCTGGGCGAAGCGCATGCCGTTCTCGACCTTCGCTTTGTCCTTCGGGCGTCGCGGTCGGGCCGGCAGAACGCCGACACCATAGTGGGACGCCATCATGCCGTAACTGCGGTTGATCTCGGGATCGTAGAAGCTGGCGCGGCTGACGCCGGACTTCAGATTGTCGGGCACGACCAGGCGGGGCACACCGCCGAAGAAGGCGAACATGCGCACATGTGAGCCGACCCAGTCCGGTAAGGTCTGGGTCCAGGTCACCTCGGCGAAGGTGTAGCTCGATGCGCCGAGCACGCCAAGGAACAGCTCCGCCTCGCGGACTTCGCCAGTCTTGCGATCGACGATCGGCACCCTCTTACCGGAATAGTCGACGAAGACCTTGTCGCCGGCCGCATGCTCCTGGCGCATCGTCGGCGAAAGGCGCTGCTCGAACCCGCGGAACAGCTCGCAGAAACGGCTATAGCCATAACCATCGGGATGGACGCTGCGATATTCCTCCCACAGGATCAGCAGTGTCACGCCAGGCTTCTTCAATTCGATAGAGAGCTGTGCCCAGTTCGGCTCGTGACGTCGCCGTTGGCCCTGCTTGACGCCGGCGCGGGCGAAAAGCCGAGACTCAAGAGCATCGTCTGTCAGCTCTCCCGGCAATGGCCAGCTCAGCCCCGCCATCGCAGCCCGCTTCAGGTTATCCTGGACGGTGCTGCGGGCAACGCCGAGGATCACCGCAATCTCTCGGCTGCTTGTCCCGCTTCCGGCAAGCCGGAGCATCTGTCGTAATTGTCGCATGGTCAGCCTTCTCTTCGCTGGCATCAAACTCTCCTCGTGTAACGGGAGGCTTGATGCCAAAGTTGCTGACCCAAGGGGTATCTTCAGAGCCGGAAACCGGCCGGTCTTTGATTGGAATCGTGGCCGGCTTCAAATCGGAACGGTGGCCGGATTTTGATCGGAATGGTGGCCGGCTTCAGGTCGGAATCCGCAAGAGGAGGTCAGACGTGCGCGTTTCCTTGTGCAGGGACAAGCCCTCAATTCGGGTCTGCAGGTAACCGCTAATACCCTCTCCCTCAAACATCAATGCGCCGTCACTGGTGCGGATAAGTGCGGGTGCAGCAAATCCCGCGCTATTCTGTATTGCCGCCAAAGCGCCGCTTTGGAAACGGAAGCTGTCGATCGCCTCTCTTCGTGTCGACGTCTTTAGGATCAATCGGCGGCCGTCCTGCAGAGAGACCTCAGCAGTGCGTTCGACCTCGGACGATAAGACCGCGATCGATCCCTCCAATCCATAGTGCCGCTTTAGAAGTGTCGCCGAAATGTCGGGTTCCGACAGGTCTGGCGGCGTGGAGAGAATTGCGGCAGCGGCGCGAAAATAGACCTCTGTAGACGCTGTAGCATGTGGTAGTTGACGGAAGTCTGCAGCCGCGGGGCTGCTGGACCGATGTAATTTCCGATCAGCATCTAGACCACTACGATCGCCCAATTCGAAAATCCTCGCCGTTCATGGTGCCTTTCGTGCGGCAAAGTTGGATGCTCGGTCTAGTTTGACTAGATCAGAGCAGGCACTCTGGCACAGGTTGCTGCCTTGCGCGGCCTTCCGATTCCTGAACCGCGGCCGCCTTAGTTCAAGTCAGAGTCCGAAGACGCCGGGCAGCTGCGAAATATCGCGAATCTCGGTGTATTCATAATACGGGTTGGCCGGCTCATGGCCGCGGTTGACCCACACCTTGCTCTTGATACCCAGATCATAGGCAGACATGAGGTCGTGACGGAAAGACGACGACACATGCGTTATGTCCTCCGGTCCGCATCCCAGCATGTCGAACATATATTCAAACGCCTTGAGGTGCGGCTTGTAGGCACCTGCCTCCTCGGCAGTATAGACAGCATGAAACGGCGCGCCGAGCTTTGCCACATTCGACGGAATCTGGGTCACCATGGAATTTGTCAGAATGACAAGGGGGATTTCCTTAGCGAGCTTAGCCAGGCCTTCGGGCACATCCGGATGCGGTCCCCATGTCGGTACGCGGTTGTAAATGGTTTCGGCGTCTTCGGGCCGGAATTCAACCTTGTTGCGGCGGCACGTGCGCTCCAATGCGTTGTGAACAACGTCGGCGTAGGGCTTCCAGTCCTGCATTACCTCATCAATACGATACGCTTGGAAATTCTTGATGAATTCGTTCATGCGCGGCCCATCCAGAAGATGACCGAACAGAACCCGAGCGGCTTCCGCCATCTGAAAGTTGATCAACGTACCATGGCAGTCGAATGTTACGTATTTTGGCCTGAAGCGATCCATGTCCCTGGCTCCTGTGAACTGTACGGCATGGACGAAGCATAGTTGCAGTCGTTTGGCAGAATGTGCCGGAATGCTTCGTCTTTCAGCAGAAGTCTCTTCGGTCGCGCCAAATCCCGCACATCCTTCCGCTGGAGCCTCGTCTCGCATCAGTCGTGGCCTGAGTTAGGCTGGTGCTGCCGAAGGCAGCCGTTCCCTTGCGTGGCGTTGTGTTTGAAGCCGAGCTGAGTACTACTGCGATCTGCCTCTGATGGCAGCTGGCGAGACGGCCCAGCGGGAACACCTAAGTCGCTTTGAAAGCAGTAACTTTGATAGGTTGAAGTGGGAGCGACGCCGCAAGTGCTGGCAAGCCGGGGCCGCTCTAAACAGGCTTCCTGGTGCATGAGCCGATCAAGCTATCTAGCCCGTCAGAAGCGGACGGGCCGCGATTCACCCGAGTGCGTGGCCAGCCAAGCCATAAACCCAAGGCTCGCCCGCCTTGCGGTTCAAAAGGGGTTGACCCCGCGACATAGTCGTCACGCGCTCGGCTACTTGAAAGTCACTCGCGCGTAGAAAGTTGGCCAATCGCCCTGTGTCCCGCGTGTCGACGCGCGCGAACTGCCCTTTCAGATTCCGTAGATGGACCGCAATAAGCTGAAGCGCGTCATCGTCATTGCTTGCTACCACAGGGCCGATCACATGGCCGCGGCCGAACTCCCGGCATATAGAATAGCCAACGATCTTCCCATCGCGGCTGAGGGTTTGGATGGTGGAAATCGGGGCTAGTGCCGAGAACAGCTCCTCGCGCTTCCAACCGAACGCTTGGGTATCAAGCTCGATGATCTGCCCGAGTGCATCAATCCCGGCTTCGATTAGATCACCGCTCGGTGCGGGCAAGTGGGGCAGGGAGGAAGCAACTGTCCCTTGGTGCATCCATACCGTCGCCTCGTTTGCAAAACCCAGCGAGACATACAGATTGTGTGCCGCGCGCGTCGAATTGAGATACAGATTTCTGCCGCGACATTCTTCGAATACCTGCTCCATGAGCCAACGCGCATTACCTTGAGCTTGCGAGCGCGGGGTGGTGATCACCAGGCCGATCATCGCAACATCTTGGCCGTAGGGGAACCACATGGCGCTCCCGAAAACCCGGCCGATGCTGTCTACTACCGCGATCCCCCGACCGAACTGGCGGAGCCAATCCCAGTCCTTGGGACGGTGTGGCCATCCGACCGCCACGGACAAAGCATGCAGCGAGCCGACATCAATCTCATTGATATCCCGAGCCACCAACTCGAATGACTTAAGTCGAACTGACTTCGGCATTGAACTATGAGCTCCTTCGCCCGGTCGACAGTGGAACGGCCTTGGCCACGCTACTGCCAAGCATCAATCAGCTCATGATTGCACATCAGACTCGGCATCTTTCACTGATTTGCACTCGGGAGTCAAAATCTTCTCCCGAAATCTGGCGGGCGCCGGGCAGGACGACCCGTGTGCCACGACTTGCTTCAAGGAGCATCGGGCTGACGACAACGCAACTTTGCCATCTTGGATAAAATCAAAGTTCGACAGACTGCCGGGTGCCGCACAGAAACCGCAGCATAAATCAGCTCTTCAGCGCGTCAAGAAATGCTGAACGCGCCCAGCATTTTGGAATTTCATGCTGTTGCTGCAGCGTAATTCGGTGACTCGTTCGGCGGGAGAAGTCGATACTAACCTCATTCGGTCGTGGCATGTGCGTGCGATGTCAGGAGGAGCCCGCCGAAGGGCATCTCCTTTCAATCCGAATGCACTCTGCATGTATCGGTAGGTCTCGGCAGTTTGTGTCAGTGCGTGGATTGGAGGCTATCGCGATTGTGAACGGAACTCTGTTTGACCTTGCAGTCTCTTATCGAGAGCGTGAAACGCTCCTGTCGCGCGGCGAGGCGCCGAAATTCGGCATGATCGGCTTCAACACTGGTGCGATCTCGACCGAAGCCCCCATTGCCGGAATCAAGCAATCTGGTCTGGGCGCGAAGGCACTCAGCTCAGCATGGAGGAATACCCGGAGATGAAGAGCTTCCTTATCGCTGGCCGGGCTTGAGTTTGCGGGCCCAGTCTAACGTTTTTGCCTTCGTACCAATGATGGGAGAAAGTTCGTGAAAACTCTGCTTCTTAAGAAAGAAGACGTCAGCAGATTGATCAGTATGAGGGACGTGATTGGCGCTGTCGAGGAGGCCTACAAGGCTTTCAACAGCGATCAGGTGGAGCAACCCGACTATATCGCAATGCATCTCCCGTCGCCCGGTAGCGAAATCGACTTCAAGCTCAGCCACTACAAAGCCAATCAACTCATTTCGATGAAAACGTCGTCGGGAGGGTTTGCCGACAATCCGACTACATTTGGCCTACCGAGCGGGATGGGGAGCATTCTGTTGTTCGACGCCAGAAGCGGGGCGCTGATTTGCGTTATGGACGGAAGCCTGATCACAGGTTTGCGAACCGGCGCGGCCGGTGCCGTTTCCGTAAAAGTGCTGGCAAGGAAAGACGCTCGAAGGATCACGTCGATCGGGACCGGAAATCAAGCGCGAATGCAGATTCGCGCGATCCGGGAGGTCATAAATATCGCAGAGATCCATGCATGGGACAATAGCGCGGATACGCTTTCCCGTTACAAAACCGATATTGAAGGCGAGTTCGGCATTCCCGTGGTCATTGCGCCCTCCAAGAAGGGTGCGGTCGAGCAGGCCGATATCCTGATTACGACGACGCGGGGCAAAGGCTCGCTGGTTGAAGCCGATTGGGTAAGGCCCGGTACGCATATCGTCGCCATCGGCACGGATCAGCGGGGCAAACAGGAATTGGATCCAGAGATATTCAGAAACGCCAAAGTGGTCGTCGACTCGATCGCGCAGTGCAGCGAGAAGGGGGAGACATGGCATCCGCTGGACCGGCATATCATAACCAGGGACGGCATCCACGGCGAAATCGGAGAGATATTGCTGGGAACGAAAGCTGGAAGAGAACGCGACGATGAGGTGACCATTTTCGATTCCACGGGAATGGCAATCCAAGACAACACAACCGCATCGAAGATCTATAGGAATGCCGCAGAAAAAAGCGTTGGGACCTTCTTCGAATTCTTCGAGTCCTGACCTCCAGTACGGACTATCGGCAAAGCGGCTGTAAGGCTCCAGCGCGGGCGGGCACGCCGTTAACTTGCGGTCCGACGCCG
The DNA here is from genome assembly GCF_052044935.1 of Ensifer sp. 22460. NCBI lineage: Bacteria > Pseudomonadati > Pseudomonadota > Alphaproteobacteria > Hyphomicrobiales > Rhizobiaceae > Ensifer > Ensifer sp. 22460. The sequence continues at coordinate 67,304 of NZ_JBQENZ010000026.1, forward strand.
AAAAACAAATCAATCTTCAGGGCGATCCTTTCCGTCAGGAAAACCTGAGCTCTAACATACTGAGGCGAGTAGCATTATGCTAGATTATCCGACTATTCAGGACATTCTGGAAGCCCGCGAACGATTGGCACCCCATATCAGACACACGCCGTTGCTGCGCGCTGACAAGATCGAAAAGGCTGCAGGTTGTCAGCTCTATCTCAAGCCCGAAACGCTGCAGATTACCGGCGCATTCAAAATTCGCGGCGCTCTCAACAAGATGCTTTCTCTCCCGAGAGAAGCCATAGCAAACGGCGTTATTGCCAGTTCCTCGGGCAATCACGCCCAAGGGCTCTCATACGCGGCTCGAATGCTCGGTGTGAAGGTTGTCATAATTGTTCCCGCAACAACGCCCAGGATCAAGATTGCCAATACCGAAGCACTGGGCGCCGAGGTCATTGTCTTTGATGGCGACACCGCTGCGAGGTGGAAGCGGGCCTATGAAATCGCCGAAGAGAACAACTACGCGACCGTCCACGGCTTCGAAGACCCGCTGGTCATGGCCGGCCAGGGCACGATCGGCTGCGAAATTCTTGAAGATTTGGAGGACGTGGACACGGTCATTGTTCCATTGGGCGGAGGAGGCCTGATCTCGGGAATTGCGACCGCCATCAAAGAAACCAAGCCGTCGGTTCGAATCATCGGTGCCGAGCCTGCTTTGACGCCGAAATACTATCAGAGCCGGATCAACGGACAGCGCACCTCGTTGCCTCTGAAAAATACGATCGCTGATGGCCTGAGAATTAGTGTTCCAGGTCAGAACCCGTATCCGATAATTGAAAAATACGTCGATGATATCATTCTCGTCGAAGACGAGCACATCATCGCGGGCATGCGCTCAATTGCAAAGGATGCCAAGCTGATTGCGGAACCGGCGGCTTCGATCGGCGTCGGAGCTCTCCTGGCAGGCTCCATAAAAGTCAGGTCGGATGAAAAAGTTTGCGCGGTGCTAAGCGGTGGCAATTGGAACTTGCCGGACCTTGCCGAGATATACAAGGTCGGCTCGGAATGACCTGCTTGTAGTACTAGTCGGCTGCGCACGGCGCCTGGAAAAGGTGGACCTTACCACGATGCAGGTAGCACGCTCTCGAACATGATACGTCTCTTCGCTTCGGGCATGTGTGCGAAACTTTCTGCTTTGAGGCAGCTGGATTCAATAGATCCTGCTGCTCAGGACGGAGCGTTCGGCAGGAAATGGTCCCACCAAGACGTAATGTGGAGATCAGAGCGCCGCTTAGGCGGCTACGTCAAGGAGACCTGCGATGAACGCTAAGGAAATACTCGACCGGCTGGTCGGTTTTCCGTCCGTCGTCGGCACGCCGAACGACGGCATCGTTGCGTGGATCAAGGATTATGCGGAGCGCTGCGGTGCCAAGGTGACGGTGTTGCCGGGGCCGGAAGGTGACCGCGCAAACGTCTTCGCAACGGTGGGTCCCAATCATGTTGCCGGCTACATTCTCTCCGGACATATGGACGTCGTTCCCGCCCTGGAGCCGACCTGGACCTCTGACGCCTTTCGGCTGCGCGCGGATGGCGATCTGCTCTTCGGCCGGGGCACGAGCGACATGAAGGGCTTTCTAGCTGCAGCATTGGCCGCACTGCCGGCAATCGCCGACATGCCGCTCACGCGCCCCCTGCATTTTGCATTTTCCTATGACGAGGAAGCCGGCTGCCGGGGTGTGCCTCATCTCATCCGTCGGTTACCCGAGCTTTGCGCGAAGCCGGTCGGTGCGATCATCGGCGAGCCCAGCGGCCTGCGCGCGATCCGCGCCCACAAGGGCAAGGCCGCTGCGAGAGTCGAGATCCGCGGGCGGTCGGGTCATTCGTCGCGGCCTGATCAGGGCTTAAATGCGATCCACGCCTTCGCCTGCGTCCTGCTCGCCGCCGTCCGTACCGAAGAGGCGCTGCAGAGCAGTAGAATAGACTCGAGCTTCGAGCCACCCTATTCCTCGCTCCAGGTCGGAATTGTGTCTGGCGGGCAAGCCGTGAACATCATTCCGGATTGCCTCACGGCTGAAATCGAGGCCCGAGCGATCACGGGAGTGTCACCCGCCGATCTCCTCGAGCCGGTAAGGCTTGCCGCAGTCGCGCTCGAGCAGAGAGGATTCCAAACACATTGGGATCTTCTGAGTAGCTACCCGGCGCTATCGCTCGCCGCCGATGCGCCGCTTGCCAGGCTGCTGGAAGAACTGACCGGGGCCGAAACGCTGGCAGCGGTGAGCTACGGCACGGAAGCAGGACTTTACCAGGCGGCCGGCATCGACGCGATCATCTGTGGCCCCGGTGACATCGCCCGGGCCCATCGAGCCGACGAATTCATCCATGCCGACGAACTCACCGCGTGTCAGGTGATGATCGAGCGGCTTGCCGAAACACTCCGAAGCTGAGGGATTTCCATGGCGTTCTGGTTCAATTCCGACCGCGAGAGGGGGCGTGTCTTTGCCGAAGCTTTTGCTCGCGAACTGCCCGATCTCAACTTCGTCATGGATATTGAGCGGGTGGATTCCGGCGACATCCGCTATCTGCTGACATGGACCGCCCCGTCGGATCTCGACCGCTTCAAAAACCTGGAAATCGTCTTTTCAATCGGCGCCGGCGTCGATCAGTTCCGCCTTGAGACGCTCCCGCCGGGGGTCAAGCTAGTCCGGATGGTCGAGGACGGCATCGTGCGCATGATGCAGGAATATGTGACGCTTGCGGTGCTGGCGCTCCACCGCAATCTCAAGGTATATCTTGGGCAGCAATCGGAAGGCAGATGGCAGGCCCTGCCCGCACGGCAGGCCGCAGACTGCCGGATCGGTGTGCTGGGTCTCGGGATGCTCGGGCAATCTGTCATCGAGCGGCTGATGCCGTTCGGCTTTCCGCTCTCCGGCTGGAGCCGTTCCCCGCGCCAGATCGATGGGGTGCGCTGTCATCACGGCGCCGAGTCGCTGGCGTCCTTTCTCGGCGAGACTGACATTCTGGTCTGCCTGCTGCCGCTCACGGAGGAGACCCGCGGTATTCTCGACCCGCGGCTCTTCTCGGCCCTTCCGCCCGGCGCATCGCTCATCCATGTCGGTCGCGGCGCACAGCTCGATCATGATGCGCTGATCGATGCGCTCGACGCGGGCCACTTATCCGGCGCCGTGATCGACGTCACCGAACCGGAACCCCTGCCGTCCGAACATCCGTTCTGGCGCCACCCCCAAATCATGCTCACGCCGCATATCGCAAGCGTGACGCAGCCCGAAACCGCGGCCCGCTCGGTGATCGAGAACATCAAGCGCCATCGCGCCGGCCTCGACCCGATCGGGCTGGTCGACCGCAGCCGCGGCTACTGAATCACGGCAGGACAGCAAGGAGAAACCATGTCCCTTCTCAAAACCATCGACCCGAACAGCACCGAGGCGCCGCGCGAATCCAAACCGGTTCCCGAGCGACTGATATCAGGGGATCCCTCGTTCAAGACCTGGGCGCAGGACGTAGCACGTGACGGGCTCGTCCATACCGGTGTCTGGGAGGCCACGCCGGGCCTCACCCGCTCGATCAAGGGCGAGACGTTCGAGTTCTGCCATATCCTCCAAGGCGTTGTTGAGCTCACACCGGATGACGGCGAGCCGGTCACATACAAAGCGGGCGACAGTTTTGTCATGAAGCCGGGCTTCACCGGCACATGGCGCACGATCGAAACGGTCCGGAAGATCTATGTGACGGTGATGTAAACGCACCATCGCCAGCATCATACGAGGTCCGCACGAGCCGGTTGAGAAGGATATTTCTCACGAAGTCTCGTGTGGCCTTGCCCATTTCATCCGCAAGGACACGGCCATGGCTCTGAGTTTCAACCCCGACACAATCCGGTTGCCGAAAGGCCATTTCATCGGCGGGCGCTATGTCGAAGCCAAAGGCATGCTGCCGATGCATCGCCCATCCGACGGCGCGGCCTATGCCGAATGTCCCGTGGCCGATGTCGAGCTCGTCGATCAGGCGGTATCCGTTGCAAAGACCGCAGTGCGCGAAAGCGGTTGGTCCACTCGCCGCCCGCGCGAGCGCACCAATGCCATGCATCGCTGGGCGGATCTGATCGAGGCAGAAGGCGAGACGCTCGCCCGTCTGGAAGCAATATCCTCCACGCGACCGATCGGGCAGCTCATCCAGGGTGACGTCGCTGTCACTGCTGAACAGATACGCTTCTTCGCCGAATTCGCCGACAAGGAGGGCAGCGATCTCGTGCCCACGGACGACAAGAGCCTCGGCATGATCATGACCGAGCCTTACGGTGTCGTCGGCGCGATCACACCGTGGAATTTTCCGCTCTCCATGGCTGGCTGGAAGCTCGGCCCCGCGCTCGCGGCCGGCAACGCCATTGTCTTGAAGCCATCCGAGATGACGCCGTTTTCGACGCTTTACCTCGCCGAGCTTGCCGTGCGAGCCGGCATTCCGGCCGGTCTCATTAACGTAGTCCTCGGCGACGGGCAGGCTACCGGCCACGCGATGACCGGCCATCCCGATATCGCCAAGATCAGCTTCACGGGGTCGACGGCGGCCGGTTCGGCGATCATGGCCAATATCGCCAGGACCGGCGTCAAGCCGATGACGCTCGAACTCGGCGGCAAGAGCCCGCAAATCGTCTTTGCCGATGCCGACCTGACACTTGCCGCCAATGCCATCGCCAACAGCATCCTCGTCAATGCCGGCCAAGCCTGTGTCGCGGGCTCGCGGATCATCGTCGAGAAATCGGTGATGGAGCCGTTGATCGAGGCCATCTTGTCACGCATGGCCACAATCCGTCCTGGCCCGACCTGGGACGAGGCGAGCGACTATTCGCCTGTTATTTCCGAGCGCCAGATCGCGCGAATTGATGCTATCGTGCAGGCAGCGCGCCAGGCTGGGGCTGAATGCCTGGCCGGGGGCAGATACCTTGAACGCGACGGCTATTTCTACGCGCCGACCCTGCTGTCGAATGTCGATCGGGCCTCCCCTGCGGTCACCGAGGAAATCTTCGGGCCGGTGCTGACCGTGCAGAGCTTCACGGACGAAGAAGAGGCGCTCGCGCTCGCCGACCACCCGACCTATGGGCTTGCGGCCGGGCTCTTCACCCGCGACCTTTCGCGTTCCATCCGGATGACGCGGCGGCTACAGGCCGGCACCGTATGGGTCAATCGCTACAGCCGCTCCCGCGACCATATCCTGCCGACCGGCGGCTACAAGCGCTCCGGCATCGGCAAGGATCTCGGCCGCGAAGCCTATCACGCCAACCGCAAGAGCAAGAGCGTACTCATCAACCTCCAGGATCAGACATGAAGACTTATTCAATCGCGCTTCTGCCGGGTGACGGCATAGGCAAACCCGTAACCGAGGTCGCCTGGCATGTCTTGCAGGCGACCGCAAAGGCCTCAGGTTTTGCTCTCGAAGGAAAGACCTTTCCGTGGTCCTGCGACTTCTACAGGCAAACCGGCGCCATGATGCCAGCTGACGGTATCGAAACACTCAGGCGCTTCGATGCGATCCTGCTCGGTGCGGTGGGCTGGCCGGCAGAAGTGCCGGATTCCGTTTCTCTACACGGTCTCCTGCTGCCGATCCGCAAGGCCTTCGTCCAATATGCCAATATTCGCCCGCATCGGCTGCTGCCAGGCGTCTCGGGGCCGCTGAAAAGCGCTGCGTTCGACATTCTCTGCATCCGCGAAAACACCGAGGGCGAATACTCCGGCGCTGGCGGCCGCATCCATCAGGGGACAGATGACGAGGTGGCGGTGGAGACCTCCATCTTCACCCGAAAAGGCGTCGAACGCATCCTGCGCTTCGGTTTCGAGCAGGCGCGCGTGCGCCGTGGCAAGCTGGCCTCGGTGACCAAATCAAATGCCCAGAAACATACCATGGTGTTCTGGGATGAGATCACGCGGGAATTGGCGGGCGAATTTCCCGATGTCGAAGTGACGAGCTATCATATCGACGCGATGGCGGCGCGCATGGTCATGGCGCCGGAAACGCTCGACGTCGTCGCCGCTTCCAACCTGTTCGGCGATATCCTCACCGATCTCGGCGCTGCCATCCAGGGCGGACTGGGTTTTGCGGCCTCTGCCAACATCAATCCCGATCGCACCGCGCCTTCCATGTTCGAACCGGTCCATGGTTCGGCACCCGACATCGCCCATCTCGGTATCGCAAATCCGATCGCCGCCATCTGGTCGGGCGCGATGATGTTCGACCATCTCGGCGAAAGAGATGCTGCTGCCCGGGTCATGGCGGCGATCGAAGCGGCGACCGCGGCCGGGATCGGCACCATTGCTGGAAAAGACAAAACCGAGACTATCGCAAGGGCTGTGCTCGAACGTCTCTGAGAGACCGGTCGGCCGGGGCATCCCCGGACCGATTTTACTCGGCTGGGCGGTGGCAGCAAACGCTGGCAACTCGGCATTGAGCTTCCATCCATTTTATCGGTCAAAAAGAGGGCGCGGATCGAGTGATCCGCGCCCTAATGGCGGCAGGGGAGGAGAGCCGCCTATTGAAATCGGTCGAGGGTCTTGTAGTAGAGCCCGACCAGCGGAAGGAACCACGGCTTACCGAAATGGCCGGGAACGGCAGGCCATTCGAGATCCTTGAGGGGATTGCGATCCGGCTTGCCGAGTATGGCGTCCGCCATAATCATCCCTAGATGCGTCGAGAGCTGCGCACCATGACCCGAATAGCCCATCGCATACCAGACACCGTCGATATAGCCCGCCCGGGGAAACCGGTCCTTGGTCATGTCCACTAGGCCGCCCCAGCAATAATCGATCTCGACATCGGCAAGGTGCGGAAATATCTGGGCGAGGCTCGCGCGCAGGATGGCGCCGCTCTTGGCATCCGAGCGCTGATCCGACGTCGCGGCGAAGCGAGCGCGACCGCCGAAGATCAGCCGGTTATCCGGCGACAGCCGGAAATAGTTGCCGATATTCATCGAAGTGGTGCAGGTGCGGTTGCCCGGCATGGTGGCCGCCACCTCAGCTGGGGTCAAAGGCCGGGTTGCGATCAGGAAGCTGCCGACGGCAATAATACGGCGCCGGAAATAGTTGAAGGAGGCTCCGGACGTGTAGGCACCGGTCGCGACCAGGACATGGTCGGCGGTCACCTCGCCTCGAGAGGTTTCCAGCCGGTGCTTGGCCCCGGATACTGTGTGGCGTGTTACCAAAGCCCTTTCGAATATCGTGGCGCCATGCCGGACCGCGGCATCGGCCAATCCAACGGCATACCGGCCCATATGCATCATGGCGCTCTTCTTGGACAGCATTGCGCCGTGGAAGGGAGAGCCGACCTCGGTCTTGAGGTCATCCGCCGTCAGCAGCGCGGTATCCGGATCGACCTCGCGATGAACCGCTTCGAAATTGCGGGCGATGGCGTCGAAATGCTGCGGCTTTGACGCCAGTTTCAGTTTCCCCGCTCGACGGAAGTCGCAGTCAATCTTTTCTTCAGCGATGATCCTTTCGATCGTATCGATCGAGTCGTCCAGCGCGCGATAAAGCGCGACCGCGCGTTCGACCCCAAGCTCAGCCTTAGCAGCGATGAAGCTGTGGGCAAGCCCGTTGTTGACATGCCCGCCGTTGCGGCCAGATGCACCCCAACCGATATGGTTCGCTTCCAGAACGGCCACCCGCGCGCCCGACTTTGCGAACTGCCGCGCGGCAGCCAGCCCCGTAAAGCCGCCGCCGATGACGGCGACGTCAAAATCACCTTCAACAAGACCGGTGGCAGCGCCGTTGAATTTCAATGCCGTGTCGTGCCAGTAGGATTCGAACTTCATTGCCGCGCTCCGCTAGAGACCCACAACGCCGGGAAGGCCGGAAATATCCTTGATCTCGACATAGCCGTAATAGGGATTGGCCGGCTCATGGCCGCGATTGACCCAGACCTTGTTCTTGATGCCGAGGTCATGCGCCGACATCAGATCGTACCGGAAAGAGGACGAGCAATGAAGGATGTCTTCCGGACCGCAGCCCAGCATGTCGAACATATATTCAAAGGCCTGGAACCGCGGCTTGTAGGCGTTCGCCTGTTCGGCGGTATAGACCTTGTGGAATGGCGCACCGAGCTTCTCCACATTCGACGTGATTTGCGAATTCATCGCGTTCGAAAGGATCACCAGCGGAATTTCCTTGGCGACTTTGGCGAGCCCGGCCGGAACGTCGAGATGCGGTCCCCAGGTCGGTACCCGCTCATAGACCATGCGCGCGTCCTCCTCGCGGAAGGTCACGCCGTTCTTGCGGCAGGTACGCTCGATCGCATTGTGCACCACTTCATTATAGGGCTTCCAGTCCCCCATGATCTCGTCGAGTCGGTAGGCCGCGAAGTTCTTGATGAACTGCTGCATGCGGGACTCGTCAAGCTGTTCGCCATAGAGATCGCGGGCCGCCTCCGCCATCTGGAAATTGGTAAGCGTGCCATAGCAATCGAAGGTGATGTATTTCGGCCGAAACTGGGTCATCGTGTTGGTCCTTGCTGGTATCCGAGGCGCTGTCATGAATTCATCCTAAAGCGCGTTTTCCAGCTTCGGCGGCGGTAGTGGCGGCTCGTTCAGGCAGAATCTTTCGTATTCGCGAAATTTTTGGCAGAGAATTGTGCGCGGCGCTTGCGGGATAAACGTTTGCCAAACCGTCGGGAAAATTGCTTTCCAGCACAAGATGCCGTCCGCCCTCGCTGACACGGAGAAAGATATCGCCTGACTCGTCTCAACGGGACGTTCTTCTTTTCTGACAGGGCTATCATCCTTGCATAGAGACAGGGATTTACGCGATGAAAGCTGACCAACTTGAGATCGTGTCATTAGGAACTCAGCACCTCGAAGGCGCACTTGCCCTTTCAAGGCAGGCCGGCGGGCCCCACAGATTGGCTGACTGGGAAATGGCGCTTGCACTCAGCACGGGCGTCGTGGCGCTCGAGAGTGACAAGATTGTCGGAACCACGCTCACGACGCGATATGGAACAGACTGTGCCACCATTAACATGGTCATTGTCGACGAGGCCATGCGCGGGCGGGGCCTTGGCCGCCGACTGATGCAAGCAGGGCTTGATGCTGCTGGTAGCCTGCCATGTAGGCTCATCGCAACCGACGAGGGCTTGCCACTCTACGAAAGCTTGGGCTTCCGTCAGGTCGGCGCCATCGTGCAACATCAGGGGTTCTGTTCGGCAGTGGAAGCGCCCGTCGATGTCGAGTGGGCGCAGCCCAGCCATCTCGCTGAAATTGAGGCCCTCGATCAACTTGCGTTCGGCGCCATTCGTGGTGAGCTGCTATCCTATCTCAACCAAGTTGGACGTTTCGCGGTTATCAGGCGGGGTGGACATGTGTCGGGGTTCTCAACGTCGCGTCCTTTCGGACGTGGGGAAGTTATCGGCCCCGTGGTTGCGGAGAATGGTGAAGATGCCCGCAAGCTCATCCTTTTTCAAATCGCGGCTCGACGCCACACATTTCTCCGCATGGATACGGCCACAAATCTAGGTCTGTCGAGTTGGCTGACCGAGCTTGGGCTTGTTCACGTGGGCGGCGGCACGGCGATGCAGCGCGGCGGCAACACCCACTCCTCCCCCTGCGTCAAAACCTTTGCCCTTGCCAATCAGGCCTTCGGCTGAATCGGAGACAAAGATGCTCAGCAACTCCCTTATCGAACTCGACCGCGCCCATCTCGTCCATCCGGTCGCCTCCTATCGCACCCACGAAAAGCTCGGCGTGCGCATGCTGGCATCCGCCTCCGGCGCCACGGTGACCGACGCGACCGGTCGACAACTCGTCGATGGCTTTGCGGGCCTCTGGTGCGTCAATGCGGGATACGGCCATGAAAGCATCGTCGAGGCTGCCGCGCGGCAGATGCGCGAATTGCCCTACGCCACCGCTTATTTTGGCCTCGGCGCCGAGCCGGGGATCCGTCTCGCCGCGGCTCTTGCCGAGCGGGCACCCGGCGATCTCAACCATGTCTATTTCACGCTTGGCGGATCCGACGCGATCGATAGCACGGTGCGGTTCATCCGCTATTACTATTATGCCAAGGGAACGCCGCAGAAAGACCAGTTCATCTCGCTCGAACAGGGCTATCACGGATCTTCGACGGTCGGCGCCGGGCTGACGGCTCTTCCGGCCTTCCATGCCGGCTTCGGCATTCCCTTCGACTGGCAGCACAAGATCCCCTCGCATTACACCTACCGCAATCCGGTGGGCACCGATCCGCAAGCGATCATCGCTGCGTCGAAACAGGCGTTGCGGCAGAAGGTGGAGGAAATCGGTGCGGAGCGGGTGGCGGCATTTTATGCCGAGCCGATCCAGGGCTCCGGCGGCGTACTGGTGCCGCCAACGGGCTGGATGAAGGAAATGGCCGACCTCTGCCACGAACTGGATATCCTGTTCATCGCCGACGAAGTGATCACCGGTTTCGGCCGCACCGGCCCGCTCTTCGCCTGTAGCGAGGACGATGTGGTTCCCGATTTCCTGACCGTCGCCAAGGGCCTGACCTCGGGCTATGTGCCGATGGGTGCGGTCTTCATGACCGACCGTGTCTATGACACAATTGCAGATTGCGCCGGCACTTCCCTGGTGGGGCATGGCTACACCTATTCGGCCCATCCGGTGAGTGCTGCGGTAGGGCTTGAGGTATTGCGCCTCTATGAGGGCGGGCTTCTGGAAAATGGCCGCAGGGCCGGCAAGCGCCTGATGGAGGGCTTACAGGGCCTCGCCGACCATCCCCTCGTCGGCGACATCAGAGGTCGAGGCATGCTGGCGGCGATCGAGCTCGTCACCGACAAGACGAAGAAGACGCCGCTTCCGGCGGCGGCCGATCCTTCACGGCGAATTTTCGACCGCGCATGGGACAACAGCCTCATCCTCCGCGCCTTCGGCAATGGCGTGCTGGGCTATGCGCCGCCGCTTTGCTGCACCGACGGCGATATCGACGCGATTGTCGCTCGGACACGGAAGACGCTCGACCAAACCCTCGAGGATAGGGATGTCAGGGTTCTCATGGCGTGAGGGGCGCGAGTTGGACCCTCTCGAACTTGCTGTCCTTTGCCCGATTATAGGGGGAATAGACTGGTCAGCGGCAGGTGCGATTTGACGATCGGCGATTTCAAAACGACGTAACTGAAATATCGGTCGATGCCGACATCCATGTCGATGAGGCGCTCCATGATCTCCTGATATTCCGCGATACCGCTGGTGACGAACTTGATTAGATAATCGTAGCCCCCTGAAACCAGGTGGCATTCGATGACGGAGTCGATCTTTTCAGCTGTCGATAGGAAGCGTGCGAAATCGACCTGCCGGTGGTTCTTCAAGGTGATTTCGGTAAATACCGTGATAGTCTGACCGAGCTTGGCAGTGTTGATAAGGGCGGAATAGCCTTCGATATAGCCTTCCGACTGCAGCTTTTTCACACGCATAAGACAAGGGCTCGGCGATAAATGAACTAGTTCTGCTAGCTCTACATTGGTGATCCGGCCGTTCTTCTGCAATTCATAGAGAATCTTGATGTCGATGCGGTCAAGCTTCACGCGGATCTCCCTCCGGGCCGTTTCAGCCCGCCTTGCAGCAGATTATGCCAAAGAGGATAACACAGCATCCAGCCATGTCCATTTTCGCAGGCAAAGATCCTTCCAGCAGAAAGGGTTGAACTTGTTACCGACTGCAGAACATTATTTCGAGAACCGGTGAATTCGGCGCGCATTTTGGCGGAGCCCCGCAATAGAAAGGATCTGTCTCAACGGAGACGATCATGCCTGCCCCGCTCGCATAGAAACCACCAAGATCCAGCCCGAAGCCGCAGTTGTTGTCGTCTCGGGACGGCATCGTCGGCGTCCTTGCGGCGTACTACCTCATCTGCCGCGGCCTATAGGGAGTTCTCGTTGAAAAGGGCTTTATCGGCGCCGAGCAATCGAGATGCTTTTTCTGGTGCCCGCACGAAGAGTAATTCGAAGAAGTCAAACTTACCGGAAGACTTCGAGCCAGATCACCCTAAGTCGATCCACATCCTTGGGAACAGGAAGCAGGACAGGGTCAGCAGAGGTAATCTATTCGGCGCGTTGTTAGCTATCGCACGTAATGGACAAGCGGCTTTGTATGAAAAGGGGATGGCATCACGTGCGCTTCGACGGAAAAAACAGCACTCAGCAGCTCTCGTGTCAGCACCTCCTCCGGCGGACCAGATGCGACGATCTTTCCCGCCTGCATCACAATTAGCCGGTCGCAAAACATCGCTGCGTGATTGAGGTCATGCAGCGCGATGACGCTGGTGACGGGAAGGTCCGAAACAAGGCGTAGAAGACTGATCTGGTGGTGGACATCGAGGTGGTTTGTCGGCTCGTCGAGGATTAGTTCCATTGGCGATTGGGCGAGGGCTCGGGCCAGGTGAGTGCGTTGCCTCTCACCTCCCGACAAGCTTTGCCAAAGGGCGTTGCGCTTATTGGCCATTTCGGTGCGATCAAGAGCATCGTTGACCGCAGCGTCATCTTCGCCCGCCCAACCCGAGAACATGGATCGATGTGGGAACCGGCCGAGCTTCACGATATCGACGACCTTGAGGTTTGCGTTTGTGGTGGCGTGTTGCTCTATAAATGCCACCCGCTTTGCGACTGCTCGGCGGCAGATCTTTGCGATGTTCTGGCCATCGAGCGTAATCTGGCCAGCAGTAGGCCGCGTCAATCCGGCAAGAAGTCTTAGGAGGGAGGTTTTTCCGGAGCCGTTCGGTCCGAGTAGACCCAGAAGCTCACCCGGTTTGGCTATGAGGGAAACATCGTCAACGATGGTCTTCGCGCCGACTTTCCAGACCAAATTGTCAGCCCTGATGCTCATGGCGCGCGCTGAAGCCTGTAGAGAATTATTGCGAAGAACGGCACGCCGACGAGCGCGGTAACGACGCCGATCGGCAGTACCTGTTGTGGGATAAGCGTGCGCGACGCAATGTCGGCGAGCACCATGAACACTGCCCCCGTGACTGCGCAGGCGGGCAGGAGTCTCGCATGTAGCGGGCCGACGACGAAGCGGGCGGCATGCGGAACGACAAGGCCGACAAAGCCGATCGTTCCCACCATGCTGACGATGGTCGCGGTGATGATTGCGGTAAGAGCGAAGAGAATGATACGCGTCTGAGCGACGTTGATTCCGAGGGCGGCAGCCGCTTCGTCTCCGAACGCAAAAGCGTCCAACACGCGCGAATAGAATAAGCACACGACCAGCCCTAACCCAACAACGACTGAGACGAGCCAGAGCTCGGGCCAGCGCACGCCGCCGAAGCTGCCGAGGAGCCAAAATATCACATCGCGCGCTTGCTGAGCATTACCAGAGGTAGTTACGACGTAAGATGTTATGGCGTTAAACAGCTGCGACGTAGCCACCCCCGCCAGGATTGTTCTGTCGGCGCTTCCGCGCGCTCCGTTCGAAAGAAGGGCAACAAACAGGAACGCCGCAAATGCTCCGGCGAAGGCGCCTGCGGAAAGTGAGATGGCTCCCGCGCCGATACCCAGGATAACGACGGCTACCGCCCCGGTCGAGGCGCCTGCGGAAATGCCGAGCACGTAGGGTTCTGCCAGCGCATTACGTAGCAATGCCTGCATGATCGCGCCACACAGCGCGAGGCCAGCGCCGCAGAACACCGCGACGAGCGCACGGCTTAGCCGATACTCCCAGATCACGGTTTCATGGATGCGGTTGAGCTCAACCGTCGTCCAACCCAGCTTATTGAGGATGGCCGAAAAGGTGGTCGACAGGGGGATCGGCATATCGCCGGTCCCCGTGCTGATGCCGACGACCAGCGCGATGGCAATGAACGAGCCAAGCGTGATCCCCGCAACGCGAGAAAGTTGTTGCGGATGTTTGCTAGGCGATCTGCTATTGGTTTCGGCTGTCACTTCAGGCCGAGCGTCTTCAACTGTTGAGCTACCTGTTCGGCGCCATAGATCGTCCGCACTGTCGGGTTCATGGCTTGACCGTCCATTACGACAACCGCTTTGTTCTTGACCGCCGGCATCTGACTCGTGGCCGGATCGGTGGTCAGGAAACTGATCTTTGCCTCCGACTTGTCTAAGTCCCATCTGTTGCGATCGACCTGCGCGACCACAATGACATCAGGATTGCTGGCGATGATGCTCTCCCATCCGAGAGCCGGTGACTCGGCTTCGGAGGTGATGGCGTTCGTTCCGCCGAGCACATTAGCAATGAAGCCGGATGCGCTGTTCTTGCCGCCAAGATATGCATCAGCAGAAGGCGATGGGCTGGAGAACCAGAAGACGTAAGATAGCTTCTTACTATCTTTTGCCGCATCAGTACGTAGCGCAGCCTCTCGTTTCTTCAGGTCCGCAATCAGGGCATCTCCCCGATCGCGTACGTCAAAGATCTGCGCGAGTTCGTCGATCTCCTGATAAAGGGTGTCCATGTTCCAGAGATTTGACCGGTCACCGTAACCGAACTTATCCTTGGCCGCCCCCTCGGCGACGCAGGTGCTCGGCGAGATATAGCTTGGCACGCCGACCTTCTCGAAGTCCTCGCGTTTGGCGACCTTGCTCGACGGGCCAAGCAGGCTCGGTAGCGCCGCTGCTATGAAATCAGGCGTTTGTGCAAGAATGGCCTCGAACGTCGGGAACTCGACCGTCAGCACTTTGACCTTCGCGTTAGCTTCAGCCAGCTGCGGGAGGACCTTGTTCGGCCAGAAAGCGGTGCCGACCATCTGCTCCTCAAGGCCAAGAAGGAGCATGATTTCGGCGCTGTTCTGGCCTAGGCCGACCGCCCGCTCGGGAGCCTTGTCGAACGTCACCTTGGCGCCGCAATTGTCGATAGTCAGAGGATATTTCGTCGAGGCCGCCTGCGCGGCGGCAGCAGCCCAACCGGTGAGCGAGCAGATCGCTATCAACGCCAATACTCGTTTCACAGATGCTATGTCCTTCCGCTGCGGCGTCTCGATCGACCAGATACAATTTCCCTATAATCACTGATCTGTGCCTGAAACAAGAGCTTCTTGCTCATCTTTTATTGAGGGCGTTGCTGGGTGACAGCGAATGACTGCGCCACGCGAACCTGAACGGTATGCAGAATCGGTCAACAACCACGAGAATCCCTGCCGCCAGTGGCTCGACACCCGAGGCCCGTGAGTCGAAATCCAGGGATAGTGGAATTGGCGCTGCCCTCTGTTAACGTCTGTCTAAAGCGAGCATTAAGACGACTTCAATGTCATCTTTCGGTCTTTTCCGGCATGGTCCTTGTGCAGCTTTAACAGCCGCATTGTATCAGACGAGGTGGAACTATGTTGAGCGAGCGGGAGAACCAGTTCTATATCGGAGGCCATTGGCAGGAATTTACCGACATTTGCCGGTTGCCAGTCGTGGACCCTGCCTCGGAGGTCGTTATGGGGCATGTTGCTGCGGGCGGTGCTGATCACGTCAACTTGGCGGTTGCAGCGGCAAAGGGAGCTTTCTCCTCCTCCTCCTCTCAATCTTCCGTATCCCAGAGAGTCGCTCTACTCGCCAGGATGCATTCGCTCCTGATCGACAGAGCGGAAACTTTTGCGGAAGCGCTCGTCATGGAAATGGGGGCGGCGATCAGCTTCGCCAGGGCATCGCAGGTTCCTTTCGCCGCCGAGCACATTCGTGTCCAGATGGAGGTTCTCGAGAAGTACCAATTCACGACAATTGATGGGCGCACCGCCACCGCCAAGGAAGCGATCGGGGTTTGCGCACTGATCACACCCTGGAACTGGCCGCTTTACCAGATCACGGCGAAGGTCGCTCCCGCGATCGCAGCAGGCTGCACCATCGTCCTCAAGCCCAGTGAGCTGGCACCTTATAGCGCCCTGCTCTTTGCCCAACTGATGCATGATGCCGGAACTCCGCCGGGCGTGTTCAATCTGGTTAACGGTACTGGAGAGAGCGTAGGCGCAGCCCTCGCCAGCCATCCGGATGTAGACATGATTTCGATCACCGGTTCCACCCGCGCAGGAGTGCTCGTCGCGCAGGCGGCCGCACCGACTGTGAAGCGGGTGGTTCAGGAACTCGGCGGCAAGTCACCGAACATTTTGCTCGCCGATGCCGATTTCAGTGAGGCGGTAGCCAAGGGCGTGCTCGCCGGCATGCGCAATGTCGGCCAGTCGTGCAGCGCCCCGACGCGCCTGCTTGTGCCCGCACATCGGTTGGGCGAAGTGGAGGAATTGGCTAGCGCCACTGCGCGTGCCATCCGCGTCGGCGCGCCGCTTGATCCGGCGACGGACATGGGTCCCATCGCCAATCGTGCTCAGTTCGAGCGGGTACAGGCCATGATCCAGGCCGGTATCGATGACGGCGCCAAGCTGCTGTGCGGCGGGCTGGGTCGGCCGGGCGGCCTTGACAGCGGCTTTTTCACGCAACCCACGATCTTTTCCGAGGTAACGCCCCACATGCGCATTGCTCGTGAGGAGATCTTCGGTCCCGTTCTTTCGATCATGCCCTACAAGGACGAGGAAGAGGCAATCGCAATTGCTAACGATACCGTCTATGGATTGGGCGCCCATGTTCAGTCTTCAGACCTGGAGCGGGCACGCCGGGTCGCCACTCGCATTCGTGCCGGCCAGGTCCATATCAACTATCCGGCTTGGGACGGAGCAGCCGCGTTCGGTGGCTACAAGCGCTCGGGTAACGGCCGCGAGTATGGCGTATACGGGCTTGAAGAGTATCTCGAGACGAAGTCGATCCTCGGTTATTGACGAGGCTTCTCGGTAGGGTTGGCTCTCCAGGGCAGTGGTTTCAGCGACTGGCGAAGCATTGTCAGGAAAGCGGCAGTGCGCGCACTTCGTCCGTGCCGCGATCCGAGGATGGCGACGATATCGGCCGACGGCAGCTTCCATTTGGGAAGTACCTGCCTCAGCCGTCCGTCGGCGAGGTCTTCTGCGACGGCCCATTCGGAGCGCATCATGATGCCCTGACCCGCCAGCGCCCAATCCCGAATAACGGCGCCATCATTACTAGACATGACAGGGTTGACTCGCACTGTCGTACTTTCCTGCCGTGATCCCTTAAACCGCCAAAGCGTTACGTCCTCCTCATTCTCGCGAACGACAAGGCAGCGATGTCGCGCCAGATCGGAGGGCGTAGCAATGGGCGCAGCCGAAGTTAGGTATTCGGGACTTGCGCAGAGAATCCGGTTGTTCGGCGCCAGCGTCGTCACGACTTGATCCAGATGCGCGGACGCCCCGATGTGAACAACCACTTCATAGCTTTCAACGGTCAATGCCGTCGGATGATCGGACAGTTGCAGGGTAGCGGTAGCACCACGATGCTCTCGAGCAAATGCCTCCACGACTGGAGCGACGTAGATCCTTCCAAAACCGTGAGGTGCCGCGACCCTTAGGTGACCACGAACCGCACCCTTGCGATCAGCCAAGGCTTCGGCAAGCGAGTCTATGGCATCGCTGACGATAACGCTGTGAGAAGCCACTAATGAGCCCTCTTCGGTAAGACGCAGGTGGCGTCCGGAGCGGTCGATCAGTCTTACCCCAACTTTCTCTTCAAGCGCGCGCAGGCGCTGGGTCACCGCCGGAGGGGTGACGTTCAGCTTTCTCGCGCTTTCAGCGAGGGATTTGGAGGCTGTGAGGACCGAAAAGAAGGCAAGATCGTCGGACGTGAGCATTAATCTGTACCTGAAGTGATCGATCATGGAGGATTAATAGCCATTTATAGGGTTTGGCGACAAGGTGAGATTATGCTGGATGGAATGATCATAATCCCTACGCATAGAACGGATGGTGGGCGCAATTTTGCGCGTGCTCATCAAGGAGCAGCATGGTCCGCCAATTAAGTTCGGACCCGGGGTTGTTGTTGGGCGACACTTGCCCGCTTTTGACCGATCTAAACCGGACTATTTTCTGATTACCGAGGAGAGGGTGAACGCAGTCAGTGTATCGCGCACGCCGGGCATCTCGGCAATCAATTGCCAAATCTGCCGGATGCGGTCGGCGTCGGGGGACTCGACCCGCACGAGGAGATCGAAATCACCAGTCATAACGTCGCAAGTAACGACTTCTGGGATCTTCCGTAGCGTCTGAATGACTTCGCCGCCCCGCATGCGATCGTGCCGATACACGAAGATTAGTGCGGTTGTGACGTTTTGGCTATTCCCTCCATCCCCGGTGAGGATTGTATATCCCTTGATGAAGCCTTCTCGTTCGAGACGTTCGATTCGCGCCCGCACGGCGTTGCGAGAAAGGTTCACCTTCGCCGACAAATCCGCGTGCGAGATACGGGCGTTGGCCTTCAATTCGATAAGTATCTGTTCGTCAGTTCGATCGAGAAGATATTTCATGGAGATTGAGCCGGGTCGCTTAACCTAAAATGTCGGGGGTTACGGACCGATAAGCTAACACGGCGATTTCAGGTAGGAATGTTCTTTCCATCTTGCTCGCAAATCGCTTTGATGTCGAAGCCATTATGAATCCTGGCAGCGCCTTCTTTTCCGCATCAGTCAGGCCGCGGACTCCCTGATAGCCCTGCAGCAGCGCTCGCGCCCGATCTTTGTTCAGCTCTCCGTTCATTTCGCCCGCCCAACCGACAAGTACATCAGCGAGCTCCGACACGAGGACGTCCTCGTGCCGAAGCCTGAAGTTGATGACTCCGCTGACTTCCTCTCCTAGGAAAAAGACGTTCTCCTGGACCAATGCGCCATGAATTGCGCCAGTGGGAAGATCCGTCGATTTGCACTTCGCTTTTCGTTCCAGGACAGTGTGCATTTCAGCCATGACACGGCCCAGGCTGAGGCATTTTGCCGTGTTTGCAAATGTGGCTGAGGCGCCGGGTACGAAGCTGACGATGGCAACCAATCGACCGGCGGCCCGAGACGTGGCGTGACCGTCGACAGTGCGTAGGGGCTTCGGGCAGGGGACGCCATGTCGATAAAGCGCCTCCATGGTTTCGAAGGCCCTTTCCAGATCTGAAGGTTGGGCTCCGTTTTCGAAAAGGGTAACGATGAATTCGCCTTCCCTCGTCCGAAACAGATAGGTCGTCTCGGAGTCGCCGTCCGCAATGCCAATCACCGACAGAAGCGATGTAAAACCATAAGCCGCGGTAATGAGTTGGCGATCTTCGTCAGAAAGCTCCGTAAAAACAGCCATTTCCCACCCTTATGCGGACGATGAACCCATCAGAAATTTGCGAAGGCCGCGCTACCTTCAAAGAGCTCTTCAACTTGACTGGAGGCTAAGATCCCTTCCTCTTCCACGACCTGCCGCAGCCCGCGCTTTTCGGCCAGAGCTTTCTTGGAAAGCTGCGCTGCCTTACTGTAGCCGATAAGCAACGCCAACGGTGTCGCAAGGACAAGAGACTGATCGAGGAGGTCCTTGCAACGGTCGACATCAACTTCAATGCCGGCGACGCACCGCTGCTTAAAAAGGTCCATACCCCGCGTCAACATCCGCATGGACTGTAGGATGTTGAGGATGATCACGGGCTCCATCGCATTGAGTTGCAACTGCCCGGCACTTGCCGCCAGGGTGACAGTGAGATCATTTCCGATTACCTGAAATGCGATTTGGTTCATCATTTCCGGAATGACCGCGTTGACTTTGCCGGGCATGATCGAGGAACCGGCCTGGACGGGCGGAAGTCGGATTTCTCCCAGGCCGCCCCTCGGCCCACTGCTCAAGAGCCGCAGATCATTGCAGACCTTTGTCAGCTTCACAGCAATTCGCTTAAGGACACTGGAGATGGAAACGAAGCCACCGGTGTCGGACGTGGCCTCTATCAGATTTCGAGCTCGGATGACCTGGATACCAGAAATCTGTGTGAGGTGGATGCAAGCCGCTGCTGGAAAGCCGCCGGGGACGTTGATCGAAGTTCCGATCGCAGATCCGCCGAGATTAACCTCTTTCAACAGCCCGGAAGCCAATTGGAGTTGGTTGATATCTTCGTCGATCAGCTCGGCGAACGCATCAAATTCCTGCCCGACTGTCATTGGGACGGCGTCCTGCAACTGAGTGCGGCCGACCTTCAGCGCAGTCGCATATTCATGCGCCTTGGCGCGGAATGCGTCGCGCAGCCCGACCTGGGACTCGATCAGCCCTTCGCAAGCACGAAGGATGGTCAGACGCAGTGCAGTCGGATAGACATCGTTTGTCGATTGGGACAGGTTCACATCATCATTCGGATGAAGCTTGTCATAGTCGCCCACCTTCGCACCGAGCTTCAAGAGCGCCAGGTTCGCGACAACTTCATTCACGTTCATGTTGGTGGACGTTCCGGCACCACCCTGCATCATATCGACCGGGAAGTTCTCATCAACACATTTCAACTCGACGAGCTCATCGCAAGCCTCCGAGATCGCCGACGCCTTTTCCGCTGACAGCAGGCCAAGCTCGGCGTTTGCATACGCGGCCGCTTTCTTGACCATAGCCATAGATTGAATGAGTTCGGGGAAGTCTTTCAGGCGAAGGCCCGAAACGGTGAAGTTAAGCTCGGCTCGACGCGTATGGACACCGTAGAGAACGTCACCGGGGATGGGGAGGGGGCCGATCAAATCGGTCTCTATGCGTTCAATTCCCATTCGCCGCTCCCTAGTCCAGAATTCCGGCGTGGCGCATGGCATGAACGATAACCTCTGCAACAAGATGGCTCACCTCCACGAGAGGAAGGCGCAGGTCACCGCGGATCTTCGAGAGTTGCGCCAGCGCGAATTTCACGCCAGCCGGGCTGGTCTCGAGGAATAGCGCGCGATGCAGGGGCATCAGTCGATCTTGAAGAGCCAGTGCCGCCGCGAAGTCGCCTTTTAGGCATGCCTGCTGGAAGTCTGCACACAGCCTGGGAGCAACGTTCGCGGTCACGGAGATGCAACCGTGGCCGCCATGGGCCATGTAACCCAGCGCGGTGCCGTCTTCGCCGGTGAGAAGATTGAACTCATTGCCGCAGGCCATACGCTCCAGCGACGGTCGCAAGAGATTACCTGTCGCGTCCTTGACACCCTTGACGTTCGAACAATCCCTGAAAATACGGGCAAGCGTCTCGACTTCAATATCGATCACGCTCCTACCCGGGATATTGTAAACAATGATCGGAACCGTAGCTTCAGCGTCGATCGCCTTGAAGTGCTGATAGATTCCCTCTTGAGTGGGTTTATTGTAGTAGGGCGCGACGATCAGCAAACCGTCCGCGCCGGCCTCCTGTGCATGCCGAACGAAGCTGATTGCTTCCTCGGTGCTGTTGGAGCCGGCGCCGGCAATGACCGGAACGCGACCATTCGCTGCCGCGATCGCGAGTTCCACGACTCGCTTGTGTTCGGCATGGCTGAGGGTCGGGCTTTCTCCCGTCGTTCCGCAGGGGACAAGCCCCGACGTGCCCTCGGCGATCTGCCACTCGATGAGGCTGCGGAGCGCAACCTCATCCACTTTCCCATCCGCAAAAGGGGTGACAAGGGCGGAGATGGATCCTTTGAACATTTGACTTCCAAAAACGACAATGGGTTCAGATTGGCGCGGCGCCGGCGCCGGCGATCAGTGCTGCAGCGACGTGATGCAGACGACCTTCGGCTGGGTCATGTCCTCATAAGCAAAGCGCACGCCTTCGCGTCCCATGCTGCCGTATTTGAACCCGCCAAACGGCATTGCGTCGAACCGATAGTCCGACGATTGGTTGATCATGACACCGCCGGCATCGATCCGCTTGGCGGCCTCGAGGGCACTGGCAAGATCGTTCGTAAAGATTCCGGCGTGCAGGCTGTATTCCGGCGTGTTAGCCAGTTGTATTGCCTCTTCAAGTTCATCGAACGGCTGCAGTATGACGACCGGGGCGAAGGCTTCTTCATTCAGCAAGTCGCACGTCGCCGATACGTTTTCCAGGACGGTCGGGGGATAGATCGTGCCCGCTGGCTTGTGACCGCAGAGGAGCGTCGCGCCGGCAGCGATTGCTCGTTCCACCATGGCGGCGGCGCGGTTCACCGCGCTTTCGGAGATCATCGGGCCCATGTCAGTCTCGGAGTTCATCGGATCGCCAGTCTTCATCCGGACGGTTCGGGCCACGAACTCGGTCTTGAACCGTTCATAGACCGAGCGCTCCACGAGGATCCGCTGCGTTCCGATGCAGTTCTGGCCAGCCGCCCAGAAGGCTCCTGACACGCAATCTTCCACGGCGGCATCAACATCGCTGTTTTCCATCACGATAACCGGCGCATTGCCACCGAGATCCATTGCGAGCTTCTTGATGCCTGCAGATCTTGCAATCGCCTCGCCCGTGACAAATCCCCCTGTAAAGGAGATCATGCGCACGTCTTTGGCCGAAACGAGCGCCTTGCCCAGTTCGGGGCCGCCGACAGCGACCGTGATGACCTCGTCCGGCAAACCGCTTTCGATTAACACGTCCACTAGCTTGATGGCCGAGAGAGGGGCAAGTTCCGACGGCTTCAGAAGTACCGCATTTGCGCCGGCGATGGCCGGGCCAAGCTTGTGTGCCACGAGATTGAGCGGATCGTTGTAAGGCGTGATTGCCGTAATGATCCCTAGCGGCTCACGGGTATACCAGCCCTGACGAGATTCCGATCCAGCATAGGCATCAAACGGAATGACTTCGCCAGCATTCCGTTTGGCTTCTTCGGCGGAGAGTTTCAGTGTGTTAACACAGCGTGTCGCCTCCGTGCGCGCCTGGGCAATTGTCTTCCCCGCCTCCCGCACAATCAGGAGCGCAAACTCCTCCTTGCGTTCTTCGATGGTGGCTGCGGCCCTTTCGAGAATTGCAGAGCGCTGGTGGCGGGGAAGCGACCGGGCAGCCTGCGCGCCGCGTCTGGCGCGTTCGAGCAACAGGTCCACAGCGTCCGCACTGGTCTCCCGGATCGCGCCGACCAAACTGCCGTCGAACGGATTATTGACGATGATCTCGTTGGATGAGGTGGTTTTCAGCGCTAGACCGGGCATTAGGCTGCCTCCTTCGCGAAATTTGCCGACTGGGCATTGTGTATAGCCACGATGTCGGACAGCAGTGCGTAGGCGGTTTCGATTCGACCGGCGCCCGGGCCGCTAACGGTGACGGGGCCAAGCAGCTCTGTGTCCAGCGATACTGCGTTGGTAGCGCCGTTGACGCCGGCGAGCGGATGTCCAAGGGCAAGCTGTTTGGGCGCGACACTGCCGGTTATCGTCCCGTCGGCATTGCGAACTGCCGAGCCGACCAGTTTCCAACGGCTTTCAGCTTTGGTAGCTGCTTGAATGTCGGTGGGCGAAAGCTTGGAGATGCCGTTGCAGGAGACATCCCCCGGCTTGAGATTTGCTCCCAGCAGCTCATTTGCCAGGATCACGACTTTCAGGCGAACGTCGAAACCTTCGACGTCGGCGGTCGGATCGGCTTCGGCATAGCCCAGCGCCTGCGCTTCCGCGACAGCGCTGGCGAAGTCGAGACCGTCTTCCATGCGGCCGAGGACGAAGTTCGACGTGCCGTTGAGGATTCCTTCGAACCCTTTGATCTCCGCGCCGGCGAGGGTCTTCTCTGCCATCCTTATGACGGGCGTGCCGCTCATGACGGAGCCCTCATACTCGAAATGAAGGCCGTTCGCCGTCGCGAGGGCCTTCAGCTCCCGACCCGCGATTGCAACGGGGCCCTTGTTCGTGGTGACGACATGTTTGCCCGAGTTGAGAGCCCAGCGGCAGTGCGAAACCGCGGGCTCGCCGTCCGTCGGGTTCGTAAATGTCGCCTCCACGACGATGTCGGCAGGCGCCGTCTTGATGATGGCTTCGTTGTCGGCCTCGGCATTGCCGCCGGAGAGCCGGCCAAAACCGCCTTTCGCGAAATTCGCCTCGATGAGGGTTTTGGCATCCAGACCGTTCGGCGAAACGACGGAGCCCAGATGGAGATCGCTGACCGCAACGATGTTCAGGCGGAATGCGAGATCCCGCTCCCACAGAGGATTCTTCTTTGCTATGAGCTCGGCCAACGCGCGGTTGACGCCACCAAATCCGATTAGGGCAATATTGTAGATTTTCATGCGGTTGTCTCCGAGGAAGCGATTTGTGCGCAAATCATCAGATGCGAATCGCTCAGTCGGAAGGGCACAAACAGACCAATCTGCCGTGCATTTTGCTCATGATGCTGCCCGATTGGCGCGTTCCGGTCTGCCCGGCCCGAGCACACGGACGGACAAATGCTTCGGGCGAAGAAAGCCGGCATGCCGATGCAAATTCGTAGGAGTGTCTATCTTTCCGCAAAGAGGACGCGTCTGACTGGCTGTCGGCAGAAACCTCAGGAAAAGTGATCAAAGTCGATAGGAACTGAAAAGCCGGTCTTGACGCGGTCCATCACCACCATTGTCTTGAAGCCCTTGATATCGGGATTTTCATAGAAGAACTTGCGGGTAAAGACCTCGTAGTCCTCCATGCTCTCTGCAGTGACAATCAGGACGAAATCCGCATCTCCCGTTACATAGTAGCCGTTCATCACTTCCGCCGTCTGCCGGATCGATTGCTTGAACCGGTCGACGATGTCCGCTCTTTCGCGCTCGAGCGTGACCAGTACAAGCATTGCGATGGGCCGGCCGACAGATTTGGGTTTCACAACCGCAATCTCCGCCTCAATCACTCCCGCCTCACGCAGCCGCTTGAGGCGGCGCTGCACCGCAGTGGCCGAAAGACCAACCATCGCACCGAGCTCCTCGCTGCTGTGCCTGTTCTGAACCTGCACGATACTGAGAAGACGAGCATCTAGGCGATCGAGCCGCATGGGAAACTCCGCAGGATTTCATCGTTTGGCAGCCATAAAAAGCAGGAATTCCTCGTCCCAGCAATACCTACGCCGGAATTCGTCGTCTCAATACTTCTACGCTTCACGGACAAGACAGAGGCGGCAGAAACGTTCAGCCCGACGATGACCTCGCTGCATGAGGAATTAAGAAATGACCAACACTGCTGAAATAGCTGAGATGGACCGCAGGACCGTTCTGCATCCGTTCACCTACCTTAAAAATTACGCCGCCGGGGAGACCGATCCTACCATCGTCGAGACTGGGAAAGGCGTTCGTATTCGCGACGCATCCGGCCGAGAATATCTGGACGGGTTTGCCGGCCTCTATTGCGTGAATGTCGGCTACGGCCGGACCGAAGTCGCCGAAGCGATCGCCCGGCAGGCCTACAAGCTTGCCTATTATCATTCGTACGCCGCGCACACGACCGAGGAGCTCGCGCGACTTTCGGATCGACTGGTGCGAATGGCGCCAGGCAACATGTCGAAAGTCTTCTACGGACTGTCGGGTTCGGACGCGAATGAGACGCAGGCGAAGATCGTCTGGTATTACAACAATCTGCGCGGGAAAGCGCAAAAGAAGAAGATCATCTCGCGAGAGCGTGGCTATCATGGATGTTCCGTGGTTTCCGGTTCCATGACAGGCTTGAGTTTTTACCACGACCATATGGATCTGCCTGTTTCGGGGATTCTGCGTACCGGCGTCCCGCATTTCTATCGCGGTGCGATGCCCGGCGAGACCGAGGAAGCCTTTTCACAGCGTCGCGCTGACGAGCTGGAAGCGCTTATTCTCGCCGAAGGGCCGGACACTGTCGGCGCCTTCATAGCGGAGCCGGTCCTCGGAACGGGAGGCATTACGCCGCCGCCGGTAGGATATTGGCCGAAGATCCAGGCTGTGCTGAAGAAGTACGACGTGCTGTTGATTGCCGACGAGGTGGTCTGCGGGTTTGGCCGCACCGGTGCCATGTTCGGTTCGGATCTCTACGGTATGGATCCCGATCTGATCACCGTCGCCAAGGGCTTGACGTCAGCCTATGTGCCCCTGTCGGCGGCCATCGTTTCGCAGAAAGTCTACGAGGTCATGGAGGAGGCGACGCCGCGTGTGGGCTCCTTCTCACACGGCTACACCTATTCCGGACATCCGATCGGCGCAGCGGCCGCGAACGCGGTGCTTGATATCGTCGAGCGTGAAAATCTGGCGGGCCAGTCCGCGACGAAAGGCGCTTATCTTTTGCAACGGCTGAAGGCAGAGTTCGAGCAGAACCCGATCGTAGGGGAAGTTCGTGGTGTCGGCATGCTTGCAGCCATCGAGTTCGTTTCCGATCGCGGTAGCCGGGCTTCGTTCGATCCGGGCCTTAAGGTCGGCGCGCGCATCTCCCAGGCCGCTCGCAATCGCAACCTCATTGCGCGCGCAATGCCGCATGGAGACGTTCTGGGCTTTGCACCGCCACTTGTGATGACGGAGGCGGAAATCGACGAAATGGTTGCGATTGCAAGGGCTGCCGTTGACGAGGTGCTGCGGGAACTGGACTCCCAAGGACTGGTGGCGGGATAACGAATGGGCAATCGTCTGAGGCTTTGCGCATGAACGCAATTCTAAAGGTTCACGAACTCACAAAGACGTTTGGATCGACGAAGGTGCTGGATGGTATCAGCTTCGACATGAGAGAAGGTGAGGTCATTTCTCTGATCGGGTCGTCCGGATGTGGAAAAAGCACCGCACTTCGCTGTATCAATTTACTGGAGACGCCGACATCAGGTCGGATCGAGTGCATGGGCCAGTCCGTCTCCGTCGTCAATGATGAGCGCGGCCGAAGCCAGATCGTCAACGGTCGCGATATCAGGAGCCTTCGCAGACAGATCGGCATGGTGTTCCAGAACTTCAATCTCTGGCCTCACCTGAGCGTCCTGTCCAACGTGACCGAGGCACTCGTTTGGGTGCTGAAACTCGGGAAGAAAGACGCCGAAGAGGTTGCGCTCTCGGCCTTGTCGAAAGTCGGCATGGCGAGTTTCCGTGACCGCTACCCGCAACAGCTTTCGGGCGGGCAGCAACAACGCGTCGCAATCGCGCGTGTTCTGGCAATGAAACCAAAACTCATGCTGTGCGATGAGCCGACATCTGCACTGGACCCCGAGCTCGTGGGTGAAGTGCTGAAAGTCGTAAGGGCGCTGGCAGAAGCGGGGGCTACGATCCTCCTCGTCACGCATGAAATGCGGTTCGCACGCGATGTGTCGAACCGGATGATATTCCTGCAAAACGGCCGCCTTGAGCAGGATGACGAGCCGAAGGAATTGTTTCGAAATCCCGCGACGGAAGGGGTGAAGCGGTTTCTATCGACAGTGATGACGACCAACGCGTGAAAGCGCGCGCTACAACGAAAACCATAAGGGGTAACAATCATGATCAACAGCAATCTCATCAAGTCAGCATTCGGAACCAGCCTTCTCGTCTGCGCACTGGCAACGGGCGCGTCGGCAAGGGACGGCGTTCTACGCATCGGGACGGAGGGCGATGCGCCAAAGTTCAGCATGGCCGATCCGAGCGGCAACGTAACGGGCTTCGACGCCGATATCGCCAACGGCATCTGCGCCGAGCTGAAACTGAAGTGCGAATTCGTCGTACAGACATTCAGCTCGCTGGTGCCCTCAATGGATAGCGATCGCTTTGATGTCATCATTTCCGGCCTTGGTATCACCGCCGAACGTCAGAAGAAGATCGACTACTCCATCCCCTATGCGACGACACCGCTCTATTTCGCTGTCGCCAAGGACTCCCCGTTTGCAGGTCTCAAGAGCCTCGCCGAAATCGAGAAGGCCCTCCAGGGCAAGAGTGTCGGCGTCGTCACCGGGACGACCTACGCCAGGTTCATGGAGAAGCGGATGCACGGCGCCGATCTTAAGACATACGACGCCGTCACTCAGCTGACCGCCGATCTCGCGAGCGGCCGTATCGACGTTGCCTTCGCGGATTCGCCAACATGGATGGATTTTCTCGCAACGCCTGATGGCGCCAACTTCGCCAGGATCGACCTGAAGATCATGGCCATGGACGACCCAGACGTTCTTGGCCATGGCATGGGAGTCGGGATGCGCAAGGGCAATACCGAACTCAAGAACAAGGTCGATGCCGCCCTCTGCAAGATGATCAACGATGGCAAGGTCAAGGAATCCTCGATGCATTGGTTCCAGGACGACTACACGATTTCCTGCAAGAAGTGATCGTTTCGAACATGAAGCCTGCCTTGGCACGGCCCAAGGCAGGTCACGGGGATTGTGTCCATGTTGGGTGACCTTTGGATGTTGATGGTGGAGCAGAGTTGGGCGCTCGCACTACTGAAAGGAAGTGTCGTCACGATCGCGATCGGCTTGATCGGGATGGCACTCGGTTTTCTGGTCGCAACACCATTAGCCATCATGCGCTGGCGGAAGGTCGTGGTCGTCTCGCAACTTGTCGACGGGTACAGCATTCTTGTTCGTGGCGTTCCGGGCTTGCTGGTCATCTATCTCCTGTTTTTCGGGTCGATCGAGTGGGTGAAGGCGATTACGGCTGCGTTCGGCTACCAGGACTCGGCTGACAACGCATACCCCTACATCGTCGGGGTAATCGCGATTGCCGTCATTTCGTGTGCCTATTCGATTGAAGTTATCCGGGGTGCGCTTCAGGCGGTGCCTTACGGTCTGCTGGAAGCCGCTCAGTCACTCGCCTTGCCAAGAGGGGTGACGTTTATGCACATCACGTTCCCGCTGGCACTGCGGCTGGCGCTTGGCGGGATCAACAACGTCTGGCAGATGACGATCAAGGATACGTCGCTCGTCTCCGTCGTCGGCTTACAGGAATTGATGAGGACGGCTGCCATCGGTGCAGGAATCACGCGGTCCCCGCTGCTTTTCTACTGCATCGCTGCGGCACTCTTCTTCTGCATGACCGCAGTCAGTCAAACCGCGTTTTCCCGCGCAGAACGTGCGCTCGACCGCGGCTTCCGAGGACGATGACATGGATCTTGGGATAATTGCATATGCCGTTCCGTTCCTTGTCACAGGTGCCAAGACGACGTTGCTGATCGCCGTATTCGGCGTCGGTATCGGGCTTCCCTTTGGTGTAGCCGTCGGGCTCGCGCGGTGCTCGAGGAGCCGAGCATTGCGCCGCGTATGCGACGCTTACTGCGCGATCTTCCGCGGCACGCCTATGCTGGTACAGGTTTTCGTCATCTATTACGGCTTGGCCCAGGTGAGTTTTATTCGTCAGAACCCGGCTCTGTGGTGGATGATCGGAGACGGGCTGAACGCTGCAATCCTTGCCGTGGTGCTCAACACAGGTGCCTACACGGCGGAGATTTTCCGCACGGCTTTCCTCTCCTTGCCGAAAGGACTTATCGAGGCGGCAGAAGCCTGCGGCATGCACCCGTGGCACGTGTTTAGCAGGGTGAAGTTTCCCCTAGCCGTGCGCCAGGCACTTCCCGCCTATAGCAGCGAAGCGGCGATCATCGTGAAGGAATCCAGCCTCGCGTCGACGATCACCGTTCTGGAAATCACCGGATATGCGAAGCGGCTCATGAGCGAGACTTTCGCGATCATGGATATCTTCATCATCACCGCAGCGTTCTATCTCACCATAAACGTCGTCGTCTTGACGGGCTTGAAACTCCTCGAACGGCGCCTGTCGTTTGCCCGATAAACAGATCCAAGAAAGGTCTTCCAATGTCCAAACTCACTTTCGTCGATTACGACAATCTGCCTGAACCGCGTAAAGGCCAGCCCGCGCCTGAAAGGTTGGTTGAGGGAAATCCGCAGTTTCTCGCCTGGGACATCGCGCAGACAGGCGACGGCGTCGTTCGCTCCGGCATCTGGGAAGCGACGCCCGGCGCCTACCGATCGATCAAGGGTGAAACTTTCGAATTCTGTGTCATTCTTTCGGGCGTGTCCGAACTGATCGAGGATGGCTGTGCGCCGCGGCGCATTGTTGCAGGCGACGCTTTCGCCATGCATCCGGGATTCGTCGGAACCTGGAGGGTGATCGAAACGACTCGAAAGCTCTGGGTCTGCCGAGACTAAGCCCTCATCACTTCAAATCATCTCTCCGGAACTTAAGCTCTCATGGCCCAGGCTCAACCGCATCCCGTTAAGTCCACGCCCTACTGGTGGGAAGACAGCACGTTTCCCGCCCTGCCACCGCGGAACGTCGAGAAGACGTGCGACGTGGCGATCGTTGGGGGAGGGTACACTGGTTTGTCGGCGGCGCTCGAACTTGCCCGTGCCGGCAAGCATGTCCAGCTGTTCGACCGTCAGGCCCTTGGCCTGGCGGCATCGGCCCGCAATGGGGGCATGGCCAGCGGAAGCATCCGCCCGGGGCGCAGGGATCTGGTCGGGCGGTTCGGGCAGGAGAGGGCACAAGCCATCCTCCTGGAAGGCAAGGCGGCGCGAGAGGATCTCTGGCGCTTTCTCAGAGACGAGAATATCGAATGTGATTTCTCGCTGTCTGGTGCCTTCAACGGGGCCATGACGGGTGATCAAGCCGACGAACTTCGTCGTCAGGCAGACTTTCTGCATCAGAATCTCGGCATCGAGGCATATCCGGTGGAAAGGGCAGATGTCCCGAAGTTCATCGGAACCGACCTTTATGTGGGAGGCCTTGTGCGCAAAGACATCGGTGGGCTGCAACCGGCCAAGCTTCTTGCGGCCATGATCGGTCTGGTAAGTTCATCGACGGCGGTCATACACGAAAATACCGCAGTCCTTGGATCGACCAGCGAGGCCGGAGGCGTGCGAATTCAAACGCAGCGCGGAGAGGTTTTCGCCAGAAAGCTGCTTGTCTGCACGGATGGCTACACCGACGGTTTCGACCCGTGGCTCCGTCGCCGCCTTGTCCCTGTCCGCAGCAGGATAATTGCGACTGAACCGCTCGACAGAGAGGTCATGGATCGGCTGATGCCGCCACGCATGATGTATGGCGACCTGCGTAAGCTCAGTTACTATTATCGGCCGTCGCACGATGGATCTCGGATCCTGTTCGGCGGACGCGACGGGACGACTGAAGGAGACTCCGCCGCTCCGATTGCACATCTGCAAAGCGAACTTGCTCGGCTTTTTCCCGAACTCGCAGGAGTAGGTCTTACGCACAGCTGGTTCGGCTATGTCGCCATGAACCGCGACATGATCCCGCGCCTGGTCTCCCGCGGAAATACAGTCTATGCGACCGGCTATTGCGGCTCCGGTGTCGTGTGGGCCAGATGGCTGGGCAAGAAGGCGGCGTTCAAGATCCTCGGTGACGCGGAACAATCGCGCTCTGCGTTCGATTTCGATGCCGCTCCCAGGGCCGTGCCATTCTTCAACGGCAAACCCTGGTTCATTCCTATCGTTTACTCGATGTATGCGCGCCACGACAGGAAGATGCTCCTCAGACGCCTGAAGGGCTGAGGTTCAGATGCCATACTCGTTTCTGCAAGTCCGCCACGGCGCCGAAAAAGGTTCGTGCCGTCCTCTTGCAATCAAGCCCCTGCGTTGACGCTACGCGCAGCAGACAACAACTGGCAAAGGCCGGAGCTGAGGTGAACAGACATGATTAGTCTGGAAACGATCGAGCAGGCGCGCGAGCGCATCAGCAGGCACATCCGCATCACGCCTGTCGTCATGTCGGCGGCACTGTCCGAACTGGCCGGGACGCAGGTCAGCCTGAAGCTGGAGCATCGCCAGTTGACCGGAAGCTTCAAGCTTCGTGGAGCAACCAATGCAGTGTTGCAGCTCACCCAATCCGAGCGGGATAGAGGCGTTGTTGCGGCTTCCACTGGCAATCACGGACGCGCGCTGTCCTATGCCGCCGGCGCGATTGGCTCCCGAGCGACCATTTGCATGTCGCACCTCGTGCCGGAAAACAAGGTGGCTGAAATCCGCCGGCTCGGCGCTCGCGTACGGATCGTTGGGTCATCCCAAGATGAAGCGCAGGTTGAGGTTGATCGTCTCGTCGCCGAGGAGGGCCTCAGCATGATTCCCCCCTTTGATCACCCCTGGATCATCGCCGGCCAGGGCACCGTCGGACTTGAAATCGTCGAGGCGATGCCTGACGTCGCCGCGGTTCTCGTTCCCCTGTCTGGCGGCGGTTTGGCAGCAGGCGTCGCGGCGGCTGTCAAGGCGGTACGACCGGATGCCAAGGTGATCGGTATAACTATGGAAAGGGGAGCGGCGATGAAGGCTAGCATCGATGCGGGGCACCCGGTCCAGGTTGAGGAGTATCGAAGTTTCGCCGACTCGCTCGGCGGCGGCATCGGATTGGCCAATGCCTGGACGTATCCGATGTGCAAAACCCTTCTCGACGACGTGGTGCTTGTTAGCGAGCGCGAGATAGCCGCCGGCATACGTCACGCCTACGCGTGTGAGCGTGAGATAATCGAAGGTGCTGGGGCAGTCGGCATTGCTGCGCTGCTCTCGGTTAAACTGGCGCAGGTTGAAGGCCCGATCGTTGCCATTCTTTCGGGCGGGAACATCGACATGGCGTTGCACATGAAGGTGGCCAACGGCCTTGACACAATTTGTGAGGGAAACTGATGCCGAAAATAAGGATATTGACCGAGCCAGAGCTTCGAACCATCGTTCCGCTCGACATGGATGCGGTGAATTGCGTTGAAAACGCCTTTCGCGCATTGGCCTTGGAAAACGCGGTTCAGATGCCCCCGATTTTGCGCCTCGACGTGCCCGACAGCAGGGGCGAAGTCGATGTGAAGACGGCTTATATTCCTGGTTTGAGCAGCATTGCCATCAAAGTCAGCCCGGGTTTCTTTGATAATCCGAAGATCGGGCTTCCGAGCACCAACGGTCTTATCGTCTTGCTTTCGAGCAAAACCGGTTTGGTGCAGGCTCTCTTGCTGGACAATGGCTACCTCACCGACGTTCGCACAGCGGCCGCTGGCGCTGTCGCGGCAAACCATATGGCACGGAAGGACGCGTCGATCGCAACGGTCTTCGGAGCGGGCGTTCAGGCCAGACTGCAACTCGAGGCCCTCATGCTGGTGAGGCCTATTCGAGAGATCCGCGTTTGGGCGCGTGATTATCGGCGGGCGCAAGCGCTCGTTGAGCAGCTCGGAGCAAGACAAAATCTTTCTATTTCCGCATTTGAGGATCCGCGAAGCGCGATCGCCGGGTCACAGATCGTCGTCACCACGACACCTGCCGACCGACCGATTGTCGAAGCCTCGTGGCTCGAACCCGGACAGCACCTGACCGCCATGGGTTCGGACGCAGAACATAAGAACGAGATTGACCCCATCGCTATCAAAGCGGCAGATGTTTACGTGGCTGACAGCCTCAAACAAACGCGAAGACTGGGTGAATTGCGCCATGCCATCGACGCAGGTCTCGTCGCAAGTGACGCTGATTTTCCGGAACTAGGTCAGGTCGTTGCGGGCGCCAGACCAGGCCGCAGAAGTGCCTCGGACATCACCATAGCCGATCTCACGGGGACCGGTGTTCAGGATACCGCTGTTGCCACGCTGGCGTTTGCGCGCGCCGAAGAACGAAGTGCCGGCACGTTCTTTGAAAGTTGATGCTGGTCGGCTCTTTGCCGCCGAGGCCTCAGCGACCTGACTGCCGATTCGGCGGCCAAAGGTCTGCATTTGGGGCCGTTCACCCTGCACTGGAGACTAGCTTAGCTAGCTCAGAATGTGCGGCGCCTGCGCCTCATACGCCACTCTGTCTTTGCCAAGAGTCCACCCGAACGAGCACGTCTGCTCATCGCCTTGAGAAAGTTTCGGACCCCCAAAGGCATAATTGAAGGAGCCGTCATGGGAGAGGTCTTTGACCTCGCCTCTTAATCTACCCGATCCTCCGGAGCCTGGACAGCTCTGACGAATCCAGGCGAACCGACTCATCTCCATCGCTTCTCTCATGACGCAGCATAGAAATCTTCTTGGATGGTGGCGAGGAGCCAAGACACGAATTGATCGATTCCAGCCGTCCTCCTCGCCAGCGCGGAACGAATAACGCCGTAATGTGAACCATCAGGGTGAAAGCCGAGCGGTGCGGTCAGGCGGCCTTTGCGGATATCGTCAATGGCAATGATCTTTGGGCACATGGCCACACCAAGACCGCTGGCTGCGGCCTCCACCATCAGGAAATGATGGTCAAGAAAGCGCATTGAGCGCGGCTTTGGCGCGTCCGTATGGGCGATGGACCACTTCTTCCATCCATCCGGCCGGGTCTTTGCGGCAAGCGCGACGTAATCGCCGGAAGCAAACCGATCCGCCATGGCGGGGTCCATGACAGGACCGACTTCCTCCTGGATCAGCCGTTCGATCTGCCAATTCGCATCGATCGCGAAATCCAGCCTGCGGATCGCAAGGGTGATACGGTCGCGCGCGAAATCGAACCCCCCACCACCGACAGAAAGATGAAAGTCGATTTCGGGATGGCGATCCTGAAATTCCGAGAGGCGCGGGATCAGCCATCGCATGGCGACGGATCGTTCGCATGAGACGACGATCGGCGGTGACAGGTCGACTTTGCGGATATCCTCCAGCGCCGCCGAAACGAGGGACAAAGCGTCTGTCGTCGCCTGCGCGAGCCGTGAACCCTCTCCCGTCAACCTTAGGCCACGCCCATCAACTTCCAGCAAACGAATGCCGAGGTGTTCGGAAAGTTTCGCAACGCGCCGGCTGACAGCGCCGTGCGTCAAATTCAACTCACCCGCAGCGGCACGCACGGAACCCAGTCGCGCTACGACCTCAAAGGCACGCAGATCATCGAGGGATGGAATGTCCGAACGCTTCATTGGTGACAAACTATCACCGGTATGTTTGAAATCAAATCAATTTCCATCTCGAAGTACGGAGGATCGGTCGAGGCGGCGCTCTCCTGAAGCGCAGCTCCTCGAATCTGCAGAGTAGGACAAGAGGGCAACGTTCCGCACGTTGTCTCCATGGAAGACTGCAGCCGCATGCTGTGAAGGCGAGGCAGCATATGTGACGTCACAGGGCCGCAGGCGATTGCAGACAGGCCGCGAGAGATCGAGCCAAAGATCGATGTTGCAGGTGGTGGCCAAAAGCAGTTGCAACGCACATATGGCGCCATGACTCGACGCGGCTAGATCGCATGATTGGTGATCCTCTATCACCATAATCCGTCAGTTTATTTCGATAGTCCGAGCCTATCCTCTCGCTAGTATAACCAATACAGCCAAACCGATAGGGTCCCGATCATGCAAGCCAATGCTATCCGTCTCGACTTCCGTTCCGATACGGTCACCCGCCCAACCGCGCAAATGCGCGCGGCGATGGCGGCCGCCGAGGTGGGCGACGATGTGTTGGGGAATGATTTCACGGTTAAGGCGCTCGAAACGCGCATTGCCGAGTTGTTCGGCAAAGAAGCGGGGCTGCTGCTGCCGACCGGTACCATGGCCAATCTGGCCGCGATCATTAGCCATTGCCAGCGCGGAGAGGAATACCTCTGTGGAAATGAGGCCCATACCTATCTGTGGGAAGCTGGGGGCGCCGCCGTGCTCGGCTCGGTCCAGCCGCAGCCTTTGCCGGTCCGCGCGGATGGGACGATCCACCTCGACGACCTTCACGCGGCCGTCAAGGCGGACGATCCGCATTTTGCGGTCACACGACTTGTCACGATCGAGAATACGTTCGTGGGGCGGGTACTGCCGCGAGGTCATCTGGACGAGGTCGTCGAGTTTGCACAGGATCGGAAGCTCGCCACTCATCTTGATGGTGCGCGGATATTCAACGCGGCCGTGGCGCTCGACGTGGATGTCGCTTGTTTGGCTGAGGGTTTTGATAGCGTGTCGGTGTGCCTCTCAAAGGGGCTCGGGACGCCGCTCGGATCAGTGCTCGTCGGGGATGTCAGGTTGATCGGGCGGGCACGCCGTTGGCGCAAGATGCTTGGCGGAGGGATGCGGCAGGCAGGAATAGTTGCGGCGGCGGGGCTGTACGCCCTCGACCATCATGTGCAACGTCTCGCCGACGATCATGCCAACGCCAAGGCTCTCGCCAAAGGATTCTCGGAAATCACAGGACTGACGGTTAAACCGCCGCAGTCCAACATGGTTTTTGTTGAGCTCGCGCCCGAGCTGGCGACGCGGCTATCCGAGGCGCTGCGTGAGCGCGGCATTGCGGCGAGTTTTTGGCCAGGTGGGCGAATGCGCTGGGTCACCCATCTCGACGTCGATCGTGTCGCCGTGGACGAGGCTATCGCAGCGGTGCGCGAGGTCACTCAAAGTGCTAGATGAAGACCCCGGCGAGTTGAACAAGGCAAGGTGCGCGCTCGTTCCAGGGCTGCTTCATCCTAAGAAGGAAGCAGGCCTCTTCTGAATCGAAAACGGTGCGGGAATTTGCGGGCGGGTGCTGCGCAGCGGACCTCGCCCTTGCCCACCTATCAGCGTCATGGCGTTTGAGGCAGCTGCATCAAACTGAAGCCGAGAGGCGGCTTATCAAGTAGGGCAGGAGCGCTTCCAAAAGCCCCGCATGAAGCTAATCACGTCGACCAAGAAAGCTCCTTTCGCAGGCGTTCTCCCTTTAGCTAGGAGAGAGAGAACGCCTGCCATTTCTAGCTCCTTTTTCACGCAGCGGGAGCACGGTTTCAAAAATTCGAAAATAATCCGCGAGACCAATTTGATCTATATTGACACCAATCGCTAAACCAATTCTATATTGATCGCACAACGATCCTGATTGGTAGCGAATGGTGGTGAACGTGAAAGCAACTCCTACACTTGAAACAAGCCGTGCGACTGCGCAGGCGGCTGTAGCATGCGAAGCTCCCACTCAACTCTTCATCGGCGGCGAATGGGTTTCGGCAAAGAGTGGCCGGACCTTTGATGTGATCGATCCTTCGACTGCTGAAGCAATTGCGACAGTTTGTGACGGCGACATCCCGGATGCAATGGCGGCCGTCGACGCGGCGGAAAAGGCAGCTGCCGCCTGGAAAGCAACTCCGCCGCGCCGGCGCGCGGATGTTCTCATGAAGTGTTTTCACCTTCTTCTCGAACAGGCAGAGTGGCTGGCGCAACTGATAACGGTAGAAAACGGCAAGGCGCTCCCCGACGCGAGATCGGAAGTCGCCTACGCGGCCGAGTTTTTCCGCTGGTATGCCGAGGAGGCTGTGAGGGCTCCCGGTGAATTTGGCTCAGCCCCTTCGGGCGCAAACCAGATCATTGTGAGCCATGAGCCGATTGGTATCGCCGTATTGGTAACGCCGTGGAATTTCCCGGCAGCGATGGCGACGCGAAAAATTGCTCCGGCATTGGCTGCAGGCTGCACGTGCATCCTGAAGCCGGCAGCCGAGACGCCTCTGACGGCGCTCGCGATCGGAGAACTCATGCGGCAGGCAGGTGTTCCTGCCGGAGTGGTCAACATCGTTCCCACGAAAAAAGCCGGCCCTGTGGTTAGCGCAATGCTGCATGACAAGCGGGTCCGGAAGCTGTCTTTCACCGGCTCGACCGGCGTTGGCAGGATACTGCTGCGCGAGGCCGCGGACCAGGTCATCAGTTGTTCAATGGAATTGGGCGGCAACGCGCCTTTCATTGTATTCGATGATGCCGACCTGGAAACGGCGGTCGCCGGCGCAATGGTTGCAAAGATGCGCAACGGCGGTGAGGCTTGCACGGCCGCAAACCGCTTCTACGTTCAAAAGGGAATTTCTGCTGACTTCATTCGGCGCTTCGCGGAGGAGATGGCAGCGCTCAACGTCGGACCGGGACTGGCACCCGATACGCAGCTTGGCCCACTGATCACCGATGCCGCTGTGACCAAGGTGGGGCGTCTGGTAGACGATGCGATCGCCAAGGGAGCCCGGCTGGTGACGGGGGGTAACAGGCTGAGTGGCGAGGGTTTCTATTATTTGCCAACCGTTCTCGCCAATGTCTCTCCGGACGCCGAGATACTTCGCGAAGAAATCTTCGGTCCGGTTGCGCCAGTGATTGTGTTTGATACCGAGGACGAGGTCGTCGATTTGGCCAACGACACCGAATACGGGCTTGTGTCCTATATCTTCAGCCGAGACCTCAAGCGTGTGCTTGCAGTCGCCGGCAGACTTGAGAGCGGGATGGTCGGAATTAACCGCGGTGTCGTTTCCGACGCTGCGGCGCCGTTCGGCGGCATGAAGCAGAGCGGCCTCGGGCGCGAAGGCAGCCATCACGGCATGCTCGAATACCTCGAAACGAAGTACATTGCGGTGACCTGGTAGGTCGTCGCGAGCAACGCTGGTTACCAGTTGGCGATCACGTGCCGACGTCAGGCAGGCTCGAAACACGGAATAATGCCGCAGGGATCTGCCGCAAGAATAGGAGAGATGAATGTCCCTATTGAAAACCATCGACCCGAATCCATCCTTCGAGCCGAAGCATAGAACAGCCGAGCCGGATCGCCTGATTTCGGGCAGCCCCGCTTTCAAGACGTGGCTCCAGGACACCGCCAAGGATGGCAAGGTCAATACCGGTGTTTTCGAGGCGACGCCCGGTGAAACGCACTCCATCAAGGGCGAGACGTTTGAATTTTGTCATCTTGTGCATGGTGTAATCGAACTGACGGAGAATGGTAAGGACCCGGTCATCTATCGCGCGGGCGACAGCTTCGTGATGAAGCCGGGCTACGTCGGGGTTTGGAAGACAATCGAGACTGTGCGGAAGATCTTCGTCACCGTTACGTGATCATTCGAGCAACCGATGCCGTTTTACGATGCGGCAGGCAAGCCGTTCGGTCGGCGCCTCTTGAAATCGGATGGGCGGTTTATTCCGCCCGCCGTCTTTACGCGGCTTATTGTATCCGTGTCGCTCGTCCGGCCAGGAATCTCGATTCTGGCCGCGGCTTCATAGACCCGTCGCTCTTGTCACTGGAGAGCCAGAGACCCACGAATGGATGAACTGATGCCAACGGAATCGATCGTTCTTGCGCCTTTCGAGGCTCACCATTTGGGCGGAGCCCTCGCGCTGTCGCGTGCAGCGGGCTGGGCGCACAGGAGGGAAGACTGGGAAATAATATGGTCTCTGAGCGAGGGACGCGTTGCGCTTGGGAGCGACCGGGTTGTGGGTACCGCCCTCATGACCCCCTTCGGCGACACTTGCGCGGCCATTAACATGATTATTGTCGACGAAAGCCAGCGTGGCCGGGGCGTGGGAAGAAAACTTACCACCGCCGTGTTGGAACTCGCTGGTGATCGTGAATGCCGATTGACGGCGACGAATGACGGCTTGCCTATTTATGAAAAACTGGGATTCGTCGCGACGCACCAGATTGTCCGCCACCAAGGGGTCGCCAGTCACGTCGACGCCCCAAAATATGTTGACTGGGTCGGGCCCGAAGCGCTGCCGGAAATCAAAGCGCTCGATCGTGCGGGATTCGGGGCCGACCGTGACTCGGTACACAATGCTCTGGCGAAGGAGGGTAGTTTCGCCGCCATCCGGAAAGGTGATCGTATCGTCGCATTTGCGGCAACGCGGTTGTTCGGAAAGGGTGAAGTCGTGGGGCCTGTCGTTGCGGAAAACTCGGAACAGGCTAGGGACCTGCTTGCCTTCGTCCTCTCCAGCAAGAAAGGTCGCATTGTGCGAGTCGATATCCCCGAACAGACCGGCCTTTCGTCACCGCTCGAAGACTGGGGGCTGCCTCGGGAGGGCACCGTCGTTGCGATGGTCCGCGGCGCTTCGGGTCAATCTGAAACACGGGCCGTTCAAACTTTCTGTCTTGCGAGCCAGGCTATTGGCTGATTAGACGTCGCCACCATCGACGTGGTCATCGTCGATGCCGCAATGCCGCGACCGCGGCCGTTAGATGTTGGAAGGGGCGCTTGCTGAGGCGGGAGCGCCACCTGCTATCTGGTGACGACGCAGGAAGGTCTTCCGCTCTAGGAGAAGGTGGGTTTCGCTGCGACTGGCGAGACCGTGCAGCACCTGGGTGAGCCGTTGCGGGTGGAGGCGCCGGCCCATGTAACATGGAGCGAGAGCGGCGATCATGCCAACTTGGTGGCGCTGGATCGCGAGGCAAGCGGCCATGACCGTACGGCACTGATAAGTTCACTGTCGTTCGCGATGACGGCGAGATTCAGGACTTCGCTCCATCCGGATTTGGCCGTGGGCTGGTCATCGGCCCGGTGGCAGCGAGAAACGATTCCGAAACCAAGGCCCCTGATCGATTTCCTGCTCGCCCATCACCAGGGCAGGTTCGTCCGTCAAACCCACGTACACCGCAACTACGCGCTTCTGGCGAGCTCCCGCTGATGAGGATTACGCGGATGTTGGTGATGTGGTGAGTTGGGCAGGTCGCTATGAAAATCGCATTACGATCGTGGCGCGCGAGCTGGTTCATGCGCGGTGTCATTGCGCCTGATCTTTGACGCTGCATTGGGCCGTGCCGAACCCGCGTTGACCGTTCCGCGGCATTTGCCATCCCCGCCGAAAGGCAGATGTGTCGTGATCGGCACGAGCGCGCCCGGTGTTTTCGACGCCAACGAAAGCATCGCGATCACCTGCGATCGCCCATCTTCCATCGAGCGCCTTTCCGGTCTGGCACCGGCCGTCACTGCGCCTTCGGCGCCATGCGATTGGCGTCGACGCCGGAACTACGCCGAAAAGCAGGCTCTGGCGGAGTCGGAGAGAAAGCATCCGAAACGGTGCTTGCTGCGCGGAGCGCTGCTCAGCGTTGATCGAGCAACTTGATCTGGAGATCTTCCCAGTGCTCCTGGAACGCGTCCCGCGCCGTATCGTAGTGGCGGCTTCTCAAGCTGTTGATGAGCCGCTCGTGTTCTTCCGCCATCTCTTCGGCGGTGGCGTAGAAATCCTGCCGCTGTGCGAGGAGGAGCTCGATCTCGCCCTCGAGGTCCGAATAGGTCCGCTTCAGCCGAGCGCTACCGCTGGCGGCGATGATCGCGCGGTGGAAGTCGCGGTCCGCAGCAACCAGCAGGGATCTGTCGGAGGACAGAGTCGACCTGTGCATGACGTCGACCGCGTCCAGCGCCTGAGATGGGATGACGCCGGTCAGCACTATCAGACGAATGGCCTCGCCCTCGATGGCGCCGCGCACGCGCGTGATATCGACAATATCGTCTGGTCCGAATTCGGGCACCACAAAGCCTCGGTTCGGTATCTGACGCAGCAGGCCCTGGGTGACGAGCACCTGGGCTGCTGTACGGAATGTGTGTCGCGAGGTCGAATGCTCTTCGCACATCTTCACGTCGCGGAGGAACTCGCCAGGTCGGAAATCCCCCGACAAGATGCGCCGTCGCAAGGCATGGGTAAGGATTTCCACCGCGCTGGTGGGCAAGGGCTCGACGTTCATCTCTGGATCTTCGACTTGATTCTCGGCGGGCTGCGGCGGCATGGCTTGTCTTTGTTCATTGATCATGTTCGTCTACCTACGCCACATGCGGCGGCGTAGGGCAAGGGAGATGATATTGTGCCTCCTGGGCGCATGGTGGCGGTCCTAGATCTGCACGGACCGAAGCACCTCGTCGACGCCCTCGAGCAGACGCACCGCGTTGGCCGATGTGAAGATGAGCGGGGGCCTGATCTTCAGGATATGCGCGTCCGCTCCCGTCGCGGAGATGAGGATGCGCCGGTCGCGCAAGGCATTGACGGCTGCAAGCGCACGGTCCATGTCCGGCGTTTTTCGGTCTCTATCCTTGACGAGTTCGACGGCGAAATAGAGGCCGGCCCCGCGAACATCGCCGACGAATTCATATTTCTTCTGAAGGTCCCGGAGGCCGTCGAGGATTTCGCCGCCGACCTTGACGGCATTGTCCAACAGGCCTTCCTCGAGGATCGTGTCGAGCACGGCTCTTGCAGCGGCGATAGCGACGGAGTTGCCGCCAAACGTATTGAAGTAGCGCATGCTGGATCCGAATTCGGCAACGAGTTCGGGCCGCAGCACCACGCCGGCAACGGGATAGCCGTTGCCCATGGGTTTGCCCATTGTGACGATGT
This sequence comes from Ensifer sp. 22460, assembly GCF_052044935.1. Lineage (NCBI taxonomy): Bacteria > Pseudomonadati > Pseudomonadota > Alphaproteobacteria > Hyphomicrobiales > Rhizobiaceae > Ensifer > Ensifer sp. 22460. Next base: position 108,897 of record NZ_JBQENZ010000026.1, read on the forward strand.
CCGGATCGACCTTGTGACGGCTGTGGCCCCAAAGATGGGTACCGGTTCGCCCGAATCCGGATTGCACCTCGTCGGCAATGAACAGGCCGCCAGCCTTGCGCACAACTTCCGCCACTGGCGCCAATACGTCCGTCGGATCGACGTAGAGACCATCGGAGGAGAAGACGGAATCCGCGATGAAGGCCGCTAGGCCGCCGCCATGCCGCTCCATGTCGGTGATCTGCCGCGCGACATCCTCCGCCATCCGCCGGCCGATTTCCTCGACGGGCAGGCGATAGGAATCCGGCGCGGCGACCGTGCGAAGATAGGGATCCAGAGCCGACCTCCTGCCGAGCGACGGCGAGATTGCCGCCACCGCGCCGCTGTTGCCGTGATAGGCTTCCGCCGTGACGATGACGCCGGTCTTGCGTGTGTGGTAACGCGCGATCCGCAAGGCGAGATCGTTGGCTTCCGAGCCCGTGCATGTGAACATCGCGCATCCGGTCCGGCCGAGTTCGCCACCGAACGTATTGATCAGGGCTTCGGCATAGTCCAGCAGCGGCTCCTGCATGTAACGCGTGTGGGTACAGAGTATCTCGAGCTGCTTCTGGATCGCCTCAACGACACGCGGATGAGAGTGACCCAGCGACACCACGTTGTTGTAGGCGTCGAGATATTCGTTGCCGTGCTTGTCATAGAGGAAGACGCCCTTCGCACGGGAGATCTCAACCGGGGACTTGTAGAAGAGCCGATAAGCTGGCCCGAGGAGCCTTTGCCGCCTGGCGACATGCGCCAGATCTTCACTTGTGAGATGAGACGTGTCCTGAGGGTTGAAGCCATTTGGCATGTCGCCACGGAAGCCCTTGGGCAGGGTAGTCGCCTGTTTGGACATTGCTGTTCCTATCGTGTCAGAAGATCGGAAATCTGTGCGGTCGAAATTGAGTGGAACCACTCGAGATGGGCCCAGCCGGCTTCGGTATTGCGCAGGATATAGCGGCTATTCTCGGGGAAGATCTCTGCGCGCCAGCTCGTCAGCAGCGCACGAACCGCAAGACGTCCCATCGATAGGAAGGGAATGAGCCGGAGCTCCTCCTCCGTCAGTTCGGCGTGGCGGAGATAGCCTCGCAGAAGGTCGCGCGGTTCGTCGAACAGGTCGCGCCGGTTTCCATGGTCGAAGGCTTTTGGCATCTGGTTCATCAACGCCGTGGAGACATCGACGGCGATGGCGGTACGGACCGCATCGCCGAAATCGATTACGCCGGTCAGGAAGTGCGGACTAGCATGATCGACGACCAGGTTCGACGTGTTGAAGTCGTTGTGGAGCACTTGCCGCCGGCACAGGTCGAGCTTCGGCTTGATTTCGGCAAACCGCTCGAGCGCACGGACGGTCCAGGTCCGCTTGCCGCCCTCAGGGATAAAGCTCAACAGATTGGTGAGGTCGAGCAGATGGGTGACGTCCCAGGCCACCGCACGGCCGTCTGCGGGGTGCGAGAAATCGGCCATGGAATGACGCAGCTTTGCCAGGATTTCGCCGATCCGTTCGCGCTGTGGGGCTGTGCAAGATGTCCGGTCGAGGGGAGTTCCGGCGAGGAAGGTGATGAGCCGCACCACTCGCCGCTCGCCGGCACTCGTAGTGACGATGGGCAAATCCGCGCCGCCGACGTCGCGAAGTGTGCGGGGGATAGGTAGATCAGGGGCCCGCTCCTCGAGGTGACGCATCAGCGCGACCTGGAACTCGAGCTCCGCCATCCGCTCAGAAGGATGAGCGATCTTTAGCACAAACTTCCCTCGGGCGGCGCAGTCGAGGAGGAACGTGTCGTCTTTCTCGGTTTCAAAGCGCGTTGCCGAGCCCCGCACGCCATATAGCCGCTCGGTGATTTCTTCGGCTTCCGTAGCGCCCACGGGATGGCACGCGTCGGAGAGCTCAGGGACGCGGGCTGGCCCACACTGATGCTTATGACCCATCTTCAACTCATTTCAGATCCTGCCTCGAGAATGGGCAGCTCGATGCGAGGCAGTATCTCACATTCCAATTTTTGTACAACAATTTATTTTTCCCGATCTAGGTGATTGATCTTTTCGGGTGGATGGCGATTGGCGACAGAGCGGAATGTTCTGATGAATTCGCACAAAAATAAGCTAATACTATCAACAATATACGGTAATATTGGTCGCGGCTTGGGTGCGGTGCACTCAAGTTGCCGGACAGTTGCAGGGCGATCGAGCATGAAAAATTGTTGGACAATTAGTTGCCATCGCCACCAAGTTATGCCAGTGTGCTCCCACTGGTCGGAGTGCAGCAAAAAGTTCGAGTGCTCCGCTTGGGTGGATTGGCCCGGTATCAACAAAGGCGGAGGAAATGACCAGTTACGGATTCGCAAAGGTATCTGCGCCGCTGCCGCATTGCGGTCTATTGGAACCGCGACCTCTTTAGACAGGCGGCATGCCGCTACGATGACCTTGGATAGGCACACGGTGCCATGAAACATTGGAAGGAATACACGCTATGACTCAATTTCGACCGAAGTACGTGACCTTCGACTGCTACGGCACGCTCACCAATTTCGATATGGCCGGCGCTGCGCGACGCGTCTACGGCGAGCGCCTCTCCCCTGAAGCGATGGCCGCCTTGGTCGAGGCTTTCAGGGGCTATCGCCTTGACGAGGTGCTAGGGCCGTGGAAACCTTTCCTCGAAGTGGTGCACAATTCAATCGAACGCAGCTGCAAACGCATTGGTATCCCGTTCAAACCCGAAGACGCCCAACGCATCTATGACGAGGTGCCAACCTGGGGTCCGCACCCGGACGTCCCGGCTGGCCTGTCCAGAGTGGCCAAGGAAATTCCGCTGGTCATCCTGTCGAACTCCATGAACAGCCTGATCATGTCGAACGTTGATAAGTTGGGCGCGCCCATCCATATGGTAATCACGGCAGAAGAAGTCGGGGCATATAAACCTCTGATGAAGGGCTTCGAATACATGCTCGACAGGCTCGGCTGCGGACCGGAAGATATTACTCATGTGTCCTCATCCTTCCGCTACGACCTGATGACCGCCTATGACCTGGGCATCAAGAGCAAGGTCTGGGTCAACCGCGGCCATGAGCCGGCCAATCCCTTTTACGAATACACCGAGATCAAGGATATCGGCGGGCTAGCCGCCGCCGTTGGCCTGGAGCCAGCCCTCAAGCGCGCCTGAAAACAGGGCTCAGGCGCTGTTGCTACGATGAGACCGGGGCGGTCCGTTCGCCCCTTCTCTTTAACGTTCGAAGGTGAGCAAGCATGGCCTTTCGGACACTCCTCTCGTACGCGTGGCCGGCCGTCCCGGGGCACTTCTGAACCCCCTGGTTCCTGCCGCTGGTCGGTATGTATAACAAGATGCTGGACAGCGTCGGCTAGGAAAATCTTGTCCTACACTGGCCTTCCGGCACGATCAGAGACCGCCTACCTCGACTCTGGAGCCGTCAAAGAAGCGCGACAGCCGGAAGGGCGTGGGATCGACGCAGGGTCTATCGTTAGCAACTAGATCAGCGGCGAGGCGGCCGATGCCCGGACCAATGCCGAAACCATGGCCGGAACCGCCCGCGGCCAAATAAAGGCCTTTCACATGATCGGACGCCGAGATAACCGGTACCGCGTCCGGTGTGCAATCCACATAGGCGCCCCAACTGTCAGCGAGTTCGATACCCGTAAGCGCCGGGAACTGCTCGGTGACGCCCTTTAGAATAGCCGCGACCGTCCGGCGGCTCGGTCTTGGATCGAGAACACGGATCCGCTCGAACGGCGAAGGCGTATCCTTGTTCCAGCTCGCCAAGGCTTCCGGTCCATGGAACATGGACCTGCCGACGCCAATCTGGACCGCTTTCAGGCGCTTCAGAAACATGGGCATGAACCAGCGCGCATAGCGGAGACCTTGTGGCGTGATATCCAAGGTCGCCCTGCCGCTGATAGCAAGCGTATAACTGCCGTCCAACCTGCGGGTCAGCGAGCACTCCGGCGTGTAGATCGCCTCGCCGAGATTGGTTGTTGGCCGCGTACGAATCGCGGTCTGGCGCACGCTTGCCTGCGGGAATTGAACGCCGTGCTGGCGGCAGAACAAGGATGTCCACGCACCGCCGGCGTTCAGAACTGCCTGCGACCTGATAAGCCCTTTTTCGGTGATGACGCCCGCAACTGCACCATTGACGATATCAAGACCTCGTGCAGCGCATTCCTGGTGGATAGTCGCTCCGAACTTGCGGGCACCATTCGCAATCGTCGGCGCCGCAATGGCCGGCTCCCCCTTGCCATCATCGACTGAATGGACGCCGCCGAGCCAGCGGCGACCTTGCGCCGGAATTCTGTCTTGCGCCTCCCGGGCAGTTAGCATCTTCGTATTGACGTTGAATTGCCGGGCAAGATCAAGCCATCGTTCCCATTCCGCCAGCTGCTGCGGGTTGTCTGTCGCATAGAATAGGCCGCATTGGCGGAAGCCGACGTCCTCGTCGATTTTGGCAGCAAACTGGTCCCACGCCTGCATGGAAATCCCTGAGAGCGGCAGTTCGCGTTCATCCCGGTTTTGCCGGCGGCACCAGCCCCAGTTTCGGCTGGACTGCTCACCGCCGACATAGCCCTTTTCCACCAAAGCAACGGAAAGCCCCCGCTCTGCGAGAAAAAATGCCGCCGACGCACCAATAATGCCGCCGCCGATGACGACGACGTCGGCCCTCGCGGGAAGCTCTTGATCGCTCTGTATGCGTTTGAGGAGTGGTGACATCGTGGCTGACCTGAATTGATTAGTCGGAGCTGTTTTCTGCCTGCCGCGCAGGAGCGTCTTGCGCGAGCACGGCGATGGCGTCGATCTCGACGAGATAGCCGTAGTGGAGTTCGGGTACCGGAACCACGGTGCGCGCCGGGCGCGCCTCTGCCAGCCGCGCTGCATAAACCTGGTTGAAGCGCGGCCAGTTGCTGACGCCAACGATGTAGGCGGTCACCCTGACGAGATCGTCCGGGGTTCCGCCTGCGGCTTCCAGAACCGCCAGCATGTTCTCGATGGCCTGCCCCGCCTGCGTCTCGAACCCATCGTCGGGAAGCGGCGCCCCGTCCGGCCGGATTGGGAGCTGCCCTGATATATAAAGATGCTGGCCCGCCAGCTTCGCGTGGACATAATGACCGGCAGGGCTGGGCGCGCGATCTGTATTCACGTTTATGATGTTCGACATCACCAGCCTCCGAAGCGCGGCCAGCAGGCCTCGACAGCGTGCGAGCGACTGCGGACCACATGATAGGCTTCGTGCTGGGCAGCGGCCGCGCATGCGTGGTTCGGCAGGATCCTCACCCGGTCTCCGATCGCCAGATCGGGCAGGCGAGCGTCCGAGCCGGGCCGCACGGCGATGATACCGTGCTCCTGGTTCGCATCGGCAACGATGATGTCCTGGTAGGCACTGCCGTCGATATCACAGACGAGGCCATATCCCTGGTCGACGGCTTGCTTGCCGGTTCCACGGTCGCGCGACAGCGACATCCATCCGCCATCAGTTATGATCCAACCCTTCTCGCGCTGGTGTCCGATAACCGTAGCCAGAACGCTGAGCGCGATGTCATCGACGTGGCAAATGCCGATGCCTGCCATCACCAGATCGAAGAACACGAACACGCCGGCGCGGACTTCAGTCACCCCGGTCAGATCCTTCGCATGATGGGCCGTCGGCGTCGAACCGACGCTGACGACCGGGCACGGCAGACCCGCACTGCGAAGAAGCTGCGCGGCTTCAACAACGGCCAACCGCTCCGCTTGTGCATAGTGGTGCTGCGCCTCGTCGCCTCCACCTTTGTAGCTGTCGCCGGCATGGGTCAGAACGCCACGCAGCTCCGCCCCTGCGGCCAGGACCTTCCCGATCTCCAGCAACTGAGCGTGATTATTTGGCACCACACCCGAGCGGTGGCCATCGCAGTCGATCTCGATCATGGCTGGGATCCGCATTCCGGCCTTTCGGGATGCCGCGGCAACCGCCTCCGCCTGCTCAACAGTATCGAGTACCACCACGAGATCGACGCCCTTGGCGCGCAGTTCGACGACACGTGCGAGCTTCTCCGGGGCGATGCCGACCGCATAGATCATGTCGCGAACGCCATCGGTCGCGAACTGCTCGGCTTCCTTCAGCGTGGAGACGGTCGCCGGCCCCTCGGGCGCACTCATGACCCGCCGGGCCACGTCAGTTGACTTCGCGGTCTTCAGATGCGGTCGAAGCGACACACCCAGGCTATCGAGCCGGTTCCTGAGCCGCGTTATATTCCGGTCCATCCGGTCCGCGTCCAGAACCAGACAGGGCGTTTCCAGCGTCTCAAGAGTGGTCGTGGCCGCCAAGCGAGAGGAGGGGTCGAACGTCGCTAGATCCATGTATCTGATCTCCAAAATCGAAATTCACCTTGTCGCTAAATCGTAAAGATAGCAATTAATGGTCGGTGAAGGTTCGATTCAGCCAGCTGTTAATGGTGACAGCGCAATATCACCCGCATCAGCCTGAATCCGCGTGAGTACGTCGATCTCCTTCTCGATCTCAAACCGCAGATTGGAACTGCCTGAAAATGCGCCATTGAAAGCCGCCGTGCCGATAGTAAACCCTGCTGCGCCAGATCGTACCACGGCCGCCATCCTTTCAGGACTGTCGATCGATCCGGCAACCACTACAGGCTTCTCGACGGCTTCGCACACGCGCGTCATCAACGCTTCGACATCTCCGTTGAAGCGATAGGCGAGCAGATCGAGACCGCTGACACCGTCGATCGCAGCCAATTGCCGAGCACTGTCCACAATTGTTTCGATCGTCCCTTCGAGCTTACTCGGGTGTCCCACGATCTTGCCGGGGAACGGATAGTACTGGATGTTCCTCCCAGCAATGACTGGCAAAACGACATTTGGTCTGGTTCCACCCATCAAGATGTGGACATCAAGGTCGACCGCGGCCTGCGCCGACCGTCGCTCGCTTTCCTCGTCGAGGCTGACCACTTCGAGATAGAGCGTGGCGCCCGCCGCCTTGATCGCTGAAGCAAGGACCAAAAGTTCATCGAACGGCAGACCGATATCCTTGAATCCCACATGCGTGATTCCGGCGGCAAGCACATCCTTGAGGCGGTCGGCCGCGTTGGCAACGGTCCGATCCTGATTGGTCAGCATGAAAATGAAGTTGGGAGTCTGTGGCATCGAAAGCGCTCCTAGATTGCGTTGAGAAGCAGAGCCTGATCGAAGGCATGGCGAAGAGAGGAATGGTCGGCCGTGCCCTGGCCCGCGATGTCGAATGCGGTGCCGTGATCGACGCTGGTACGGATGAAGGGCAAGCCGATGGTGACGTTGACGCCGTTGTCGATCCCGAGATACTTGACCGGAATGAGCCCCTGGTCGTGGTATTGTGCAACGACGATATCGAACTCGCCCTTGCGGGCCCGCATGAAAATCGTGTCTCCGGGCCAAGGACCGGACGCGTTTATTCCAAGTTCCTGAGCGCGCTTGATCGCCGGCGCGATGATGTCGAGATCTTCGCGTCCGAACATGCCGTTTTCACCGGCATGGGGATTGAGGCCGGCGACTGCAACGCGAGGCGAGGCGATGCCATAAGCCTTGCCTGCCCTGTGTGCCAGTTCGATTGTTCTGAGCACCGAATCCTGCGTCACCAGATCGATTGCGTCGCGCAACGACACGTGGATCGTCACCAGAATGACACGCAATTCGTCGTTCGCCAGCATCATCGCGAACTTGTCGGTCCCCGATCGTTCAGCAAGGATTTCGGTGTGGCCGGGATAATCGAGCCCGCCCTTCCTCATTGCTTCCTTATTGATCGGCGCGGTCACGATCGCCCCAATGTTTCCTGCCAGCGCTTCGTCGATCGCTCTCACGACATAGTCGTAGCTCGCGCGGCCGGCGCGAGCGTCCACCTGACCGATTGGCATATCGTCCGGCAGCTCTGAGACGTTGAGGACGGGTATGAGCGTCGCATCTCGGATTGCCTCATCGACCGACGCGACGGGCTGCACTTGGAGAGGAAGAGCCAAGGCCCGAACCGCGCGTTCCATCACCTTTGCGTCGCCGATCACCACCGCTTGCTCCGGCAGTCCGTCCGCGAAAACGCGCGCGATGATTTCCGGGCCGATTCCACAGGGATCGCCCATCGTTATGCCTACAGGCTTCTTCATTTCTTATCTCCAAGCCAGAGGCCCCGAAGCAACTCGGCTGATTTCAGCAGGATATTGGACGAGCCGAAGCCGCCCGCCTTTGTGATGATGTGAATAGGATGGGGACCGGTCGTGCGTCCCACCGGGATGCCGGGTTCCACCTCGCCGAAAAGATTGACAGAGCCTATCTCAAGTTCGCTCAGCACGGATTCGGCGGTGTCACCGCCAGTCAGGAAGAGTCCGGTCACCGGATGATGCTCCATGATCGCGCGGACAGCCTTGCCAAGTGCGATTGCGATGGAGCGAGGATCGGCGGAAGCTCCACGGTCCGACGTGGTCAGAATAACATCACCGCTGGTTCCGGACTGTCTGTATTGGGCAGCGGTGTTTTCGGCAGCGAGGTCGGCAGAGCGAGACGCCACCTCGGCATCGATGATGATCTGCCGGACGTTGTCAGTGCTCATCAGCCGTGAGCATTGCTCACGGCTCAGGGGGTTGACGCTGCCAATGACGAAGAGATTGAGCGGCGCCGCGAGGGGCAACAGTGTGGTGTCATCGGCGCGACCCACAAAGTCTGCCAGTGCGATTGCCAGTCCTGGAGAACCGCACCAAAGGATGGACTTCGGATCCGCCGCCGATTTCACCAGCCGGGCCAGATCCTCCTGCGTGGTCGCATCGGCGATCAACAACTCCCGGTGATCTGCGGTCAGCTCGCCGGACTTCAATACACGGATTTCTTCAAGCCCAAGGTGGCGGATTTCGGCCTCTGGGATATCCCGAAACAGAGCCCGAAGATGGGAGTCCGCTACGGGGTGGAGCGGGTCCTTTGCAAACTCGGTTTCCTCCAACGGCACGCCATGAAGAAGCTGGCGCCCTCCTTCAGTAGTGCGTCCACCTGCAGGAAAAGCTGGAGCGACGATTGCGATGGTCCGGCCAGACGCCGCGAGCGCGGCTGTTATCTCAGCTCCAACGTGGCCGCGAATGGTGGAATCAACGGTATTGTAAAGGATTTCTGCGGACGCCAGGCTTTGTGCCGCCTGCGTTGCTCGATCGACAGCGCCCTCAATGGATGCTGCGCGACTTGCCTTGTTGACGGAAACGATCGCGACATTTTCAGGCGAGGATCGCCGGTAGTCGGTGAAGACAAGGCATCTGTGCCCCATGCTCACAAATGGTCCAGCACCATCCGTTGCGCTCGTCAAATCGTCGGCCAGGATTCCCACCTTCAACATCGCTATCCTATCGGTTTTGTGTGACGATAAGGATATTAGCGCTATTGCTTTTGCCGGAAAAACGATCAATTCTGACCGAAATCCGTCACTTTATTTCACAGATATGGCCGCACGATTCCCATCCTTATCCGCGCTTAGAGTATTTGAAGCAGCTGCACGGCATTTGAATTTCGGGCGTGCCGGCGACGAATTGTTCGTCACGCACAGCGCCGTCAGCAAGCAGATCCGTTTGCTTGAGGAAGACTTGGGAGTGGCCCTTTTTGAACGAAGAAACAGGGCCGTTTTTCTGACCGACCCAGGGCGGCGTCTGCTAAGGACGATGAGCGAAGTGTTTCGCCAGATCAGCGAGTGTTGCGACGAAATCAAGGGTGGCGGTTCGGCACCGCTTGTACTCTCATGTGAACCGACATTCACGCAGCGCTGGTTGATCCCGCGCCTTCCGCTGTTTAACGCACTTCATCCTGAGATTGAGGTTCACGTCTTGGCCGCCGGCGGCCCTGTGAACTTCGACAGGAGCCATATTGATCTGGCGCTACGGAGAAGCGATTTCAGCTGGCCGCCGGAACTGTTTGTGGAAACGGTAGTCGAAGAGCGTGTCGGCCCCGTGTGCGCGCCAAGGCTGTTGGCTTTCGGCGGAGATGGAATCCTCTGCCTCCCTCGCATTCATTCGGCCACCCGTCGAGATGCGTGGACGCGGTACATCTCCGACAACCAGATCGCAGATCCAAATCCCCCCGGCAGCCAGGTCTTCGAACATTTCTATTTGAGTATCGAGGCGGCAATCGCTGGGCTGGGGGCCGCGATCGGCCCAGAGCCGCTCGTCGCCGACGCTGTGGAAAGCGGGCAACTGGTGGCTCCCCACGGGTTCTCCAGCAACGGCTACAGCTACATCTTGTTGAGCCGACTTCCTTTCGAAGGCGATGCTAGAAAACGAACCTTCCTCTCCTGGCTTCGACGACAGTTTGGATCCTGAAGGCCCCAGTTTGGCAAGACTGCGAGGCCGGCCTGGATTATCGTCTCGATCGGTGACTTAGCGGATCTCAGCCGCTACGGTGGACATGCATTAAGCGTCAATACCAGTTGCAAACCAAGTCTCAGATGCTCGGGCCGAGAATATTGGTTCTGGCTTCGATGATGTGGTCGTACATTTTTCGCTCGGACTCCCTGCTGTCACGATCTTTTATCGCGTCGAGAATCGCCTGATGGCTGACGATATAGGCCGTCATGCGCTCAGAGGTCAGCGACTGTTCTTTCATTTTTCCCCAAAGGTTTCCCGCCCGTACAGCGTGAATACCTTCATAGAGCGAGGCAAGAAGACCGTTACGCGCGGCTTGAACGATGATGCGATGAAAGACGGCGTCCCACTTCTCGAATTCGCCCAGAGATTCCGACGCGCTGCCTCGGGCGATCGATTTCTGCATTTCTTCCACTTCCTGTCTGGTCGCACGTAAGGCTGCCAATGCTGCGATCTTGGGCTCTATGATCAGTCTCGCTTCGAAGACTTCCGCCGGATAGGTGCGCAACGTGTCTCCGTCACTGCTTGCCGGGCGGCGAAGAGCGCTGGAACCTACGCCGCTGCCGGCGATAAAGGTCCCCCTGCCGACATGCCGGATTAGGCGTCCTTCCTTCTCCAGCGAACTGAGCATCCTTCTAAGGGCGGTACGCGGCAGCCCCAGTTTCAGCGCCAAGTCGCGCTCAGGAGGCAGTCGATCCCCAGGCTCCAGACCTTCCGCCTCGATGAAATCCTTCAACACCACGCTCATGTGCCCTCCGATAAAAAATTGCGAAACCAATTTGATCTATATTGACACCAATGGCAAGACCAATCTTATATTAGTCGCGGAACCAAGGCAGATTGGTTGCGAATGGCGCTGAAATCAAGGGAACAAGCTGTGCGCCGCTCAAGTAGTATGAGCAGCACGCGTAAGCAGCGACAACACTTCAGTCAATAAGCGGCGTAGAAAAGGGAGATATATCGATGGCGGTTTCGACCGAAGCTATTACAGCAGGCGATGCAGCGCTTTCGGTGCGTGCCCTGACAGTCGACCTGCCGAAAGGCATGGAACGGGCTCATGCCGTCGAAAATCTATCCTTCGACCTTAAGCGTGGTCAGATCCTTTGCATCATCGGCGAGTCCGGATCGGGTAAGTCGGTAACCGCAAACACCATTATGGGTCTCTTGCCCAAGGTTATTCCGGTCTCGTCGGGTGCGATCAATCTCGATGGAACGACCATAGTCGGCGCGCCGGCAAAAAAGCTGCGCCAGCTGCGTGGCCGCGTCGTGTCCATGATCTTCCAGGATCCTCTTTCGGCGCTCAACCCGCTTATGACGGTTGGCGAGCAAGTTACGGAAGTGATGGCCGCGCATGGAGTGGGTACCAAGGTTTCGCGCCGTGACCGCGCCCTCGAACTGCTGACGGAAGTCGGCCTTCCCGATCCGGCACTGATGTACCAGCAGTATCCGTTCCGGCTTTCCGGTGGTCAGCGCCAGCGCGTCATGATCGCGATGGCGCTGGCTCTTGAGCCGACGGTGCTGATCGCAGACGAACCCACCACAGCCCTTGACGTAACCACGCAGGCGCAGATCCTGAAGCTTATCCGTGACATTCAACGTCGCAAGGATATGAGCGTCATGTTCATCACCCACGACTTCGGCGTGGTGGCTGAAATTGCCGACAGCGTCGTGGTTATGGAGAAAGGGCGGATTGTCGAGCAGGGCACCGCCGATCAGGTTCTCAAATCCCCCAGCCACCCATATACCCAACGCTTGATCGCAGCCGTTCCGCGCCTCACGGGCGAGGACAGAAAGCTCAAGGTGCAGACGAGCGACAAGACAATCCTGACTGTCAATGGATTGTGCAAGACCTATCGCAGCGGTAGCGCGTTGTTTGGTAGCCAGCGCGTCGTGCCGGCGGTACAGGACGCCTCATTCACCTTGGCTGCGGGCCGAACCCTTGGAATTGTCGGCGAAAGTGGTTCCGGAAAATCGTCGTTGGGGCGACTCCTGGTCAAACTTCAGGACAGCGACAGCGGTCAGATCCTGTTTGAGGGCAAGGACATCGTCAAGCTCTCTGAATCCGAGTTCCGGCCGCTGCGACCTCGGATTCAGATGATCTTTCAGGACCCCTTTGCCTCGCTCAATCCGCGATCTACAATCGGTCAGATACTGACCGTCGGGCCTGTTGCACATGGTATGCCCTACGCACAGGCGCGCGAAGAGGCTCGGGCGTTGCTATCGCATGTCGGTCTCGATGCGGGCGCCTTCGGCCGCTACCCGCACGAATTCTCGGGTGGTCAGCGCCAGCGCATCGGCATCGCGCGGGCCTTGATGTTCAAGCCCAAACTGCTGATTGCCGACGAAGCAGTCTCCGCGCTTGACGTGTCGATCCAGGCCCAGATCCTCAAGCTGCTTGACCAAATCCAGCGCGAGACGGGCGTATCAATGGTCTTCATCACCCATGATCTTCGTGTCGCCAGCCAGATCTGCGACGAAATTGCTGTGATGCAGAAGGGCCGGGTCGTCGAGCGCGGCCCGCCGTCTCAGATCTTCCTGAAACCGCAATCCGACTACACGCGTGAACTTGTGGCCGCAATCCCGGGAGAACGAGCCAGAGACACTTGCGAAAGTGCAATCAGATCGCGGCAGTAGATTCCTAACGAACAAAAAGAGAGGGAATGAAATGACAAAAGAGTCTATGACCAAAAGCAACATTTCTCGGCGCGACGCACTGCGCCTGATGGCAGCCGGCGGCATTGCATGCTTTGCCGCTCCCAACCTGATCGGCAAGCCTGACATTGCCCGGGCCGCCGACAAAAAACCTGCGGGTCGCGTCGTGGTCGGGCTTTCGCAGGAACCGACCGTTTTCAATCCGCTGATGGCCCATATAGAAACGGACGATGCGGTCCATTTTTCGCTCTTCGACGCCCTCTTTCGCATGGATCCGGGTGGCGTGCTCCAGCCCAATCTAGCGCTAGAAGTGCCCACGCAACAGAACGGCGGCATCTCGGCGGATGGCCTGAACTGGCGCGTTCGCCTGCGTGACGATGTTCGCTGGCATGACGGCCGGCCGTTTACGGCTGAGGACGTGAAGTTCACCCTTGAACTGATCACCAATCCGAAATTCCGCGCTTGGCGTACGGGCGGCCATTCGCTGGTGCGTGACCTCACGGTGGTCTCGCCAACTGAAATCACCTGGCGCATGGAGCAGGTTTTCGCCCCTTACCTGTCGTTTCTCACCGAAACCTTCATCGTGCCAAAGCACCTTCTCGAGAAGGAAGCTGATCCGAACGCAGCAGCCTTCAATCAGGCACCCGTTGGCACCGGCGCCTTCAGGTGGAGCCAGCGTGTGGCCGGCGACCATCTCGAACTGGCGGCGAACCCGGATTATTTTGGCGACGGTCCGTATGTCGAACGGGTTGTATTCAAATACATTCCTGACCAGACGGTGCTCTATACCCAGTTCAAGAGCGGGGACATCGACCTCACAGACCAGGCGTACATCACGCCCGACCACTACGACGAGGCCAGCAAATTGCCGGGCCGTGTGGTGAGCCTGGTGGCCGGTTCCTCCGTCGAGTCGTTCTATCTCAATCTCGAGCGGCCGCAGTTTAAGGAACTTGCGGTGCGTCAGGCACTCTATGCTGCGATGGACAGAACAGCGATCATCGACGCCGTCTATTACGGCGTCGTGACACCGACCGAGACCTTCATGCCGAAGGAGTCGTATTATTTCAATCCGGACCTTCCGACCCAGAAATTCAATCTCGACGCCGCACGCAAAATCCTCGACGACGCCGGCTGGGTGCCGGGTTCGGACGGGATCCGCGAGAAGAATGGAGTGAAGCTGGCGTTCAACAACTCGACGACATCCGGCAATAACCTCCGCGAGCAGGTGCAGCAGTTCCTGCAGCAGACATTCGCCGAAATTGGTGTCCAGATGACGATCTCGAATTTGCCGGCTGCCGTTATGTTCGGCGAGTTTTGGCTGAAGTCACAGTTCGACACGGCAATCTCGGGTGTTACGCATCTAATTGCCGCGGACCCCGATGCAACCAACCGTCTTGCGAGCAGCGCGATTGCCGCGAAGGGCGGAAAGGGATCGAACGTCGGCCAATATTCCAATCCGGAAGTGGATGCGCTGCTCAAGAAGGGTGCCCAGACCTTCGATCCGGAAGCGCGTCGCGAAATCTATTACCGTATCCAGGAAATCGTGCGTCAGGACCTTCCCTTCCTTCCGCTGTTTGCCGCCACCTACGTGATCGGCACGAAGGAAGGCCTTGAGGGCTGGGAACCTAATTCGAACACGCGCACGGCATCCTGGCATGCTGCCGGCTGGCGCTGGAAGAGCTGAGTTGACCTCCCGTCGTCGCCGCCGCGACTCGCGGCGGCGACTTTTATTGGCGCTATCACAGGGAGAGCCTGAATGCGTAGCTTCCTACTCAACCGGTTCGCTCAGAGCCTCGTACTGCTCCTGATCGTCTCCGTCATCGGCTTCGTGGTCCTCAACCTGATTCCGGGCGGGCCCCTGGCACAATTCGGACTCGATGCGAGCATGACACAGGACGACTTGAACCGACTGGCGGAGCAGTTGGGCCTGAACCGTCCTCTGTGGATGCAATATCTGGATTGGGCCTGGCGCCTGTTGAGAGGAGACTGGGGCCACTCATTCCGCGACGGAGCGCCGGTTCTCGAGGTGATTGGACGACACCTCATGGCAACGCTGCTGCTGATGGGATCGTCCACGGTGATCGCGATCGCCATCGGTACGTGGATCGGTGTTCGCGGCGCCATAAGGCGTTATTCGGTTTTCGACTACATGGCCACGGTCGGTGCGATGGTGGCCCTTTCGATCCCGACTTTCTGGTTCGGACTGATCGGGATCTACGTCTTCTCGCTCAAACTTGGCTGGCTGCCAGCCGGCAACATGTACACGATCGGCGACGAATCTGTTCTGAACTATCTCCACCATCTTATTCTGCCGAGCGTCGTACTCGCGCTCGTGCATGTGGCCATCTGGAGCCGCTACATGCGAACGGCGACTCTCGACGTTATCAATCAGGAATTCATTAAGACTGCCCGCGCCAAAGGACTGAGTGAGCGGCGCATCCTGATGAAACATGTCATTGGCAATGCCCTCCTACCGATGATCACACTCCTTGGGATGCAGCTTCCTAGCGTCCTGACAGGTGCTCTGGTCACCGAGACGGTGTTTACCTGGCCGGGCATGGGACGCCTGTTTCTCGACAGCCTCGGTTACAGTGACTACCCGGTGGTGATGGGTTTGCTCATGTTCTCAGCGATCCTTGTCGTGGTGAGCAACTTCGCCGCCGACATCGTTGTCGCCATCATCGATCCCCGTATCCGTCTGAGTTAAGCGCCATGAACGCTCATCAGGAGTCAGCCATCATGACTGCCATTGCCGCAAATTCGCCCCGGGAGCGCTGGTGGAACAGCCGAACTGCGCACCGTTTCATGAAGCACCATCTGGCCCTCATCGGTATGGTGATGATCGCTCTCCTAACGCTTGCCTGCGTCCTGGGACCCCACTTGTTACCGTACGATTCACTCTATATCGATTTGCGCGCACGCTTCGCTCCGCCACTGACCGGTCAACATTATCTAGGCACAGACCCGTTGGGACGAGACCTGGCCGCCCGGCTGTTTATGGCTGGGCGCATTTCGCTCCTGGTCGGTTTCTCGGCGATGCTGTTGTCGACGCTGATTGGAACCCTTGTCGGCGTGGTGGCCGGATATAGGGGCGGGCTGGTCGGCACAGTTCTGATGCGTGCCGTGGATGGCTTTCTTTCCTTCCCATCCATCTTCCTCGTGCTTGCTCTTGCTGCTGCACTAAAGCCAAGCCCGATCATGATAACCGTCGTCATCGCTGCCACGAGTTGGATGGAAGTTGCCCGCATCGTCGAGGCCGAGGTCCGCTCTCTGCGCGAGCGTGAATTCGTGCTGGCCGGCCGGATGCTGGGACTGAGCGCAACGCACATCATGTTCCGCGAGATCCTTCCCAATGCCATGGGCCCGATCATCGTGGCGGCGACCCTGACCGTCGCCCGGGCGATCCTAATGGAGGCCTATATCAGCTTCCTCGGCTACGGAATTCAGCCGCCGCTGCCCAGTTGGGGCAATATGTTAAACGGCGCGCAGCAATATCTTGGGACGGCGCCGTGGCTGGCGATCATCCCCGGCGCGGCCATCACGATCGCTGTCACAAGCTTCAACTTTATCGGTGACGGGCTTCGCGATGCGCTCGATGTCCGCGGTGATCACAGCTGATTCTTATGCGCGAGCAGAAGAGACAGCCGCTAACGCGTCAAGCGATATCAGCGGAACACACCAGGCGTCGTCGACGCCCCGAGCGTCGGGAATATCCCGTGTTCACGACGACTAACTAAGCTTTTATCGTTCCTGTCGAAGGTGACCGGAGCACCATGCCAGAGGAAGAGTGACTATGCCGGTCCAGGTTCAGAAAGTAAGTGATAGCGCCTCTTTTCCAACCCACGTCGACGTCGTTGTCATCGGGGCGGGGATCGTGGGCACCTGCACGGCCTATGAACTCGCCCGCAAAGGGGTTTCCGTTGCTCTACTCGAAAAAGGCATTGTCGCTGGCGAGCAGTCGAGCCGCAATTGGGGATGGGTTCGCCAGCAGAACCGCGACCTGTATGAACTTGCGCTGGCCATGTACAGTCTACGGCGCTGGGAGGAACTGAGCACCGAGACTGGTCGTGATCTCGGCTTCCGTCGTACCGGGATACTTTACTGCACGAAGAACGAGGCTGATGTCGCCCGATGGGAAAAGTGGGGAGAGGCAGCACGCGTTCAAGGATTTCATAGCCAGATCCTCAGTGCCGCCGAGGCCAACGAGCGGGCTTCAGGCGGTACATCCTCGTGGATCGGCGGCGTTTGGTCCCCGACCGATGGGAGAGCTGAGCCTAGTCTTGCTGTGCCTGCCATCGCCGAGGCCGCGAAGGAAAACGGCGTATCACTCCATCAAAACTGCGCCGTTCGGGGCCTCGATATTGCGAGTGGCCGGGTAACAGGGGTGTGGACAGAGCGGGGACTTGTGAAGGCCGGTACTGTTGTTTGCGCTGGCGGGGCATGGGCTTCCCGGTTTTCTCATCGATATGGCATTGAGCTTCCAGTCGCAAACATCTCCGGGACCGCAATTAAGACGACTCCGGCGCCCGAAATCACTCAAGCGGGATGCCTCTCGGCTTCAAACTTCGTGTTGCGGCGCCGGACAGACGGCGCCTACACGATCGCCGTACCGGGGCGCGGCACGCTCGACATCACGCCGCGGGGAATGCGATACGCATTCAAATTCTACCAGATGTACCGGAGCAAGATTGGCAAGAAGCTGAAGTACCGTCTGAACGGCAGCTTCTGGAATGGGCCTGATGCTTTCAGTAACTGGGAGAACGATCAAATCTCGCCGTTTGAAAAAAACCGCATCCTGGATCCTGCGCCCGACGGGGATCTCGTGAAGCTCGCATTGAAGAATCTTGTAATCGAATACCCAGCGCTCAAAGGAATCGGGGTCGAGCGCGCGTGGGGAGGGCTAATCGATACTTCGCCAGATCTCGTCCCCGTTATTTCAAGAGTGGAACAACTGCCTGGTTACGTGATTGCCGCGGGGTTCAGCGGACACGGCTTTGCCATCGGACCGGGCGCCGGCCGGTTGGTCAGCGAGATCGTCATGAACGAGACCACGATCACGGACATCTCACCCTATAGGCTGAGCCGCTTCAGCGACGGCTCGACGATCAGGCGGCCGGAAATGATGTAACGGATTTCGTCGGTCGCAGTCCAAGCTGCTGTCAGTGCTCATGAACGGGCCTCAGACCGATATTGGTGAGGATATCAACCAGTCAGAACCGGCTTCAAGATACTGCTTGAGCGGAATCAGTTTTCAGGAGCCTAGGAGAGGGAGCTAAACTGTGGTCCTCGAGCGCTACACCGTGCCGCGCGTTGTGCGGCAGCGAGCATTCATAGACCGGGAGAAGTACCTGAAATGGTACGAGGAGAGTGTTTCGGACCCGGAAAAGTTCTGGGGCAAGCACGGCAAGCGGATTGACTGGTTCAAGCCCTATACGAAGGTCAAGAACACGTCGTTCAAGGGCAAGGTTTCGATCAAGTGGTATGAAGACGGGCTCACCAACGTCTCTTACAACTGCATCGACCGCCACCTGAAGACGCATGGCGAAAAGACCGCGATCATCTGGGAAGGTGACAACTCCTACATCGACAAGAAGATCACCTACAACCAGCTCTACGAGCAGGTTTGTCGCCTCGCGAACGTCTTGAAGAAGCACGGCGTCAAGAAGGGCGACCGCGTCACCATCTACATGCCGATGATCCCGGAAGCGGCCTTTGCGATGCTCGCCTGCTCTCGCATTGGCGCCATCCATTCGGTCGTCTTTGGCGGCTTCTCGCCGGATGCGCTGGCCGGCCGTATCGTCGACTGCGAGTCCACCTTCGTCATCACCTGCGATTGGGGCGTGCGTGGCGGAAAGCCGGTTCCGCTCAAGGAAAACACCGACACGGCGATCGACATTGCCGCCAAGCAGCATGTCATCGTCAACAAGGTGCTGGTGGTTCGCCGTACCGGCGGCAAGACCGCCTGGGCACCTGGCCGCGACCTCTGGTATCACCAGGAAATCGCGACCGTGAAGCCGCATTGTGAGCCGGCAAAGATGAAGGCGGAAGATCCGCTGTTCATCCTCTACACCTCGGGCTCCACCGGCAAGCCGAAGGGCGTGCTGCACACGACCGGCGGTTATCTCGTCTATGCGTCGATGACGCATGAATATGTCTTCGACTACCGCGACGGCGAAGTCTATTGGTGTACCGCGGACGTGGGCTGGGTTACCGGCCACTCCTACATCGTCTACGGCCCGCTCGCGAATGCGGCAACGACCGTGATGTTCGAGGGTGTTCCGAATTTTCCGGATGCTGGCCGCTTCTGGGAAGTGGTCGACAAGCACAAGGTCAACGTCTTCTACACCGCCCCGACGGCAATCCGCTCGTTGATGGGTGCCGGCGACGACTTCGTCAAGCGCTCGTCGCGCTCGTCGCTCCGCCTGCTCGGCTCGGTTGGTGAGCCGATCAACCCCGAAGCCTGGGAGTGGTACTACAACGTCGTCGGCGAGCAGAAGTCGCCGATCGTCGATACCTGGTGGCAGACGGAGACCGGCGGCATCCTGATCACGCCGCTGCCGGGCGCCACCGATCTCAAGCCCGGTTCCGCCGCGGGACCGTTCTTCGGTGTTCAGCCGCAGCTCGTCGACAATGAAGGCAACGTGCTCGAGGGTGCCGCCGACGGCAACCTTTGCATCGTCGACAGCTGGCCGGGCCAGATGCGCACGATCTATGGCGACCATGCACGTTTCGGCCAGACCTACTTCGCCACCTACAAGGGCAAGTATTTCACCGGTGACGGCTGCCGCCGCGACGAGGACGGCTACTACTGGATCACCGGTCGCGTCGACGATGTCTTGAACGTCTCCGGCCACCGTCTCGGCACGGCCGAGGTCGAATCGGCATTGGTATCGCACCAACTGGTTTCGGAAGCCGCCGTCGTTGGCTATCCGCACCCGATCAAGGGCCAGGGCATCTATTGCTACGTGTCGCTGATGGCCGGCGAAATCGGCAATGACGAGTTGCGTCAGGCCCTGGTGAAGCATGTGCGTTCGGAAATCGGCCCGATCGCCACGCCCGACAAGATCCAGTTCGCGCCGGGCCTGCCGAAGACCCGCTCGGGCAAGATCATGCGCCGCATCCTGCGCAAGATCGCCGAAGACGATTTCGGCGTGCTCGGCGATACCTCGACGCTCGCGGATCCCGCGGTGGTCGACGATCTGATCGCCAACCGCCAAAGATGAAGACTCGGGACATAACGAGAGGTGAGGAAAAGAAATTGAAGTTGATATTACTAGGCCCGCCGGGCGCAGGGAAGGGCACTCAAGCCAATTGTATATCTCAGCGATTTGGCATTCCGCATCTCTCGACAGGTGACATGCTCCGGGCTGAAATTCGAGCCGGAACTTCGTTCGGGGCGAAGCTCCGGTCGACGTTGGGGGCTGGTGCTCTACTAGATGACGAGACGATCTCTGAAATAGTCGCGCTTCGACTTCGCCAGCCAGATGTGGCCGCAGGTTTTATTCTCGACGGGTATCCACGAACGCTGGTCCAAGCCGATGCATTGGACGATATGCTGGTTGGAGACCCGATTTCTGCTGTCATAGAACTCGTCGTCAACGAAGACATTCTATATGACCGGATCCGCGCACGCGCCACTCAGGCAATCGACGCAGGAGCGGAGGTCCGATCAGACGACAATGCGGAAACGCTTCAGGCTCGATTAAGCGCCTACTATCAAGCGACGCATCCGTTGTCGCAGCACTACGCGGAGAGAGGCGTCTTGAAGCAGATCGATGGTCTTGCTTCGATAGATGATGTTACACAGGAGATTGCAAACCTGCTCACCGGTGTGGAAAAAACCGATACTAGGCAGAGTGTTTATACACATGAAAGGGATAGCCTTTAGGTGGGTTCACGTCACGCGAAAGTGTGCGGTCTTCTTCTCTCCGTCGGGACGAATTAGCGGTGGAGCATTGTGGCTGGCTGAACTTGCACATGAGCTGCATAAACGGTTCATCCTCAATTTCTGTGATTCAGTGGCAGCATTCTCGCCCTCATCAGTTGTGGGCCGGCGCGACCGTACATTGCTCGCTTCAGCATCTTGAGGCGGTTGATCTGCCCTTCGGCTTGACCGTTGCTCCACGGGAGTTCGATTGCATTTTTGACGGCATCAATATCCCGGCGCAAAACGCTGGCGAAACGCATGATTGCCGTGAGCTCGGTGTCGATGGCATCGTCGATCCATTCATCCAGCGCGTCCGGGCTCCTGCTGCGCAAGATGCCGTTGAAGCGCATGGCCAAGCCACGCATTATGGCGAACGCTCGAGAGCCCTGCTTCAATGCATCGACGTTTCTGGCCTGGCGATCTGTCAGCAAGCCGCGCGGCTTTATGCACAAAGCGGCTGCCACCACAGACGAGATCATATGGCCCGTGTCAGGATCGCGGACGGGTTCTGAAACATCCGTCT
This sequence comes from Ensifer sp. 22460, assembly GCF_052044935.1. Taxonomy (NCBI): domain Bacteria; kingdom Pseudomonadati; phylum Pseudomonadota; class Alphaproteobacteria; order Hyphomicrobiales; family Rhizobiaceae; genus Ensifer; species Ensifer sp. 22460. The sequence continues at coordinate 130,370 of NZ_JBQENZ010000026.1, forward strand.
CCGGAAGCGGCTCGTCGGGTTGAATGTTTTCGACCTCACGCCACACCTTCAACAGGCGCTCCAGATTGGAGCGGCTGCCCGTGTAGCCGCGGTTCTTGATGTCGTAAAACAGATGGCGCCCAATGCGGTTTCCATTCCTCCAGCATTCAGCCAGAAATGTTTCAAAATACAGTGGCGATGTCGGATTCAATGTCGCTCGGTTTCTGTCTCGAGGCGCATTGGAAGTAAGCCAATTCGCGATGCTGCGGCGCTCGTATCCGGTCCGCCTTGCAATCTCGCTGTAGGTGAGGCCCTGCTGCCGCAAAGCTTGAAACGTGTCGAATATTTCCTGACGAGATTGCCTGTGCGCCAAGCGGGCACGGCGCTGCTGTGACCTGGCGCTGGCGATAGCATCTTCAGAGAGAATGGGTCTAACATTGGCGTGACCGTACACGCTCATCTGTTCCTTGATCGCCTCCCTGAGATTTTGGACCAGATGAAAACGGTCAGCCACCTGGAGGGCCTGCGGGGCGCCCTCTCGGGCTGCCTGAGCATACAAACCACAGCGATCTCGGCTCACGACCTCGATCGTCGGACGTTCTTGCAACCAAGATTTTGCGCTCTCGACGCTGCGGTCCTCCAAAACATCGACGACCGAATGACGCTCAAGATCGACCATGATCGTCCCGTACCGCGAGGAATGCCGCCAGCTCCAATCATCGATGCCCACAACCCGAATAGTGTCTTTTTGCGTGGACGCCGGATTATCGCGCTTCAATTGCCGCAAGATCGTGTCGTCGCTGACCGGCATGCCAAGCCGATGCAGCAAGTGCTCACCTGGGCGACCGCCCATCCTGTGGCCAATCAAGCCCACAATCTCAGCCATCCGTTCAGTTCGTCGCATGTAGGGTGAAGCAATCTCAGGCAACCTGTCGGTGAAGGTTCGTCGCCCGCATTTCCGGTGTCTGCACTGCCACCGGTTCAGTGCGAGCTCGATTTTCACAACTTGACCTTGAACAGGCAAGTCCTGGAGGCGGCGGTTGTGCCAGCCGTGGCGATGCCGGCTTTGCGTTCCACAATCCGGGCAGATACCGACAGGTTTCGCAGCGGCAGAAACAACCCAGTTTTCTTCATCTTGAACGGTAATACCCAGAACCTTGACCCCTGGGCCGGGTGACCATTTCAATTGCGCTCGCATCCCCGCAGATAGCAGTCGAGGCGCTAACACTCTGTTAACCACAGAAATTGAGGAAGAACC
>NZ_JBQENZ010000027.1:0-120740 GCF_052044935.1 Ensifer sp. 22460
CCCGGCGACGGCATCGGCCCGGAAGCCATGGCGGAAGTCCGCAAAATCATCGCCTACATGAATGCCGAGCTTTCAGCCGGCTTCGTGACCGACGAGGGCCTGGTCGGCGGTTCGGCCTATGACGCCCATGGCCAGGCGATCTCGGAAGCGGACATGAAGAAGGCGCTGGCCGCCGATGCGGTGCTGTTTGGCGCCGTCGGTGGCCCGAAGTGGGATGCGGTGCCCTACGAGGTGCGTCCGGAAGCCGGCCTGCTGCGCCTGCGCAAGGATCTCGAACTGTTCGCCAACCTGCGCCCGGCGATCTGCTACCCGGCGCTGGCTGCCGCCTCGTCGCTGAAACCGGAACTCGTCGAAGGCCTCGACATCCTGATCGTGCGCGAACTGACCGGTGGCGTCTATTTCGGTGAACCGAAGGAAATCATCGATCTCGGCAACGGCCAGAAGCGTGGCATCGACACCCAGGTCTACGACACCTACGAGATCGAACGCATCGCCGGCGTCGCCTTCGAACTGGCGCGCACGCGGCAGAACCGCGTCTGCTCGATGGAAAAGCGCAACGTCATGAAGTCGGGCGTCTTGTGGAACCAGGTGGTGACCGAGACCCACAAGGCGAAATATTCTGACGTGCAGCTCGAGCACATGCTGGCCGATGCCGGCGGCATGCAGCTGGTGCGCCAGCCCAAGCAGTTCGACGTCATCGTCACCGACAACCTGTTCGGCGACATGCTGTCGGACGTCGCCGCCATGCTGACCGGCTCGCTCGGCATGCTGCCGTCGGCCTCGCTCGGTGCCCCGGATGCGGTGACCGGCAAGCGCAAGGCGCTCTACGAGCCGGTGCATGGCTCGGCCCCCGACATTGCCGGCAAGGGCATTGCCAACCCGATCGCGATGATCGCCTCCTTTGCCATGTGCCTGCGTTATTCCTTCAACCTGGTGACGGAAGCCGACAATCTGGAAAAGGCGATCGCCGCCGTGCTCGACCAGGGCATCCGCACCGGCGACATCATGGCCGAGGGCGCGAAGAAGGTCGGCACCACGGAAATGGGCGACGCCATCCTCGCCGCGTTCAAGGCGCTGTCGGCCTGAGCGACGAACGATTGCCGTGGGCGTGATCTGACGCCTTCAGGCATAGCGAAAACAGACACCTCCGGGTCGCATCCGGAGGTGTTTTGCGTTGCACGGCCTTGAATTTGCCGAAAGAACCGACACATCGGGGAACTAGACGCCATAAGAAGAACGAACGCGGCGCAGACATGCGACGCGGCGGCAGGACGGAGATTCATGAACGGACCACTTGCGACCACCGGATGGATTGCACTGACTACTTTCGTCCTCGTGCTCGCACTCATTCCATTGGATCCATATCTGTCGCAAAGCGCGCAGGCGCTGCCGGAAAGCATCGTCGATTTCAATCGGATGATCACGGACTTCGGGACGTTCGCCTGGATGATCTACCTTTCAGCTGGGCTCCTGGCAGCGACGTTCATCCTGCGTCGCGCGGCAAACCAGGGGCCGCTTCAGCGCAGGGCAAGTGCCGCCCGCGATCTTGCGGCCTATTTCCTCCTGACGATCGGCACAGCCAGCGCGCTGGTCCACACACTGAAAATTATCGTCGGCCGGGCCCGGCCGGAACTCTTCACCGAGCTCGGCGCCTACAGCCTGACGCCGTTTGCCAACAGCGGTCTGTACGAAAGTTTCCCCTCCGGCCATTCGACCGCGGCCGGCGCCTTCTTCGGTGTCTTCGCCATGCTGATGCCGAAGCTGAGGCCACTCTTTCTGATCCTGGCGCTGACGATCGGCGTTTCCCGCGTCATCGTCGGCGCACACTACCCAAGCGACGTCGCTGCCGGGCTGCTGCTCGGTCTCTGGACATCCGTGATGGTGGCGTTTCTCTTCGCGCGGCAGAACCGGCTGTTTCATCTGAGCGAGGGTGGATGGCCGCTCGTGGGGCGCAGCGATCCACGCCCATAAAAAAGCCGGCGCGGAAGGCCGCGCCGGAGTCAGGAGAGCCATAGTAGCTCGGGGAAGATTTGGTGCGCTCCCGGGAAATGGTTCTCCCGGGAGCGCGTGACTGCAGACTTAGTCCATCGCGTGAATGTCGCGGTCCTTCGTTTCCGGCAGGAACAGGAGGCCGATGACCAGCGTGATGCCTGCGAAGACGATCGGGTACCAAAGGCCGTAGTAGATATCGCCCTGGGCCGCGCTCATCGCGAAGGCCGTTGCCGGAAGCAGGCCACCGAACCAGCCGTTGCCGATGTGGTAGGGCAGCGACATGCCGGTGTAGCGGATGCGGGTCGGGAAGAGTTCGACCAGCAGCGCAGCGATCGGGCCGTAGACCATGGTCACGTAGATGACGAGCACGGTCAGAACGGCGATGATCGTCGTCCAGTTGACATTGGCGGGATCCGCCACCATCGCGTAGGTGCCGCCGCCGGCGATCGTGTAGACGGCCATTTCGGTGGCAGTGCCGACTTCATCCTTCGTCAACAGCTTGTCGGCGACGAGCTTGTCGGCCGGAACCATGGTCTTCTCGCCGCCGCGAACGGCAGCCGGATCAAGCGCCAGTTCCGGGTTGGCGGCGACAAAGCCGTCAAGCTTGGATTCCGGAACCTTTGCCGCACCACGAACCAGCGGGTAGCCGGCATTGTGAAGCGCCGTGTTGGTTTGCTTTTCGAAGGCGGCATTGGCAGCCTTGGCGCCATCGCCTGCGGCGACCGCGTCGTAGCTGTTGATCGTGGTTTCGCCGACCTTGACCGTTGCGGCCGTACCCGCGGCGGCCGTCGTTACCACGTCGTAGGGCACCGAGTTCTTGGTGAGGAATGCGGTTGCGATGTCGCACGAGGTGGTGAACTTCGCCGTGCCCGTCGGGTTGAACTGGAATTTGCAATCGCCGGGGGCCGCGGTCACCGTCGCGCGGACGGTTGCCTGGGCTTGAGCGAGTGCCGGGTTACCGGCCCAGGTCAGCGCCTTGAACAGCGGGAAGTAGGTGAGCATGGCAAGCAGTAGGCCGGCCATGATGATCGGCTTGCGGCCGATCTTGTCGGAGAGCCAGCCGAAGAGCACGAAGAAGCCGGTACCGATCAAGAGCGAAGCGGCAACCATGATATTGGCCGACTGGCCGTCCACCTTGAGCACGCCCGTCAGGAAGAACAGCGCATAGAACTGACCGGAGTACCAGACGACGGCCTGGCCGACGACGGCGCCAAACAGCGCCAGAAGCGCGATCTTGGCATTCTTCCACTGGCCGAAAGCTTCCGACAGCGGTGCCTTGGAGCCCTTGCCCTCTTCCTTCATCTTCTTGAAGGCCGGCGATTCGTTCATCTTCAGGCGGATCCAGACGGAAACGCCAAGAAGCACGACGGAGACGAGGAACGGAATGCGCCAACCCCAGGCAGCAAAGGCTTCCTTGCCGACCAGGAACTGGACGAGCAGGATCACCACCAGCGACAGGAACAGACCGAGCGTCGCCGTCGTCTGGATCCAGGAGGTGAAGTAACCTCGGCGCCCGTGCGGCGCATGCTCGGCCACATAAGTGGCGGCACCGCCATATTCGCCGCCGAGCGCCAGGCCCTGCAGCATGCGCAGCGCGATCAGCAGGATCGGTGCGGCAATGCCGATCGAAGCAGCGCCGGGCAGGATGCCGACCAGGAAGGTCGACAGACCCATGATCAGGATCGTCACGAGGAAGGTGTACTTGCGGCCGACGAGGTCACCAAGGCGACCGAAGACCAGGGCGCCGAACGGGCGAACGAGGAAGCCCGCGGCAAAGGCCAGAAGCGCGAAGATGTTACGCGTCGTTTCCGGATAGGAACTGAAGAAGGTCGCGCCGATATAGACGGCAAGCGAGCCGTAAAGATAGAAATCGTACCATTCGAATACGGTACCAAGCGACGAGGCGAAGATGACTTTCTTCTCCTCGCCGGTCATTGGACGCGTTTTTGCGTCGTCCACTGTCGCGACATTTGCCATTTCGTTTATCCTCCACTCCAAAACAGCTTGTTGGAGCGCCCATTGGCTGGTCCGGCATTCCTCCCAAGAATGTCCGGACGTGGTGCGCCTGATAATGAGGATGTCAGAAAAGCGACCGCGCAGGCAGAGATGCTTTCGGCTTATGACTTTCGTCTAATGCGGCGATCGACCGCGGACCACGCCGGGGAAGCCACCACGATGCAGCGGCGTCTTGACTCTTCCCCAAAACCGCGTAAGAGCAGCGACGAACGAGGAAATCACCACCATGCGACCGATCGGTCCAGCCATCGCTGCTTTGATCCTGCCGGCTCTTGCCGCGGGGCAGGATGTCGATTTTTCGTTCGCTAGCAAAACAACGGCCAAAACGACGACGAAAACCGTCTGACGTCTCTGGCCCTCCGCTCTCTCCCCGGTAAGGCCGGGGACCGGAACCTTCGTGGCAACGCGCGCGGTTCCCCCTCCACCCGACGAGGAGAGACAGAAAGAGAGCTTAGATCATGGGTTTCAAGATTGCAGTCGCAGGCGCCACCGGCAATGTCGGCCGGGAGATGCTGAACATCCTTTCCGAACGCGGCTTTCCCGCGGATGAAGTGGTCGCGCTTGCTTCCGCCCGCTCCCAGGGCACGGAAGTTTCCTTTGGCGACAAGACCCTCAAGGTCAGGAACCTCGAAAACTACGATTTTTCCGATACCGATATCTGCCTGATGTCGGCCGGCGGCGCTGTTTCTCTCAAGTATTCGCCGAAGATCGGCCAGCAGGGCTGCGTCGTCATCGACAACTCTTCGGCCTGGCGCTACGACGCCGAAGTGCCGCTGATCGTGCCGGAAGTGAACCCGGACGCGATCTCGCTCTTCACCAAGAAGAACATCATCGCCAACCCGAATTGCTCGACGGCCCAGCTCGTCGTGGCGCTGAAGCCGCTGCACGACCATGCCAAGATCAAGCGCGTCGTCGTCTCGACCTACCAGTCGGTTTCCGGCGCCGGCAAGGACGGCATGGACGAACTCTTCAACCAGACCCGCGCCGTCTTCGTCGCTGATCCGATCGAATCGAAGAAGTTCACCAAGCGCATCGCCTTCAACGTCATCCCGCACATCGACGTGTTCATGGAAGACGGCTACACGAAGGAAGAGTGGAAGGTCCTGGCCGAAACGAAGAAGATGCTCGATCCGAAGATCAAGGTGACCTGCACGGCTGTGCGCGTTCCGGTCTTCATCGGCCATTCGGAATCGGTCAACATCGAGTTCGAGAACGAGATCACCGCCGATGAAGCGCGCGACATCCTGCGCGAAGCGCCGGGTTGCCTGGTCGTCGACAAGCACGAAAACGGTGGCTACGTCACGCCTTACGAATGCGCCGGCGAAGATGCGACCTACATCTCGCGCATCCGCGAGGACGCAACCGTCGAAAACGGTCTCAACATCTGGGTCGTTTCCGACAACCTGCGCAAGGGTGCGGCACTCAACGCGATCCAGATTGCCGAGCTCCTGGTCAACCGCGGCCTCATCAAGCCGCGCAAGCAGGCCGCCTGAAACGGCAATTGAGCAATTCGTTCCCGCCGAGCCCACCCGGGCTTGGCGGGTTTCCTGTTTCACAATCGCGGGTCGTTTCGCCCCGGCTTCACGTGAAACCACGAAAAAGTTACCGCCGCTTCCGGCAGGTGACATGGCCGGCCAAGGCTGCCATTTTTGAAAGCAATGAGATTCGGGCTATGACGGGGTATTTCATGCACAGGGCAAAGTGCGTAGCGGTGGGGCTTGCTGCCCTGGTTTCGACTGTAGTTTTTCCGGAGGTGGCCTCCGCCGCCCAATGCGGCAACGACGGAAGCGGATTTGCTGCCTGGGTGCAGAATTTCAAGCAGGAAGCCTCCGGCAGCGGCATCAGCCCTGCGGTGCTCGACCGCGCCCTTTCCAGCGTCTCCTACAACAAGGCGACGATCCGCGCCGACCGCGGCCAGAAGAGCTTCAAGCTGTCGCTCGACCAGTTCATGCAGAAGCGCGGCGGTCAGACGATCATTTCCCGCGGCAAGAAGATGAAGCAGCAGAATGCGGCGCTCTTCACCAGCATTGAACGCCGCTTCGGCGTGCCCGCCGGCCCGCTGATCGCTATCTGGGGCATGGAAACAGGCTTTGGCGGCTTCATGGGCAAAGAGCATACGCTCTCGGCGGTTTCGACGCTCGCCTATGACTGCCGCCGCTCGGACTATTTCACCGACCAGCTATATGCCGCCCTGCAGCTTGTACAGCGCGGTGACCTGAGCCCCGATGCGCGCGGTGCGGCCCACGGCGAGATCGGGCAGACCCAGTTCCTGCCGGCCAACGTCCTGAAATACGGCGTCGATGGCGACGGCAACGGCCACATCGACATGGTTCGCTCCAAGGCCGACGCGCTGGCCTCGACCGCCAACTTCCTGCGCGGTCACGGCTGGCAGCCGGGTGCCGGCTATCAACAAGGCCAGGCGAATTTCGGCGCGATCCAGGGCTGGAACGCGGCAACCGTCTACCAGCAGGCAATCGCCATCATCGGCGCCGAGATCGACGGCCTCTGATCGAACCCAATTCGCGCATCTCTCCGGATGCACGATGCCTTTCGGAAGATTGCAAAGCCCGGATCGTCGATCCGGGCTTTTTTGCTGGTTACATGCCCGGGCGGGAGAAGTCGCCGGTCGCGGGATCCATGATCCAAAGCTCGCCGGTCGAGATGTCGAACCAGGCGCCGTGCAGATGCAGCTTGCCCTTGGCTTCGAGGATCTGAACACAAGGGAAGGTGCGCAGGTTGGCAAGCGAGTTGCGGATCGAGACCCGCTCGAGCGCACGCTGCCGCTCCGCCTGGGTCATGACGTCGTTGCTTTGGATCTGCTCGGCGGCCGGCTTCAGGAGGTTCATCCAGCGACCGATGAAATCGCCCGGCGACAAGGGCTCGGCATCAGGATCGAGCACCGCCTTGATACCGCCGCAGCGGCCATGCCCCATCACGACGATGTCGCTGACGCGGAGCGACTGCACGGCGAACTCAAGCGCGGCCGACGTCGAATGGTAATGGCCGTCCGGCTCATAGGGCGGCATGAGATTGGCGACGTTGCGCACGACGAAGAGTTCACCCGGCCCGCTGTCGAAGATCGTTTCCGGCGCCGCCCGCGAATCGCAACAGGCAACAACCATCGTCCTCGGCTTCTGGCCGGTTTCCGCCAGCACCTTGTAGCGCTTCTGCTGTTCGCTGAAGCGGCCATTCATGAAGTTGTGGTAGCCGTTCAGAAGGTGGTCCGGAAAACGCTGTTGCTGCTTGTCCATCGATTACTCCGCTGCTGCTTCGAGCGGGATGAGCGGACTTCCGCCCGCATCACGCCCCGCCATGAATATCATCATGACCTAAAGTTCAATCCACGATGCGACAAGGGCTGCTGCCCATGAACAGTTTCTTCTATTTGCGCCGCATCTGATTCGGATGCACCAGGCGGCGCATCTGCACCATCGCCATCGGCGTCGAAAGGCTCGAAGCGTCCTGCTCGATCGTCAACTCGTCGGCACCGCGTTTGACGCTCCGCGCGATGATCTCGAACACGCTTGCGGTCGCCATCTGCAATGCGCGCTCTTCCGATAGTCCTTCGAGAAGCCGCGCGAGAAACAGGGCAGTCAGCAAGTCTCCGGTGCCATTCGGCGGGTTCTCGACGAGCCGATGTTCGGCGAGCAGCGCGTGATTGCCCGAAAGGAAGAGATTGCCGGTACCGCCGCTCATCATCGGCACCGCTGAGGTCACCAGCACGCGGGCCGGACCGAGGCCGAGGGCGGCATCGAGGATCGCCGTATTGGTTTCCAGCGTCGCGCCGGCGAGCCAGGCGAGCTCGAAGCGGTTCGGCGTCGCCAGGTTGGCGAGCGGCAGCAGCTGGTCACGGATGGCCGTCGCGGTCGCCTCCGGAACATAGAGCCCGCCGGCGTCGCCAATGACGGGATCGCAAGCGTAGATCAGCTTGGGATTACGTTCCCTAAAAGCCGTCACCAACCGCGCGACACCTTCGGCCTGACCGGGCGATCCGAGATAGCCCGAAAGCACGGCGCGCACCTCCCCGACCCAGGGCGCGGCAATGAGATCGTCGATCATCGACTGGAAATCCGCGTCTGAAATGGTGACGCGGGTCGAGCGCCCGTGTCCGGGATGCCAGGGAAGAATGACCGTCGGCAGTGCCCAGACCGGATGCCCCAGCGTCTCCAACGCGAACACCGCGGCCCGGTTGCCGACCTTGCCACGCACGACATGGCTCGAGATGACGATGACGGCGCCGGGCAGGGAGGGCATTTCGGGCATCGACGAGTCCAATCCTTCGGTCTACAAACTCTGATCACCCGACTGTCACCGCCCTGTCAACAGGCGATGGCAGATAGGTCCGGTGGAAGCCGCTGGCGTTTTCGTGCTTTTTCATCGATTTTCGAGCAATTTTCGCGAAATTGCCTTCGATTTAAATGGATTTAAGCTGTTTTCACGTGAAATTCTCCAATTTTCGGCTCGATTTTGCCGAAATCGGCGTAAAAAGCGGTCGCCATTAGCCATGGTTCTGATAGGGTTTGGCCTATCATGAGTGGGAGAGACTTCATGGGCGTGAAATACAATCCGAAGCGGGACAGACACATCGACGCAGCAAAGGCGGCCGCCATCAAACTGGGCGTCGACGCGCTGGCGCCGGAGAGCCTCTTCGGTGGGGCCAGCAACGATGACCTCGATCTTTATTCGGCGGACATGCTGGCGCTGACCGCAGCCCATGCTTACCGGGAGCTTGCCCGCTGGGATGGCGGCAAGCCGCAGGTTTCGGTCGAAACCGTCGCCGGCGTCGCGCCGGGTGGCACCGAGGTTTCGATCATCGCGATCACCGAACACAACATGCCGTTCCTCTATGATTCGGTCATGGGGGAAATCACCAGCACGCACCGCGATATCCACCTCGCGATCCATCCCATCCTGGTCAAGGAACCGGGCAAGCCGGTAAAACTCTTCGATCCGGAAGAGGCAAGCGATCCGGCGCACCGCGTCAGCCACATCCAGATCCACTTGACGAAGCTGGCGCCCGTCGAAGCCGAGCAGCTCAGCAACCGCATCCGCGACGTGCTGGAGCAGGTACACCAGACGGTACACGACTGGCCGGCGATGACGGCGCTGCTCGACCAGGCCGTGCAGGAACTCGAGGCCTACAACGCCTCGCGCAAGAAGAGCGACCGTGATGAGGCGCTCGCCTTCCTTCGCTGGCTGCGCGACAACAACTTCACCTTTATCGGCATGCGCGAGTATACCTACTCGGGCAAGGGCGGAAAGGCGACGGTCGAGCGCGGCAAGGGCAGGGGCCTCGGCATCCTCTCCAACCCCGACGTGCGCGTTCTGCGCCAGGGCAAGGACGCAGTACTGACCACGCCGGAAATCCTCGCCTTCCTCGACGGCCCCGATTTCCTGATCGTCACCAAGGCCAACGTGAAATCGGTCGTCCATCGCCGCGCCTATATGGACTATATCGGCATCAAGCGCTTCGATGCCGACGGCAATGTCGCCGGCGAGTTGCGCATCGTCGGCCTGTTCACTTCCTCGGCCTATACCCGCCAGGCGGCTGAAATCCCGTTGCTGCGCCACAAGATCGAGAAGATCGTCGACCATTTCGGCTACGACCCGCAGAGCCACTCCGGCAAGATGCTGGACAACACGCTCGAATCCTATCCGCGCGACGACCTCTTCCAGATCGATGTCGGTCTGCTCGCCGCCTTCTGCGAACAGATCAACGAACTCGGCGACCGGCCGCGCATCCGCGTCCTGCCGCGCATCGACCATTTCGACCGCTTTGTCTCGGTCATCGTCTTCGTGCCGCGCGAACAATATGATTCCGACGTACGCGAAAAGATCGGCGACTACCTGAAGACCGCCTATGACGGCCGCGTTTCGGCCTATTACCCGGCCTTCCCCGAAGGCGGACTGGCGCGCGTGCACTTCATCATAGGCCGCACCAGCGGCAAGACCCCGCGCATTCCGCAGGCCAAGCTTGAAGAGGCCGTTCGCGGCATCGTCACGCGCTGGATCGATCGGTTCGACCTTCTCGCCCGTAAGGACGGCATCGAGCTTGATGTCGACGGCGCCTACCAGTCGTTCTTCACGCCGGCGGAAGCCTATGCCGACCTTGCAGACATTGCCGCCTGCAAGGCGGAAGATCCGATCCGGATCTCGTTCTACAACTATAACCGCCCGGTCAACCGTCCTGACACGGCCGAGCTGAAGATCTTCCATGCCGGCGAGCCCGTGTCGCTGTCGCGCCGCGTGCCGCTGCTGGAAAACCTCGGCTTCCGGGTCATCAGCGAACAGACCTACGACCTCAATGTCGGCAGGCACGGCGAGGACAAGCACCGCGTGGTGCTGCACGACATGGAGCTGATCCATCGCGACGGCCTTGCGCTCAATCTCGAAAAGTCGGGTGCGGCGCTGGAGGAAGCCTTCCTCGCCGCCTGGAACGGCACGATCGAGGACGACAACTTCAACCGGCTGATCCTGCTTGCGGGCCTCAATGCCCGTGAAGTCACAGTGCTGCGCGCCTATTCCCGCTATCTGCGCCAGGCCGGCATCACCTATTCGCAGGGCTATATCGCCGACACGCTGAACAAGTATCCGGCGATCGCAGCCGATATCTTCAAGCTGTTCGTGACCCGGATGGATCCGAAGCTCGAGGAAAAGCCGCGTGCAAAGAAGTGCAGCGCCCTGCTTTCCGCGATCGAGGACGCGCTGTCTGCCGTTCCGAGCCTTGACGAGGACCGCATCCTTCGTCGCTACGTCAACGCGATCGAAGCGACGCTCCGGACCAACTACTTCCAACATGGCGCCGACGGCAAGCCGCGCGCGGTTCTCGCCTTTAAGCTTGACCCGAAGCAGCTCGACGGCCTGCCGGAACCGCGTCCGTTCCGCGAAATCTTCGTCTACGGCACCGAGGTCGAGGGCGTTCACCTGCGCTTCGGCAAGGTCGCCCGTGGCGGCCTGCGCTGGTCTGACCGCGCCCAGGACTACCGCACGGAAGTGCTTGGCCTCGTCAAGGCGCAGCAGGTCAAGAACGCCGTCATCGTGCCGGTTGGCGCCAAGGGCGGCTTCTATCCGAAGCAACTCCCCGTCGGCGGCACCCGTGACGAGGTCTTCAGGGCCGGTACCGAAGCCTACAAGACCTACATCCGCACTCTGCTTTCGGTGACTGACAACATCGTCGGCCAGGATATCGTGCCGCCCGCCGATACGCTGCGCCGCGATGGTGACGACCCCTATTTCGTCGTTGCCGCCGACAAGGGCACTGCGACCTTCTCCGACACGGCCAACGGCCTGGCGCAGGAAGCGGGCTTCTGGCTTGACGACGCCTTCGCCTCGGGCGGCTCCGCCGGCTACGACCACAAGAAGATGGGCATCACCGCCCGCGGCGCCTGGGAGACCGTCAAGCGGCACTTCCGCGAGATGGACATCGACATCCAGACGACGCCCTTCACCGTTGCCGGCGTCGGCGACATGTCCGGTGACGTCTTCGGCAACGGCATGCTGCTCTCGGAGAAGATCCGCCTGATCGCGGCCTTCGACCACCGCGACATCTTCATCGATCCGAATCCGGATATCGATGCCTCGTTCGCCGAGCGCACGCGCATGTTCGCTCTGCCGCGTTCGAGCTGGCAGGACTATGACCGCAAGACGCTCTCCGAGGGCGCGATGATCATCTCGCGTGCCGAAAAGTCGGTGACGCTCACGCCTCAGGCGATGGCCGCCATCGGCCTCGACAAGCAGAAGGCAACGCCCTTCGAGATCATGAATGCGATCCTGAAGAACCAGGTCGATCTGCTATGGTTCGGCGGCATCGGCACCTACATCCGCGGCAGCAACGAAACGGATGCGGAAGTCGGCGACCGCGCCAACGATGCCATCCGTGTGACGGCCGAAGAGGTCCGCGCCCGCGTCATCGGCGAGGGCGCTAACCTGGGCGTTACCCAGAAGGGCCGCATCGGCTTCGGCCTCAATGGCGGCCGCTGCAACTCGGACGCCATCGACAACTCGGCCGGCGTCAACTCCTCCGACGTCGAGGTCAACATCAAGATCGCGCTTGCTTCGGCCATGCGCGATGGTCGCCTGACCCGCCCGAAGCGCAATACGCTGCTCGCCTCGATGACCGAGGAAGTGGGCCATCTGGTGCTGCGCAACAACTACGAGCAATCGCTGGCGATCTCGCTGACCGCGATGCAAGGACTCGGCAACCGGACGACGCTTGGCCGGCTCATGACGCGCCTCGAGGCCGACGGCCATCTCAACCGCAAGGTCGAGACGCTGCCGACCGACCAGGCGATGACCGAGCGCTACCAGGCAGGCAAGCCGTTGACCCGCGCGGAAATCGGCGTGTTGCTTTCCTACTCCAAGCTCGTTCTCTTCGATGAACTGATCGCGAGCGAACTGCCCGACGATCCGTACTTCACGGCAACGCTGGAGCGCTACTTCCCGGCGAAGATGCGCAAGACCTATGCCGGCGACATTCACGGCCATCGCCTGCGCCGCGAAATCATCGCGACGATCCTCGCCAACGAGGTCATCAACCGCGGTGGCCCGGCTTTCGTCTCGACGCTGACGGATGCGACCGGCTTCTTCTCGGCCGACGTCGTCAAGGCCGCTGTGCTGGCGCTCGACGGCTTCGACCTGCCGCGCATCTATGACGAGATCGACGCACTCGACAACAAGATCGGCGGCGGCCTGCAGAACATCCTCTACCAGGAAGTCGGCCGCATCTTCACGCTCGTCACCGAGCGGGCGCTGCGGACCCATGCAGCGACCGGCTCGGTCTCCGAAGCCGTATCGCGCCTCGGCGACGGCCTGCAGAAGCTGCGCGCTACCATGCGGACCGCCGTCTCCGGCGAGAGTGCTGAAGAGGCCCGGTTGAAGACGGCTGCCTTCGTCGAGGGCGGGGTACCCGTCAAGCTCGCCGAGGAGATTTCGGAACTGGCGTTGATGACGCTCGTGCCCGAGATCATGCAGATTGCCGCTGAAACCGGTGAAACGCTGAGCCGCACGGCCCAGGGCTACTTCGCCGTCACCGATACGCTTCGGATCAACCGCCTGCTTGCGGCGTCCGATCGTGTTCCGGCAACGGAGCAGTTCGAGGCAATGGCTCTATCGCGAGCCGTATCCGATATCGCCGCCGCGCGGCGGGATATCACCGCGGCAGCGCTGCGCGAGCAGAAGAAGGACCGCAATCCGGTAGCCGCCTGGGAAGAGGCCGAACGCGTCCGTGTCGCCCAGGCGACGGGCCAGCTGCGGCTCCTGACCGAGAAGGGCGAAACGACGCTCGCCAAGATCACCGTTGCTGCTGGTCTGCTCAATGACCTCGCACGCGGTAGGGCGAAGTAAGACAGTTTATCCCGTACCGATCGGCGCGGGTTGGATGGATCCGACCCGCCTGAACGGGACAAATGCAGATGCGGGCAGTTTTTTCGTCCGCATCCTGCTCTGGACCTTTTGGAATCGGTGGGATTGAAGATAGGCTGCGCCGCGCGTTCGAGAGGACGCGCGGCGCAGTCGTTTCGGGAGGGGACCTTGCAGATTTCGGCCGAGAGGACTGAGGAACAACCGCGGGCGTCGCGCGCGGGCATCGCTGGCTGGATGCTGTTCGACTGGGCGGCGCAACCCTTCTTCACGGTCATCACCACCTTCATCTTCGGCCCCTATTTCGTCTCGCGACTGACGGAGGATCACGCCGTCGGCCAGGCGATGTGGGGCTACACACTCACCGTTTCCGGCATCATCATCGCGATCCTTTCACCGGTTCTCGGCTCGATTGCCGACGCGACCGGGCCGCGCAAACCTTGGATCGCCTTCTTCGCGGTCATCAAGATCATATCGCTGGCTATGCTTTGGTTCGCAGCCCCAGGCTCGCCGATCCTCTACCCGGCGATCTTCATGATCCTCGCAAGCATCGCGGCCGAGTTCTCGATCGTCTTCAACGATTCGATGATGCCCCGCCTCGTCCCGGAGAAAGACGTCGGCCGCATCTCCAACATCGCCTGGGGGCTCGGCTACCTCGGCGGCATGATCGTGCTGATCGCCGTCGTGGCACTCCTTGCCGGCAGCCCCGAGACCGGCAAGACGGCAGCCGGCATCGATCCGTTGTTTGGTCTCGATCCTGCCAAGGGAGAGGATGCGCGCATCACCGGCCCGATCTCGGCGCTTTGGTACCTCGTCTTCATCCTGCCGATGTTCCTGTTCACCCCGGATGCGACTAAGGCGACCATGTCGCTTGGCAAGGCAACCGTCACCGGCCTTCGGGAATTGAAGGGCACGCTCGGCGAACTCAAGGAAAGAACGGGCATTCTGCGCTTCCTCATCGCGCGCATGATCTTCCAGGATGGCGTCAACGGCCTTCTGGCGCTTGGCGGCACCTTCGCCGCCGCAATGTTTGGCTGGCGGACGCTGGAACTCGGCATCTACGGCATCATCTTGAACGTCGTCGCCATCGGCGGCTGCCTCTATGCAAGCAGGCTTGATACGCGGCTCGGCTCCAAGGTCATCGTCACTGCCAGCCTGATCTGCCTGACATTGGCAACGATCGGCATCGTCTCGACCGGCCCGGGCTTCACCCTGTTCGGTCTCATGCCGCTGTCGACGGAGGATACCGGGGGCCTGTTCGGCACGGCGGCTGAGAAGGCCTACATCCTCTATGGCCTCTTGGTTGGCATAGCCTTCGGCCCGGTTCAGGCCTCGTCGCGTTCATATCTTGCCCGCAGCGTCAGCCTGGACGAGGCCGGGCGCTACTTCGGTCTCTATGCGCTTTCCGGCCGCGCCACGTCGTTCCTTGCCCCTGCCTCGGTCGCGACGATCACGCTTGCCACCGGTTCGGCCCGCATCGGCATGATGGCCCTCATCGCGTTTCTGGTCGTTGGCCTGTTGATCCTCCTGCGCACGCCCTATCCGGCTGACGACGGGCGCAAAAAAACCGCCGCATCCTTCGGACGCGACGGCCTCTGACTTGTCGTTCACGCGCCTTAGTGGCGGAAGTGGCGCATACCGGTGAAGACCATGGCAACGCCGTGCTCGTTGGCAGCGGCAATCACCTCTTCGTCACGCATCGAGCCGCCCGGCTGGATGACGGCGGTGGCACCCGCCGCGATCGCTGACAGCAGACCGTCAGCAAAGGGCAGGAAGGCTTCGGAGGCGACAGCGGAGCCCTTGGTGAGCGGCGTTGCGAGACCGAGCGCCTTCGCCGCCTCCTCGGCCTTGATCGCAGCGATGCGGGCGGAATCGACGCGGCTCATCTGGCCGGCGCCGATGCCGGCGGTCTGGCCATCCTTGGCATAGACGATCGCGTTCGACTTCACGTGCTTGGCCACCTTGAAGGCGAACTTCATGTCCTCGAGTTCCTGGGCCGTCGGCGCGCGCTTGGTCACGACCTTGAGCTCGAGATCTTCGACCATGCCGTTGTCGCGCGTCTGGACCAGCAGGCCGCCGGAAACGGTTTTGGCGGCAAGACCGGGGATGCGCGGGTCCGGCAGGCCGCCGGTCGAAAGCAGCCGCAGGTTCGGCTTGCGGGCGATGACCGCCTTGGCCGCATCGCTGACAGACGGTGCGATGATCACTTCGGTGAAGAGCTTGACGATTTCTTCCGCCGTTTCGGCATCGAGCTCCTGGTTGAGCGCAATGATGCCGCCAAAAGCCGAGGTGGAATCGCAGGCAAGCGCCCGGCGATAGGCTTCCGCCAGCGTCGGCGCCGTCGCAACGCCGCAGGGGTTGGCGTGCTTGATGATGGCGCAGGCCGGCGCCTTCTCGGGTAGGAATTCGGCGACCAGTTCGAAGGCCGCGTCCGTGTCGTTGATGTTGTTGTAGGAGAGCTGCTTGCCCTGCAGCAGCGTTGCCGTGGCGACGCCCGGGCGGTTCTCGCCGGTGAGATAGAACCCGGCCTTCTGATGCGGGTTCTCGCCGTAGCGCATCTCTTCCTTGAGCACGCCGCCGATTACCCGGTGGCGCGGCATCGGCGTATCGAGCGCCTCGGCGAACCAGTTGGAGATGGCTGCATCGTAAGCCGCGGTGCGGGCATAGGCCTTGGCCGCCATCTTCTGGCGGAAGGCATAGGTCGTCTTGCCGGCAGCAAGCTCTTCCAGAAGAACCGGATAGTCGGCCGGATCGGTGACGATCGTCACATAGGCATGGTTCTTGGCCGAGGCGCGGATCATTGCCGGGCCGCCGATGTCGATGTTTTCGACTGTGGTCGGATAGTCGCCGCCCTGGGCGCGGACTTCTTCGAAGGGATAGAGGTTGATGATCGCAAGGTCGATCGCGGTGATGCCGTGCGTCGACATCGCGGCGACGTGATCGGCATCGTCGCGGATCGCGAGCAAGCCGCCGTGCACGCCCGGGTGCAGCGTCTTCACGCGGCCATCCATGACTTCAGGAAAGCCGGTCAGTTCGGAAACGTCGCTCACCGGCAAGCCGGCCTCCGACAGCGCCTTGTGCGTGCCGCCGGTCGATACGAGCCGGATGCCCTTTTCGTGAAGAGCGCGCGCCAGATCGACGACGCCTGTTTTATCGGACACGGAGAGGAGGGCGGTGCGGACCGTAACCTCGTTCGGGGCGGGGATTTTCTTGGAGGCGACAGCCATCAACCATGCTCCTTTAGCGGCGCCGGACGCCCGGGAGGAGGCTCCGGCGGTTGGGATGGCTGCCCGTTAGCATAGCTTGTCTGCCGAAGGAACCTCAACGAGACGGCAACGCTAAAATAAGCACCTCAGTTCGCGCGCGAGAAGGTCCACTGGATCTCCGGCCGGCGGGCGACGGCGAAGGTTACGGTCAGTTGCGACGACGCGCGGATGCCCGAGGGATCGGCAAAGAAGATATCCTCTTCCACCGCAAGCTCCCCGTCCTGGCAGGCAAAGAGCCAGATCTCGCCATCCGGCGCGGTCAGAAAGATCTCGCGCGCATTATTCTGGCGGATGCCGACGGCCGGATGGATGTGGAAGCGGGCGACAGCCGTCGCTGTATTGGCCTCGTCCGGATCACTGCCATCTGCCCGCGACAGCCGGTCTCGTCCACGGATCATACGGCCGCCGTTCAGGACGCCGATGTCGCGTTCGTGGACCAGGTCGAAGGCAGCAAGATAACCATCATGACTTGCCGTCACCGACTCCAGCCCGCCGGGCTCGTCTTTCCGCGCCACCGTTACCTTGGAAACGCCTGTCGTCATGATCGGCCCCAGGAAACGGGACTGCGAGAAACGCGAAGAGGACGTATCGTTGACGGTGACCGTTGAATGCGCTGCGGTCGTACGCGACATCTGCCGGAAACGGTCGCCGGCAAATTTCGGGGCACCGGAATTGACGACAAAGCGGGTCTTGCCCGAGGACATTTCGAAGGACAGGCAGCCGGCATGGGCGCTGCGCGAGAGATCGACGGAAAGCGGCCGGCCGGTATCCATGATGACGACCGTGTTCTCGATCGCCAGACGCTCGTAATGCGCATGGGGCAGCGAACGGAACGGTTCGCCCGCCGTCTCGTCATAACGCAGCACCGAGGCCAGTTCGTGCGCCAGGACCGACGTCGCGCCGTTGAATAGCGCGAGCTCGCCGCCCTGATGGCGGAAAAAGCGCAGGGCCGGATACATGCGGTCGATGCAGGGGATCAGCCGCGACGGCACGTCATGGCCGAGATTGACGTAGGTCTGCCGAAGCGGCAGCAGATCGAGCAGCAATTCGAGCCCGGCCCGGGGGCTACGCGAGCAATGGCTGCCATCCGGCAGGATCTGGCGGTCGAGTTCGAGGTCGAGATGGCGCGAGGCTTTGCGAATGGCGCTCGGCGAAGCCGGCATGGCGACCGACGCCATGGCAAGCGCAAGCCGCACCCGAAGCCTCGCCTCGCCATCCCGCACCGTCTCGGCGATGTGGCGCAGGTAGCGCACCTGAAGCGCCAGGCTCTTCAGGAAACGGCGATAGAAACCATGCTCCGCGTTGCGCAAAACAACGGGCGAGTGGGAAAGCCAGGCAATGATGCGCTGGGCGATGATATCCGGATCCCAGGCAATGCCGCCGAGATCGCGGCCGTGGGTGGCGATCCAGTCGTCGACGATCTGGCGCAAACGCACGTAGCCGGCATCCTCGCGGATCGCACGCAGGTGCCTCAGCCAGCCGAAGGAGTGCAGACGCGCCGCGAACTCGCGCGAAGGAAGATCGATCTCGAACGGCGACTCGCCTTCCGTATCGACAACGCGGCCGGCAAGCGGGAAACGACCAGCAAGAATTTCTTCGGCAACAAAGGGATCGACGGCTCTAAGATCGGTGGGCGCGACGATCAGGCGGTTGGGCGTCGAGCCGGTAAAGCGCAAAGTGGAGACGCGACCGATCGATAGCCGGCGCGACACGCGGCGCCAGCCTTCACGCACATACAGGTAAGAAAGCCTCCGCCTGCCGGAAAACAACATCAAGGTCGCCGGTTTCCTTATTTCTGGCACGACCGCTCAACATCTGAACGGGCGATGGTCTCGCGCCAGCCGCCGCATGGTGTCAGAGAGACCGTTAAACTTTTATCAATATTGTCGTCTTTGATAGGCCTCTGGCGCGATAGCGTCAAATGACGCGGCAAAACAGGGCCTTGAGCCCCATTTTGACCGACTCAACTTCGGTTGGCGCTGCTATTTGCGGCGAATCACCGCCGCGTAGAAGCCGTCGAGACCACTGGCAAAGGGCGCGTCGAGCGGGAACATCGCCGGCGTGGTGCGCATTTCGCCGAGCGGCGTGATTGCGTCCTCCAGCCCCGGCCAGTCCGCAGCCGAAATCGCAACCCGTTCATAGGCAGCACCGGAACCGATCACTCGCTCAACAACCTCTTCGCCTTCGAGCGGATCGAGAGAGCAATTGGAAAAGACGACGATGCCACCGGGCTTGACGACGGTGAGCGCATGGCGGAGCAGCCGCTCCTGCAAGGCGGCGAGCTTTGCGATATCCTCCGGCCCCTTGGTCCACAGCACGTCGGGGTGACGACGTGTCGTGCCGGTGGAAGAGCAGGGTGCATCGAGCAGGGCCGCATCGAACAGCATTTCCGGCTGGAAGTCGGCCATGTTAACTTCCTTCGTCTCCGCCTCCAGGCCAAGCCGCTTCAGATTGCCCTTCAGCCGACGCAAACGGCTGCCGGACTGATCAAGCGCCGTCACCTCGGCGCCGGCGAGGATGAGCTGTGCGGTCTTGCCGCCCGGTGCGGCACAGAGATCGACGACCCGCTTGCCGCTGAGGTCGCCGAACAGCCGCGCCGGTATCGACGCTGCAGCATCCTGAACCCACCATGCGCCATCGTCGAATCCGGCTAAGGAAGGGATGGAGCCGGAAAATGCGCCGAGACGGACCGAACCGGTCGGCAAGACGATGCCACCAAGACGCTCGGCCCAAGCTGCGGGCTCAGACTTGACCGACAAATCGATTGCCGCCGGCGTCAGCTGCGCTTCCGCGATCTGTTGGGCTGGTCCAGCGCCATAGCGGGCGACCAGGCGCTCGAAGAACCAATCCGGCATCGCCGGGACATCACGCATGCCTTCGAGAATGGCATCCTTTTCACGTGACAGGCGCCGAAGAACCGCATTCACGAGATTGGCGAAACGCCGATTGCGCGGATCCGCCTGCGCCTGCTCGACGGCGAGGTCGACTGCGGAATGATCAGGCACATCGAGATAGAGGATCTGCGCTGCCGCCACGGCCAGCACGTGATCGAGCGCGCGCGCGCCCTCCGGCAAAGGCGTCTGCAACAGCGAATTGATGGCGGCCTGGATGCGCGGGAGATGGCGAAGCCCTGAGTTCAGGATCGCCCGAACCAGAGCACGGTCGGCCTCATTGAGTTCGCGATAGGCCGGATTGCCGTGCTCGCTGTCGAGCATGCCGTCGAGCGACGTCTTGCGGTCGATCACCGCGCCGAGAATCTTGGCGGCGGCCTGACGTGCTCTTAGCCCCGGTTTTTCCGGGCCGCGAGGCGCATCGGCGGGTTTTTTCGATTTCGCTGCGGCGCCGTTTCGGTGCGATCGTTTCGGGGGTGAATCGTTCTTGTTATCTGCGGACATCAGGACCAGGGACCTTTGGGTGGTTCGGAACCACCGCGACCCCAACCGGTAGAGGGTACAGAGCGCGATTTGCGCACCGGATTATCAGTCCGAACCGGCGGCGTCGAGACCGAAGACATTTCCTGGGCCATCTGCTGCAGGGCCGCAATCCGGTTTTCGGTGTTCGGATGGGTCGAGAACAGATTGTCCATCCGCTCGCCGGAGAGCGGGTTGATGATGAACATATGCGCCGTTGCCGGATTGCGTTCGGCGTCGTCATTGTGAATCTGCTGCGCGGCACCGGCAATCTTCTGCAGCGCCGAGGCCAGCGCCATGGGCTTGCCGCAGATCTCGGCGCCGCGCCGGTCGGCCGAGTATTCACGGGTACGGCTGATCGCCATCTGCACCAGCATCGCCGCCATCGGCGCCACGATCATGGCGACCAGCGTGCCGATGAAACCGAGCGGATTGTTGTTTTCACGGTTGCCGCCGAAGAAGAAGGCAAAGTTGCCGAGCATCGAGATCGCGCCGGCAAGCGTCGCCGTCAGCGTCATCGTGAGGGTATCACGGTTCTGTACGTGCGCCAGTTCGTGCGCCATGACGCCCGCCACTTCATCATAGTTCAGCGCATGCAGCAGGCCGGTGGATGCGGCAACCGCGGCATTTTCCGGGTTGCGACCGGTGGCAAACGCATTCGGCTGCTGGCTATCGATCACATAGACGCGCGGCATCGGCAGGCCGGCATTCCGGGCAAGGTCACGCACGATGCCGTAGTACTCCGGCGCACTGCGCTCATCGACTTCCTGGGCGCGATACATGCGCAGCACCATCTTGTCGGAGTTCCAGTACGAGAAGAAGTTCATGCCCGCGGCCATGACGAAGGCGATCATCATGCCGCCGCGTCCGCCGATAACGAAGCCCACCGCCATGAACAGGGCGGTCATGACTGCAAGCAGCATGGCGGTGCGGACAAGGTTCATCTAAGTCTCCGGATCGTCGATGTTTCACGTGAATCAGGGTTCCCGTTGTGGGAACGGCATTCTATATGATGGGTGCAAATGCCCCGTTCTTCAATATTGATGCTCGAATCCGGATACCGTTCAGATGCAGAACGACAATGACAACGCTCCCGATCGCCCGAAACGGCCACTGCCGCCCGCAGCCATGCGCGCGCTGAAGGAAGCCGAAGAGCGGCGTCAGGCGGAAGAGAAGAAGGAATTGCCGCCGGAGATCGGCGGGCGCGGCGGTGAAGATCCTGCCCGCTACGGCGACTGGGAGATCAAGGGTCGGGCGATCGACTTCTGAGTCAGGGGCTGCCGTCTGCCAGCCCTTTCGCCGCGATCTGAATCCGGCTCACTAAGTTGCGGCGTGTCCAAACGGATGCGCATAGGGACATCTTAGTTCACAGCGATCACAGCGAAGCTTATTTGTTTCAGTGGAAACGGCCACTGCGCACCCAAGAGATGCGCAGTGGCCGAAAAGGTCAGGCCTTGTTCTGACGGTTGGCAATCAGGTCGTCGACGACGGCCGGATCGGCGAGCGTCGAGGTATCGCCGAGCGCACCAAAATCGTCTTCGGCGATCTTGCGCAGGATGCGGCGCATGATCTTGCCCGAGCGGGTCTTCGGCAGGCCGGGCGCGAACTGGATCTTGTCCGGCGTGGCGATCGGTCCGATTTCCGAACGGACGTGCTTCACCAAGGCCGCGCGAAGATCGTCATTGCCGATCTCGCCCGCCATCAGCGAGACATAGCAATAGATGCCCTGGCCCTTGATCGGATGCGGATAGCCGACGACGGCGGCTTCCGAGACGAGGTGATGCGATACCAGCGCCGATTCGACTTCTGCCGTTCCGAGACGGTGGCCGGAAACATTGAGAACGTCGTCCACGCGACCGGTAATCCAGTAATAGCCGTCCTCATCGCGACGGCAGCCGTCACCGGTGAAATACTTGCCCTTGTAGGTGGCGAAGTAGGTCTGGCCGAAGCGCGCGTGGTCGCCGTAGATCGTGCGCATCTGGCCGGGCCAGCTGTCGGTGATGCAGAGGTTGCCGTCAGCAGCACCCTCAAGCACGTTTCCTTCATTGTCGACCAGCTGCGGCTGCACGCCGAAGAACGGCCGGGTGGCGGAACCGGGCTTCAGATCGGTTGCGCCCGGCAGCGGCGTGATCAGGATGCCACCGGTCTCCGTCTGCCACCAGGTATCGACGATCGGCGACTTCTGCTCGCCGACGACGTTGTAGTACCACTCCCAGGCTTCCGGGTTGATCGGCTCACCGACCGAGCCGAGCAGGCGGAGCGACGAGCGCGACGAGCGCTTGACGAAGTCGTCACCGGCACCCATCAGCGAGCGGATCGCCGTCGGCGCCGTGTAGAAGACGTTGACCTTGTGCTTTTCGACCACTTCCCAGAAGCGCCCAGCATCCGGGAAATTCGGGACACCTTCGAACATGACGGTCGTCGCCGCATTCGCCAGCGGGCCGTAGACGATATAGGAGTGGCCGGTGACCCAACCGACGTCGGCCGTGCACCAATAGACTTCGCCGTCACGGTAGTCGAAGACATATTCATGCGTCATCGACGCGTAGACGAGGTAACCGCCGGTCGTGTGCAGCACGCCCTTCGGCTTGCCGGTCGAACCCGAGGTATAGAGGATGAACAACGGATCTTCCGCCTTCATCTTCGCCGGCTCGCAATGCGGCTTCACAGTCGCGATTTCCTGGTGATACCAGAGGTCGCGACCCGGCGCCCAGGCGGTCTTGCCGCCGGTGCGGCGGACCACGAGCACCTTGTTGACGATGACATGCTGCTTGGCCGCGATGTCGATCGCCGTGTCGGTGTTTTCCTTGAGCGGTACCGGCTTGCCGCCGCGCACGCCCTCATCGCAGGTGATGACGAAGGTGGATTCGCAGTCGACGATACGGCCGGCAAGCGCGTCCGGCGAGAAGCCGCCAAAGACGACCGAATGGATCGCACCGATGCGGGCGCAGGCGAGCATCGCATAGGCCGCTTCCGGGATCATCGGCATGTAGATGGTGACGCGGTCGCCCTTCTTGACGCCATGCTTCTTCAGCACGTTGGCGAGGCGACAAACCTGCTCGTAGAGCTGGTTGTAGGTGATCTTCTTGTCGATATAGGGGTTGTCACCTTCCCAGATAATCGCCGTCTTCTCGCCATGCGTCTTCAGGTGGCGGTCGATACAGTTGTAGGAGACGTTGGTGAGGCCGTCTTCATACCACTTGATCGAAACCTTGCCCTTGAAGGAGGTGTTCTTGACCTTGGTGTAGGGCTTGAACCAATCGATCCGTTTGCCGTGTTTGCCCCAGAACTTTGCCGGGTCCGAAACACTCTCCTCATACCACTTCAGGTAAGTGGCATTGTCGAGCAGCGTCCGGCTCTTGGCAGACTTCAACACCGGATAGATTTTGGCGGACATATTTTCCTCCCTACGCATTCCTAGTGCGGCTCGCCACTCCCAGGGCCAGCCCGTTTCGCGGACATACATAGCAGGTCAAATGCCCGCCGCAATTAGACAAAAGGACATTTGGAACTGAAGAATTGCAATTTTGAGACAAGGACGGTATAGAGGCCCACATTTCCCGGAAATCAGTGGTAGACTCCACGGCCCGCGACACCGGCGCGGCGGACAAAAGGACTATATCCATGGCTCAGCAACTGCTTATGCCCAAGGCAACAGCCGTCTGGCTCGTTGACAATACCGCGCTGTCCTTCGACCAGATCGCGCAGTTTTGCAAGCTGCACCCGCTTGAAGTAAAGGCGATCGCCGACGGTGAATCCGCGCAGGGCATCAAGGGCCTCGACCCGATTGCCACGGGCCAGCTTTCGCGTGACGAGATCGCTCGCGCAGAAGGAAACCCCAACCACAAGCTGAAGCTTTCCGAGCCGAAGGTCCGCGTTCCTGACTCGAAGCGTAAAGGTCCGCGCTACACCCCGGTCTCCAAGCGCCAGGATCGCCCCAACGCCATTCTCTGGCTGGTTCGCAACCATCCCGAGTTGAAGGATGCACAGATTTCGCGCCTCGTCGGCACGACCAAGTCGACGATCGAACAGATCCGCGAGCGCACCCACTGGAACTCCGCCAACTTGACGCCGATGGATCCGGTGACCCTCGGCCTCTGCTCGCAGATCGACCTCGACCTCGAAGTCGAACGCGCCTCCAAGGGCCGCCCGCTGCCGACAGCTGCCGAACTCGGCCAGACGCTGGAATCGGCTCAGGAGACCGAAAAGCTGGGCTTCAGCTACGAGCGTGAGGAAGAGAAGGAAATCGACGCCGATGCCGTCTTCGCCAAGCTCAAGTCGCTGAAGTCGGACCGCAAGGACGAGGACGAAGACGATCACTATTGATCGCCGTCCAGCTCGATGAAAAAAGCCCGGATCGTCGATCCGGGCTTTTTTGTTGGCCAGCGTTCAATATGTGTTCAGTAAGCCGAACCGGATGGATCGTTGAGGTTGTGGCGCTCGGTCCCTTTAAGCGGCGGATTGAAGATGCTGACGAGGATCAGATCCTCGCCCTTGCCGCCGCGCAGATAGTGTTTGTCGTGCTGGTCCAGCACGTAGATGTCGCCCTTGTTGATCGGGAAGATCTTGCCCTGCATGTCCTCGACCTCGCCGTGGCCGGCGATGCAGTAGCAGGCCTCCAGATGATTGCGGTACTCGAGCAGAGACACCGTGCCGGCGCGCACCACGGTGTGGCAGACGGTGAAGCCCATGCCATCCTTCTCGGTAAGCAGCCGATGACTGGTGCCGCTGCCCCATTCGACGAAATGATCGGTTGCTTCGATCTGCTGCAGGCTGCGCACGAACATGGCTCTCTCCATCTGTAAGGATTTCTAATGTTTTCGGGTGAGGATTCCGACCCGCTACCGGGATAGTCCCAGTATCCGTTGACAGCGGCACCCAATCAAACGACGATTCCTCAAGGGATTGATGAGGAAAATTTACAGATGATGATGCCACCACTTGGCATGCTGCGCGCCTTCGAAGCCGCGGCGCGTTTGGCAAGTTTCTCCCGTGCCGGCGACGAACTGCACGTGACGCATGCGGCCGTCAGCCACCAGATCCGGCTGCTGGAGGAGTGGTTCGGCCGGCCGCTGTTCGTGCGGGAGAAACGTGGTGTGCGGCTGGCGGCGGAAGCCGAGAGCCTGGCAGCAGCGCTGACCTCGGCATTCGAGCGCATCGCCGCGGAAACGGAGTTGCTGCGATTGAATGCCAAGGCGCAAGTGAGCGTCGCCTGTATTCCCTCGATCGCCACCCGCTGGCTGATACCGGCACTCGGTGAATTTCTCGGCCGTCATCCCGAGGTCGACGTCAAGGTCGTCTACGCCATGGCCGAACAGCAATTGCGCGAAACCGGCTGTGATATCCTCATCACTCTCGGCGCCGATACGAGCGAAGGGACGCGGTCAGACCGGCTGTTTTCGCGAATCAATCGGCCAGTTGCGAGCCCCCGTTACATCGAACGGAAAGGTGAGTTGAGGGCAGTGCAGGCGATCGCTTCCGCCGATCTGCTGCACGACGAGACAACCTCGCGGTGGCGCGATTGGTTCGCCAGGGCAGGGGTGACGACGGGACAAAGCCTGCGAGGTCCCATCTTCCAGGACTTCAACCTGCTCGCCACGGCCGTCATTGCCGGCCATGGCGTGGCCCTTTGTCCGGTCGAGGTCTTCCGGCGCGAAATCGAAAGCGGCGACCTCGTGATCCTCTCCGATATCGCCACTCTCGAAGACGAGAGCTACTTTCTCATTACCAAGACCGCGCGCTCAAAGGCAGTGTCAGTGTTCAGCGACTGGTTCGCGACCGTCGTCAGGTCTTGATGCAAGCGCCGTGGCGCTCACATCATAAGCCGGCTCAGGAAGTCGCTAGATGCCGATTCCCCGGCCATGCAGCGCCAACGTGATCTCGTCCAGGATAACCGGGTCGTCGATCGTCGCCGGCATTTTCCAGGGTTGGCGATCGGCAATTTTCTGGATCGTAGCCCGCAGGATCTTGCCCGACCGCGTCTTCGGCAGTCGCTTGACGCAAATCGCCATGCGGAAGGCCGCCACCGGCCCGATGCGCTCGCGCACGAGGCTGATCACTTCGCGTTCGATCTCCGACGTTTCACGGGAAACATTGGAATTGATGACGAGGAAGCCCGCTGGCACCTGACCCTTCAAATCATCGGCTATCCCGATGACGGCGCATTCGGCGACATCAGGATGGCTGGCGCAGACCTCCTCCATCGCCCCGGTCGAGAGCCGGTGACCGGCGACGTTGATGATGTCGTCGGTGCGCGCCATGATGAAGATATAGCCATCCTCGTCGAGATAGCCGGCATCGGCGGTCTTGTAGTAACCGGGGAATTCTTCGAGATAGGCCGCGCGGAAACGATGGTCGGCATTCCAAAGCGTCGGCAGGCAGCCGGGCGGCAGCGGCAGTTTTACGACGACATTGCCGAGCGTGCCCGGGCCGACCGGATGTCCGGCATCGTCGAGAATTTGGACATCATATCCCGGCAGTGGGACCGCCGGAGAACCGTACTTGACCGGCAGCAGGCCGAGACCCATGGGATTGCCGGCCACCGGCCACCCGGTCTCCGTCTGCCACCAGTGATCGATCACCGGAACCCCAAGCGCCTTCTCCGCCCAGCGGATCGTATCCGGATCCGCCCGCTCGCCGGCAAGGAACAGCGCGCGGAAGCGCGACAGGTCATAGCGGCCGACATAGGACGCGTCGGGATCGTCCTTGCGGATCGCGCGCAGAGCGGTCGGCGCCGTGAACATCACCACGACACCATGCTCGGCAATGATCCGCCAATAGGTTCCGGGGTCAGGCGTGCCGACCGGCTTGCCCTCGAAGAGGATCGAGGTGCTGCCGTTGAGGAGCGGGCCATAGACGATATAGGAGTGGCCGACGACCCAGCCAATGTCGGAGGCCGCCCAGAACACTTCGCCCGGCTGAACGCCGAAGAAATTTTCCATCGACCATTTGAGCGCAACCATGTGGCCGCCATTATCGCGCACCACGCCCTTGGGCTGGCCGGTCGTGCCCGACGTGTAGAGCACATAGAGCGGATCGGTGGAGGCCACGGGTGTGCATCCGACCTCTTCGCCCGCCTGTTTTGCCGCTACCAGCGCCGATGCGAAATCGATGTCGCGCCCCTCCATCATCTCCGCTTCCGCCATTTCCCGTTGGAAGACGAGGCAATGCGCCGGCTTGTGGGTCGCGATCTCCAGCGCTGCATCGAGCAGCGGCTTATAGGCGACCGTTCGGCCGGGTTCGATGCCGCAGCTTGCGGAAACCACGAGCTTCGCCTGGCAATCGTCGATGCGCACGGCCAGTTCGTTGGCGGCAAAACCGCCGAAGACCACCGAATGCACGGCGCCGATCCGGGCGGCAGCCAGCATGGCAACCGCCGCCTGCGGGATCATCGGCATGTAGATGATGATGCGATCACCCTTGCCGACACCGAGCTTCCGATAGACGGCAGCCAATGCTGCCACATCGGCAAGCAATGCCGCATAGGAGATGCGCTCGACACACCCGGTGACCGGACTGTCATAGATGAAGGCGATCTGCTCGCCGCGCCCGGCTTCGACGTGGCGGTCGAGACAGTTGTAGCAGGTGTTCGTCGAGCCACCGGCATACCAGTGCCCGTAAGTACCGCCCGCGGCATCGAAAGCGCGTTGCGGACGCTCGAACCAATCGATGGCGTCGGCAGCACCGGACCAGAAGCCTTGCGGATCCGCCTTCCAGGCGGCGTACACTTCGGAATAGCGACTCGCCATTTCCGTTCCTCCCTATGCATTTGCCGGACATGTCCGGCCTCCTCGTGCACAAGGATAGGCTAATGGGTGGGCAGGGGAACCCCGACGAAAGCGTAATGCGGCGAAATGGCGTTATCGCGCGCCGAAAATGGCCGAACCGACGCGGACGCTGGTGGCGCCGAACTGCACGGCCGTCTCGAAATCGCCGGACATGCCCATCGACAGCTTCTCGAGCTTGCAGGCTGCGGCCAGCTTGGCGAGCAGGGCGAAATGCGGGCCGGGATTTTCCTCGACCGGCGGAATGCACATCAGCCCCTCGATCTGCAGACCCAGCTCCTGGCGGCAGAAATCGACAAAAGCGACCGTTTCCTCCGGTGGGATGCCGGCCTTCTGCGGCTCCAGCCCGGTGTTGACCTGAACGTAGAGCCTGAGGTTCCGGCCCTGCTTCTGCATCTCTGCGGCGAGCGCGCGGGCAATCTTCTCACGATCGACGGTCTCGATGACGTCGAACAGAGCAACCGCCTCGGGCGCCTTATTCGATTGCAACGGGCCGATCAGGTGGAGTTCGAGACCGGATGTCTCTGCCTTCAGTTCCGGCCACTTGCCTTGCGCTTCCTGCACGCGGTTTTCGCCGAAGACCCGCTGGCCTGCGGAAATCACCGGCCGGATTGCATCGGCGTCGAAGGTTTTGGACACGGCGACCAGCGTGGCGGCACCCTTGGCACGATGAGCAGACTTCTCTGCCGCCTGAATCCGGCTCACGACATCCTGCAATCGCTCTTGGACTTCCATGGACCTTTGCTCCGAAACGGATTTCTCAAACCACTCACCGAGCGGATTAGGCAAAGTTGATCGGCTTGCCAAGACCGCCACCCTCATGACGGGCGCAAATCCGCCAAAGTGTCGCGGCAAACCCTTCAAAAACTTGACCGTCAGGCGGTTTCGTGGTGAAGGTCACCCCAACTATCATGAGGCGCCTCTATGCGCCGCAGAACTTCCGGAACATCGAAAAGACATGTCTAGCGAACGATACAATCCGCGTGATGCCGAGCCCCGTTGGCAGCAGGAATGGGAAAAGAACGAGGTCTTCCAGACCGAGAACGACGATCCGCGCGAAAAGTACTACGTGCTAGAGATGTTCCCCTATCCGTCGGGCCGCATCCATATGGGCCACGTGCGCAACTACACCATGGGTGACGTGGTGGCGCGGTACAAGCGTGCCCGCGGCTTCAACGTGCTGCACCCGATGGGCTGGGACGCCTTCGGCATGCCGGCCGAGAACGCCGCCATGGAGCGTGGTGTGCATCCAGCGAGCTGGACCTACCAGAACATCGCTTCGATGAAGGCGCAGCTTAAGGTCATGGGCCTGTCGCTCGACTGGAACCGCGAATTCGCGACCTGTGACCCCGCCTACTACCAGCGCCAGCAGCATCTGTTCCTGGACTTCCTGGAAAAGGGCCTCGTTTACCGCAAGCAGTCCAAGGTCAACTGGGACCCGGTCGACAACACCGTGCTCGCCAACGAGCAGGTGATCGACGGCCGCGGCTGGCGCTCGGGCGCGCTGGTCGAACAGCGCGAACTGACGCAGTGGTTCTTCCGCATCACCGACTTCAGCCAGGAACTGCTCGACGCGCTGGACACGCTGGATCAGTGGCCCGAGAAGGTGCGCCTGATGCAGAAGAACTGGATCGGTCGCTCCGAAGGCCTGTCGCTGCGTTGGGAGCTGGTCGAAGGCACCGCCGGTGACGCGACCGAGCTGACCGTCTACACGACCCGTCCGGACACGCTCTTCGGCGCTTCCTTCCTGGCGATCGCTGCCGACCATCCGCTGGCTAGGCAGGCGGCGGCGACCAATCCGGAAGTCGATGCCTTCTGCGAGGAGTGCCGCCGCGCCGGCACCTCGCTCGCCGCGCTGGAAACGGCGGAAAAGAAGGGCATCGATACCGGCATTCGCGCCAAGCACCCGCTCGATCCGAGCTGGGAACTGCCTGTTTATGTCGCAAATTTCGTACTGATGGACTACGGCACGGGCGCCATCTTCGGCTGCCCCTCCGGTGACCAGCGCGACCTCGACTTCGCCCGCAAATACGACCTGCCGGTTGTTCCGGTCGTTATGCCGAAGGACGGCGATGCCGCAACCTTCGCCATCGGCGACGAGGCCTATATCGGCGACGGCGTGATGATCAACTCGCGCTTCCTCGACGGCCTGTCGACGGAAGAGGCATTTGAGACAGTCGCCTCGAAGCTCGAGCAGGAAACGCTCGACGGCACGCCGAGCGCCGAGCGCAAGGTGAACTTCCGCCTGCGCGACTGGGGCATTTCGCGTCAGCGCTATTGGGGCTGCCCGATCCCCGTCATCCATTGTGATGACTGCGGTGTCGTGCCGGTTCCGAAGGCCGACCTGCCGGTCATTCTGCCGCCGGACGTCACCTTCGACAAGCCGGGCAATCCGCTCGACCGTCACCCGACCTGGCGCCACGTTGCCTGCCCGCATTGCGGCAAGGATGCCCGGCGCGAGACGGACACGATGGACACCTTCGTCGATTCGTCCTGGTACTTCACCCGCTTCACCGCGCCGTGGGAAGACAATCCGACCGACCCCAAGGTCGCCAACCATTGGCTGCCGGTGGATCAATATATCGGCGGCATCGAGCACGCGATCCTGCACCTGCTCTACTCGCGCTTCTTCACCCGCGCGATGAAGGCGACCGGTCATGTCGCGCTCGACGAGCCGTTCAAGGGTCTCTTCACCCAGGGCATGGTCGTGCACGAAACCTATAGCCGCGGCGAGGGTGCCCAGCGCGAATGGGTGACCCCGGCCGAGATCCGCATCGAGGAAATCGACGGACGCCGCCGCGCCGTGCTGCTCGAGACCGGCGAGGAAATCGCCATCGGCTCGATCGAGAAGATGTCGAAGTCGAAGAAGAACGTCGTCGATCCCGACGACATCATCGCTTCCTATGGCGCCGATACCGCGCGCTTCTTCGTTCTCTCCGATTCGCCGCCGGATCGTGACGTCATCTGGTCCGAAGCCGGTGTCGAAGGATCACATCGCTTCGTCCAGCGCGTATGGCGCTTGATCAGCGAGGCGGCCGAAAAGCTGCGCGGGATCGAAGCCGTACCGGCGCTTGAAGGCGAGGCCCTTGCCGTTTCTCAGGCCGCGCACAAGACGCTGCGCGCGGTCGAGGCGGATTATGACAAGCTGGCCTTCAACAAGGCCGTGGCACGGATCTATGAGCTCGTGAACACGCTTGCCGCACCGCTGACACAGGTTGCCGCCGGCAAGGCGGACGCAGCGCTCGCGAGCGCTGTAAAGGACGCCACGACGATCCTGGTCAGCCTGATTGCACCGATGACGCCGCACCTCGCCGAGGAATGCTGGCGCGAAATCGGCGGCGAGGGGCTGATCGCGGAGCGCGGCTGGCCGACGTTCAATCCTGCGCTGGTCGTCGAGAACGAAATTACCCTTCCCGTGCAGATCAACGGCAAGAAGCGCGCCGATTTGACAATCGCCCGCGATGCGGATCAGAGTGCGATCGAAAGCGCCGTCCTGGCGCTCGATGCCGTCAAGTCCGCGCTCAACGGCAGCAGCCCCAAGAAAATCATCGTCGTGCCCCAGAGGATCGTCAATGTCGTTGTCTGATAGAGCTGGCTCCCGTATCCGGTCGTTTCCGGTGCTGGCAGGTGTTCTTTTGCTGACCGCGCTCGCCGGCTGCCAGGTCAGGCCGCTCTACTCCGATCCTGTCGGTACGTCGACGGCGCTGGCGGCGATCGAGATCTCCGATGCCGACGAGCGCGTCGAACAGGAAGTCCGCAACGCGCTGATCTTCCTTGTGGCGGGCGGGCAGGGCGAACCGGTAAACCCGCAATATCACCTGTCGCTGGACGTCACGAGCCGCGCCATGGGCGTGCTCTATGATCAGAACAAGGACCGCGTGGATCGGGCAAGCGCCGGACGCATCGTCGTCAAGGCGGACTACAACCTGACGAAGATCGGAACGGGCGAGACGATCAAGTCTGGCAACCGCACGGCGGTCGCGCTTGTCGACTTCTCCGTCCAGGAATTTGCCAAGGTGCGCGCCGTGCGCGATGGCGAAAACCGCGCCGCAAAGGAATTGGCCGAGCTGATCCGGGCTGATGTTGCCGCGGCCCTCAGTCGCTAGTCCGGTGTCGGGATGAGCGAAGTCAAGTCGCACGAATTCGACTCCTTCCTCCAGAAGTCCGTCGGGGTCTACCGGCTGTTCATTCTCTACGGGCCCGATCGCGGGCTCGTATCCGAGCGTGCGTCCGCACTCGCCGCGCGCTGCGGCGTGCCGCTGGATGATCCCTTTTCCGTCCTGAAGCTCGATGTCAGCGAGCTGGCGCAATCGCCCGGCCGGCTGCTGGACGAGGTCAATTCCATCGGCCTGTTTGGCGGTGAGAAGCTCATCTGGGTGCGGGGAGCAGCCAACGAGAAGTCACTCGTCGACGCGATGCAGCTTTTGGCGGCCGAGCCGCCCTCAGGCAGCTATGTGATCGTCGAGGCCGGTGACCTGAAGAAGGGTGCCGCCCTTCGCAAGATCGGCGAGACGTCCCGCTCTGTTGCCTGTATCGCCTGCTACAGTGATGACGTTCGCGGCCTGCAGGCCTTGATTGATAAGGAACTTGGCGACGAGAAGCTGGGAATCACGCCGGCCGCCCGTGCGCGCCTGGTGGACGCTCTCGGCGGCGACCGTCTGGCGTCACGCAACGAGCTGCGCAAGCTCGCCCTTTACTGCCGTGGGAAGACGGCCGTGGACGAGGAGGACGTGCTCGACATCGTCGGCGATGCCAGCGCCATTTCCGTCGATGACGCGGTCGATGCGGTGCTCAAGGGCGATCTCGATGGCCTGCTGCACGCGATGCAAAAGATCACGACCTCGAAGACCCCGGCGTTTCTGGTACTGCAGGCCTGTCTGCGACAGTTCCAGCAGCTCGACGTGATGCGCGCCGAGATGGACGCCAGTCGTCAACAGGCAGGGCAAGTGATTGCGACGCTCGGGCGTGGTCTGCATTTCCGACGCAAACCGATCGTCGAGGCCGCGCTGAAGCAATGGACGGCGCCGGCGATACGCCGTGAACTCAATCGCCTGCAGACGACAATCTTTCAAAGCCGCAGCCGCGCAAGCCTCGAGGAAAGCCTTGTCTTGCAGAACCTCATGGCGATTACGGTGCAATCCGCACGGCGTTGATGCGTTTGGCCCAGGGGAATTCAGCCGGCTGAGGTCGCTTGCTTCCTTCATTTCCTAGCTGGAATTGCCTCTTTACACGCATGGATCCGCGTCCTTGCAGGCGATCCCTTTGAATCTGGTCCGTTCGCGCAGAAAGATTAGAGAAATCAATATATTAAGGCGCGCCCTTGTTTGCAGGGGGC
The DNA here is from genome assembly GCF_052044935.1 of Ensifer sp. 22460. NCBI lineage: Bacteria > Pseudomonadati > Pseudomonadota > Alphaproteobacteria > Hyphomicrobiales > Rhizobiaceae > Ensifer > Ensifer sp. 22460. The sequence continues at coordinate 33,161 of NZ_JBQENZ010000027.1, forward strand.
GCCTCTCGATTGTTCTCACAATGGCGTTTGTATGCGCTCAGCGGCGCTCGAGCAGACGGCAGATCTCCTCGAGCTGATCGAGCGTCTTGTAAGCGATGCGAAGATGGCCGCCGGAAGCCTTGTGATTGACGGTGACCTCGAGGCCAAGGCTATCCGACAGGGTGCGTTCAAGCGCCAGCGTGTCCGCATCCTTCTCGTCGCGGCGTGCCGTCTTGCCGAAATTCGGGTCGTTCTGCGCGCGGATATCGTTCTGGGCGATGCGCTCGGCATCACGCACCGAAAGCCCCTTGGAGACGATCGTGCGGGCCAGCGCCGCCGGATCCGACGTCGGAATCAGCGCGCGCGCATGCCCGGCAGACAGCGCGCCTTCCGACAGCATGTCGCGCACCGGTTCCGGCAATTTCAGCAGTCTCAGGCTGTTGGCGACGTGGCTGCGGCTCTTGCCGATAATTTCGCCGAGATCGTTCTGCGTATAACCGTGCTCGGCAATCAACTGCTCATAGCCGAGCGCCTCGTCGAGCGGGTTGAGATCCGAGCGCTGAACGTTTTCGACGATCGCGATCTCGAGCGCCGTGCGATCGTCAACGTCACGGATAATGACCGGAATCTCGGTGAATCCGGCTAACTGTGCGGCCCGCCAACGACGTTCGCCGGCGATGATCTCGTAGCGGTCGGCGCCGATCGTGCGAGCGACAACAGGCTGAACGATGCCGTGCTGACGAATCGAATTGGCGAGATCCTGAAGCTCGGCTTCGTCGAACTGCCGGCGCGGGTTGCGCGGGTTGCGCGACACGAACTCAATCGGCACACGCCGGTCCGGATTGACCGGGGCAGGGGCGGAAGCACCTGCCTGCAACGGTTGATCCATCTCGCCGATCAACGCGGCCAGTCCGCGACCAAGCCGTCTCTTCGAGCTATCGTCGTTCATATCGTCACCCGATTTAAATTACGCTACCGAAATGATTATGCAGCCTTGCGCTGGCGTTCACGCTGAATCACTTCCGATGCCAACTGCAGATAGGCCTGGCTTCCAGCGCATTTCAGATCATAGAGAATCGCAGGCTTGCCGTAGGACGGCGCCTCCGAAACGCGAACATTGCGCGGAATGAGCGTGTGATAGACCTTGTCGCCAAGATGGGTCCGGACATCACTGACGACCTGCTGGGCGAGATTGTTGCGCGAGTCGAACATCGTCAGCACGATACCCTGTATATCCAGCGACGGATTCACCGATCGGCGAACCTGATCCACAGTTTCCAGCAGCTGGCTGAGACCTTCCAGCGCGAAGAACTCGCACTGCAACGGCACCAGCACCGAATGCGCTGCGGCCATGGCATTCATCGTCAGGAGATTGAACGACGGCGGGCAATCGACGAGCACATAGGAGTACTCCATCGCCGCCGGGCTGACCAAAGCTTTGCGCAGGCGGAAGACCCGGTCCGGTTCCTGAGAAATCTCCATCTCGACGCCGAGAAGATCCATAGTCGAAGGCACAATCGAAAGATTCGGCACAGCGGTTTGCTGTGCTATCTCGTTGATCCCGTGCGAGCCCATCATCAGCTCATAGGATGAGAGGTTCCGATCGCGCCGCTGAATACCCAGACCGGTGCTGGCATTGCCTTGCGGATCGAGATCGACGATGAGGACTCGTTCGCCGATTGCCGCGAGAGCAGTCGCCAGATTGATGGCGGTCGTCGTTTTACCGACTCCACCTTTCTGATTTGCGATTGTGATGATGCGATTTCTTGCGCCAAACATGTTTCCGCTCGCCGATCACTGAACCTTGCGTGATAGATTTGCGATCTCGAGCACAACAGAGTCCGGCTCGACGACGCTTGGATGTTTTACCAGATCGAACTGATAGCGGCCAATGGCTTTGTCGATTTCGCGCTGGTAATCCCGCCCTTTGTGGAAATAGGCGACCGTTTTGCGCTCATCTGCCAGCAACCACGGCGCAGAGTAGTCGAGCAAGAGCGTCAAATCGGCCAAGGCCCGCGCCGAAACCGCGTCGGCGTGCGGAATCACCTTGCCGGCTTCTTCGATTCGAATCGGGTGAACGGAGCCACGCGCGCCCGTTTCGGCCAAGGCGACTCGCAAGAATGCGGCTTTCTTGTTGTTGCTTTCGACGAGATGCACCCAGCCGTCAGCGAACTCCGAGAGATAGATCGCCGTAATGATGCCCGGGAAGCCGCCGCCGCTTCCCAGATCAACCCAGGTCTTTGGCTCGGGCGACAACTGTACAAGCTGCAAGCTATCAACGATATGGCGGCGCCATAGATCCTCAATCGTCGAAGGCGCTACGAGATTGATCGACTTCGCCCACTTCTGAAAAAGGCGGGCAAAGTGCTCCAGGCGTTCATTCGTTTCACGTGAAACACGCAGTCCGTTCAACACATCGATTGGACTCGTTTTCATTGTGCACTTGCCTTTTCTTCGCGTTCTGCGCTTCCGTTTTGACGCTTCAGCCAGGCAAGGATCAGCGATGCGGCGGCGGGCGTCATGCCATCCACCTTCATCACCTGCGACAGATTGCGCGGGGCATGCTGTTTCAGCTTCTGCTTCAACTCATTGGACAATCCCGACAGCCTGTCAAAGTCAAAGCCTTCAGGGATCACCAGATTTTCCTCGCGGCGAATGCCTGCAATATCCGCCGCCTGCCTGTCCATATAGACCGCATAGGCCGCGTCAATTTCCAGCGCCTCGACGACCCGTGAACCAATCGACGACAGCTCCGGCCAGATCGGCACCAAGGCGGAAATCGATTGATCCAGATAGGAGAGGATTTCAAAGGCGGTGCGCCGCTGGCCATCCTGGTTCAGCTTCAGGCCATGACGATTGCCTTCGGCTGGCGTCACCGAGAGGCTCTTCAACAGTTGCCGTCCATCATCGAACTGTACTTGCCAGTCGGTAAAGCGGTCGCGGCGCGCATCTGAAATACAGCCGAGTTCCATCGCCAATGGCGTCAGTCGCGCATCGGCATTATCAGCGCGCAGCGACAAACGATACTCCGCTCGAGATGTAAACATGCGGTAAGGCTCGGTAATGCCGCGCGACGTCAGGTCGTCGATCATGACGCCGATATAGGAGTTGGTGCGGCTGAAGATCACCTCGGGCCGACCGGTCGCCAGCAGCGCCGCATTCAGGCCCGCGACCAGCCCCTGGGCGCCGGCTTCTTCGTAACCTGTCGTCCCGTTGATCTGCCCTGCCAGGAACAGGCCGGGCATCTTGCGCACCGCCAGCGTCGCGTTCAACTCGCGCGGATCCACATGGTCATACTCGATGGCATAGCCGGGCTGCAGGATCGCCACATTCTCCAATCCCGGAATTGTTCGAATGAACGCCTCCTGGATATCAGCCGGCAATGAGGTCGAGATCCCATTCGGATAGATGGTGTCATCGTCGAGGCCCTCCGGCTCCAAGAAGATCTGATGACCGTCGCGCTCGCCAAAACGCACGATCTTATCTTCGATCGACGGGCAATAGCGCGGACCGACGCCTTCGATCTGACCCGAATACATCGCGGACTTTCCGATATTGTCGGCGATGATCTTGTGGGTGGCCTCGGTCGTGCGCGTCACGCCGCAATCAATCTGACGGTTCAGAATGCGGTCGGTCATGAAGGAGAACGGTACAGGATCCTCGTCGGGACCTTGTCGGCCGACACTGTCCCAATCGATTGTGCGCCCATCCAGGCGTGCCGGCGTACCGGTCTTCAGACGTCCCAGCTTCAGACCATAGCGCAGCAGTGTCGCCGAAAGCCCAACAGAGGGTTCTTCACCAACGCGGCCAGCCGGGATCTTCTGGTCGCCGATATGGATCAGCCCCTTCAGAAAGGTGCCGGTCGTCAAAACCACGGACGTCGATGCAAACGTCCGGCCGTCCTTCATGACGACACCGCTGACCTTGCCATCGCTCTCGATCAAGTCGAAGGCGTCACCCTCAACCACCGTGAGGTTGGCAATGCCGCTTATTTCGCGCTGCATGGCTTCGCGATAAAGGCGCCGGTCGGCCTGCGTGCGCGGACCGCGGACAGCCGGGCCCTTGCGACGGTTGAGCAGGCGAAACTGAATCCCGCCGGCATCGGCGACCCGACCCATCAGACCATCCATGGCATCGATCTCGCGCACGAGATGGCCCTTGCCCAATCCACCAATCGCTGGATTGCAGGACATCACGCCGATGGTCGACGCCTTGTGCGTGATCAGTGCCGTGTTGGCGCCGAGACGTGCAGCCGCGGCCGCCGCCTCGCAACCGGCATGTCCACCGCCAATGACGATAACATCATACTGGGTCATTGCTCATATCTCCAAGCCAGCACACCTTTGCACCGGCACGAATCGTTTCACGTGAAACACAACGAAGGACTCGCAAACGTTGTATCGTTGTTTCCACAGACTATTTTCCGATACAGAATTCGGAAAATATCACATCCAAAAGGTTCTCGACATCCACCCGCCCGGTAATCCGTCCAATCGCGTCTCCGGCAAGACGAAGCTGCTCTGCTCGGATGTCCAGGCCGTAATGTTGCCCCGCCAAGCTCTCTTCGATTGCCCGAAGAGCCTGCCGGAGACTATCGACGTGACGGCGACGTGAAGGCAAGGCAAGGGACGTTCGACCGCTGAGGTCGGGGAGATGGGCGGCGATCGCATCCAACAGGCGATCCATGCCTTCACCCGTCCGAGTCGAGATCAAAACATCGGCTTCATCAGGAGACCACCGCCAATCGTCTCGATCTATCTTCGTTGCTACACGCAAGACGGCGGTGTCGTCCGATGTGATATCGGACAGAGAATCAAAGCCGCTCGCCGTCTCCGAGAGGAGGAGGATCAAATCTGCTCGCTCGATAACTTCTCGCGCGCGACGTATGCCCTCTTGCTCGACACGTTCCTCGGTTTCACGCAGGCCGGCTGTATCGTAGAGTTTGACGGAGAATCCGGCTAACGAAAGGTCCACTGAGAGCACGTCACGCGTCGTTCCTGCGATTTCCGTAACGATGGCGATATCTCTCTGCGCCAGCGCATTCAGCAAGCTCGACTTGCCAGCATTCGGCTCACCGGCGATGACAATCTTCAGCCCATCCCGGATGATCTCGGCAATCGGCGCATCGGCGATGTGTGTGGCGATCTCCTGTGCAAGCACGGACATGTCCTGCCAGATGCGTTCGCTCACCGAGCCCGGCACATCGTCCTCGTCAGCAAAGTCGAGTTCAGCTTCGATCATCGCCCGCGCATGCGTCAGGCGCTTCGCCCAGGCCGCGTAGACTTTTGATTGCCCGCCGCCGGAGTGTTCGATCGCCAGGCGGCGCTGCATTTCGGTCTCGGCAACGATCAGGTCAGCGAGACCCTCGACTTCCACCAGATCCAACTTGCCGTTCTGGAAGGCGCGCCGTGAAAACTCACCCGCTTCGGCGTGGCGCAGCCCTTCGAACTTCGAAAGCTCCTCGAGCAGGGCGTTCACCGCAGCGCGGCCGCCGTGGATTTGAAACTCGGCGCAGTCCTCGCCCGTGAAAGAGGCAGGACCAGGGAAATAGAGAACGAGGCCGCTATCGATCACGAAACCGTTGCGAGAGCGAATCGATTTGAGCGTCGCTATCCGCGGTGATGGGGCCTCGCCACACAATGCCTCAAGCACCGCTGCGGTGTGCTGGCCGCTGACACGCACAACCGCGACACCAGCGGGAAGGGCTCCGCTGGAAAGCGCATATATCGTGTGCATCGCTGTCATTGGCTCACCTGGAAAGACCGCCGAGACGGCAGGGCGCCTCGCTGGTCGAAACAATGGGGATCGTCGAAGTTCCAGACCGGATCGTTTTTTCTTCGCGGAGCGTGCTCACGCAGAATGGAAACGGCATCTCAAAAGGGTCGGGGAGCTTATGCCGAAACGGCGCCGAAATATCAAGGTCCTGCCACGCTCATGTTTCATGGCGTCGGTGTGTTTCACGTGAATCAGCCGCAACGATCAAGGCTCCAGACCTTGGGGAATTGAGATTGTTGCGAGGCCGAATCGATGTCGAAAAATGAATCCGGCTAAGGTTTTCGCAAAGTAAAAGACCGGCCGACAAAAGCCGACCGGTCTTTGAAATCAGATATCGAACGGTACTTACGTGTTCATCGAATCGAAGAAATCGCCGTTGTTCTTCGTCTGCTTGAGCTTGTCGATGAGGAACTCGATCGCGTCGGTCGTGCCCATGGGCGCCAGGATGCGGCGGAGCACGAAGATCTTCTGCAGATCCTGGCGCGGCACCAGCAGGTCTTCCTTACGCGTACCGGACTTGAGGATGTCCATCGCCGGGAAGATGCGCTTGTCGGCGACCTTGCGGTCGAGCACGATTTCCGAGTTGCCGGTGCCCTTGAATTCTTCGAAGATGACTTCGTCCATGCGGCTGCCGGTATCGATCAGCGCGGTCGCGATAATCGTCAGCGAACCGCCTTCTTCGATGTTGCGGGCAGCGCCGAAGAAGCGCTTCGGGCGCTGCAGCGCGTTGGCATCGACACCGCCGGTCAGGACCTTACCCGATGACGGAACGACCGTGTTGTAGGCGCGGCCGAGGCGGGTGATCGAGTCGAGCAGGATGACGACGTCGCGGCCGTGTTCGACAAGACGCTTCGCCTTTTCGATCACCATTTCGGCGACCTGGACGTGGCGCGTCGCCGGCTCGTCGAAGGTCGATGAAACGACTTCGCCCTTCACCGAGCGCTGCATATCCGTCACTTCTTCCGGACGCTCGTCGATCAGAAGAACGATCAGGTAACATTCTGGATGATTGGCAGTGATCGAATGCGCGATGTTCTGCAACAGAACCGTCTTACCGGTGCGCGGCGGTGCGACGATCAGACCGCGCTGGCCTTTGCCGAGCGGCGCCACCAGGTCGATGACGCGGGCGGAGAGATCTTTCGACGTCGGAACCTCGAGCTCCATCTTGAAGCGCTCGTTCGGATAGAGCGGCGTCAAGTTGTCGAAGTGAACCTTGTGACGGATCTTTTCCGGATCGTCGAAATTGATGGTGTTGACTTTGAGGAGAGCGAAGTAGCGCTCGCCTTCTTTCGGTCCGCGGATCGGGCCCTCGACCGTGTCGCCGGTCTTCAGCGAGAAGCGGCGGATCTGGGAAGGCGAGATGTAGATATCATCAGGACCGGGAAGGTAGTTTGCATTCGCGGACCGGAGAAAGCCGAACCCATCCTGCAGCACTTCAACAACGCCTTCGCCGATGATTTCGATATCCTGAGCCGCGAGCATCTTGAGGATCGCGAACATCAGCTCCTGCTTGCGCATCGTGCTGGCGTTCTCCACCTCGAGCTCCTCGGCAAAGGCGAGCAGATCGGTCGGCGTCTTGTTCTTGAGTTCTTGTAGCTTCATTTCAGCCATGAAGGATCCATGTTTGGTATGGGTAGTGGAGAGATGGCGAGTATTCGTTGGGGAGCTGCGGCTGGAAGAGGCAGGCTCTTGTCTTTGTCACAAGCCATGAAGAGGAGATGGCAGAAAATAGCGATTCACGTGAAACCCTGCAAGGGGCTGTCGCAAATTAGAAACGACTATTGCAAATCACGAATCGATTAAATTCAGAACGGCTTCACCACGACCATGATCACGATGAGAATCATCAGCAGCGTCGGGGCCTCGTTCATCAGCCGCCAATAGCGCGCATCGTGCTTGTTTTCGTCACGCTGAAATTCGCGAACGCCACGGCTGAAGCGCATGTGGACTGCCGTCAAAAGCACCACGAACAGCAGCTTGGCGTGCAGCCACCCGCCGTGGAAGCCATAGACGCTCCAGGCGAGGTAGAGGCCGAGCACCCAGGAGATCATCATCGCCGGGTTCATGATCACCTTCAGCAGCCGCATCTCCATCATCTTGAAGGTTTCCGATTGCGCGGAGCCCGGCGCGGCGTCGGTGTGGTAGATGAAAAGGCGCGGCATGTAGAGCAGGGCTGCCATCCATGACATCACCGCGATGACATGCAACGCCTTGATCCAGAGATAGAAATCATCCGGCCGCCAGACGAAGAGACCGACGAGAAGCGCCACGAAAGCACCAAGCGCGATCGTTGCCCTGAGCCGCGCCCTGTTGCCGGGCGCTAAGTCGGTCTGCTTCTCGGCCATCATTGCGCTCCACGAACCCGCGCAACCAGCGCCGACACGTGATCCGGATCGGCCTGCGGCGTGATGCCATGGCCGAGATTGAAGATCAGCGGCCCATGGCCAAGCGCATCGAGAATACGATCGATGCCTTCCTCGAGCGCCATGCCGCCCGCCACGACCCGCATCGGATCGAGATTGCCCTGGACCGGCCCTTCCTTCTGCAAATCCTTCGCAAAGGAAAGCGGCACGGTCCAGTCAAGGCCGATGGCGTCGGCGCCCGTCGCCTGGCGATAAGTCTTCAACAACTGACCGGCGCCTTTTGCAAAGGCGATAATCTTTGCATTCGGCCGCTGCGCCCTGACCGAAGCGATCATGCGCTGCACCGGCTTGACCGCGTAACGGGCGAATTCCTCCTCGCCGAGAACGCCGGCCCAGGAATCGAAGATCTGCACGGCATCGGCGCCGGCATCGATCTGCCGCACGAGATAATCGGCCGAGACATCCGCCAGGAAGGACAGCAGATGATCGAAGGCTTCCGGGTTGCGGTAGGCGAAAAGGCGGGCAGGGGCCTGGTCCGGCGTCCCGTGTCCGGCGATCATATAGGTCGCAACCGTCCAGGGAGCGCCACAGAAACCGAGCAGGGTCGTTTCGACGGGAAGTTCAGCGCGCAACCGCGATACCGTCTCAAAGACAGGCTGGAGGTGCTCAGCGATGCCCTCCGGCTTCAGGCGCAAAATACCGTCGACATCGATCGGATCCATTCGTGGCCCGTGGCCTTCCTCGAAGCGCACATTGCGTTTCAGAGCATCGGGAATGACCAGGATATCGGAGAAGAGGATGGCAGCGTCGAAAGCGTATCGACGGATCGGCTGCAGCGTCACCTCGACTGCGAGATCGGGTGTGTAACAGAGATCGAGGAAGCTCCCGGCCGTAGCCCGTGTAGCCCTGTACTCCGGCAGGTAACGGCCTGCCTGGCGCATCAGCCAGATCGGAGGAGGAGACACCGTCTTCCCTGCCAAAACCTCCAGAACCTTTCTGCGCGTTTCGGTCACGGATCATCTCTCCCAATATAAAATCAAAGATATTTAGAAGGTTTCTATTTCTTAGAGTCGGTGGGTATCAAGGATTAAAACAAGCCACTGACTTGTCCACGGCTGTCGCTCGGGACAACGCGCGATGGGACAGTGTCTGGGTAATCTGGAAAAACAGTGCAGAGAGACGAATAAAGGCATTTGGATTCAGTCGATTAGCGGAACCACGGTTTTACTCGCGCTTGTGGACAAGCGGTTGATACGCGTGACACTTTGTCATCGTCGCGAGTCTTTTCCACATTTGCCCCGAAACGGTTTCCGCGACAGCGCCAATTGTGAATAAGTCGGCAGTTTTCCACTTGCCTGGGTCGGCGCCCCGTCGTTAGCTGTCTTTCATCCCGGCTTATCAACAGCACCAGGAGAATTGCGTGGAGAACAAGAAAAACTACTTCCACCTTCACCTGATTTCGGACTCGACGGGCGAGACTCTGATCGCTGCCGGACGCGCTGCGGCCGCTCAATTTCAGAGCTCGCATGCGCTGGAACATGTCTATCCGCTGATCCGCAACCGCAAGCAGTTGCTGCAGGTCCTCGACGCCATCGATGGTGCGCCCGGCATTGTGCTCTATACGATCGTCGACCGCGAACTCGCCGATATCATCGATCGCCGTTGCCGCGAGATGGGTGTCCCTTGCGTCTCGGTGCTCGATCCGATCATCGACCTCTTCCAGTCCTATCTGGGATCGCCGTCGCGCCGCCGCTCGGGCGCCCAGCACGTGATGGATGCGGAGTACTTCGCCCGCATCGACGCCCTCAATTTCACGATGGACCATGACGACGGTCAGTTGCCCGCCGATTTCGACGAGGCGGATGTCGTTCTGGTCGGCATCAGCCGGACGTCGAAGACGCCGACCAGCATCTATCTCGCCAACCGCGGCATCAAGACGGTCAACATCCCGATCGTTCCGGGCGTGCCGCTACCCGAAAGATTGATGGAGGCGACGAAGCCGCTCGTCGTCGGCCTGATCGCCACGGCCGACCGTATCTCGCAGGTGCGCCAGCACCGGGTGCTCGGAACGACGCAGGGCTTTCACGGCGATCAATATACGGACAAGGCCTCGATTACCGAGGAACTGAAATATGCCCGGTCGCTTTGCGCCCGCAACAATTGGCCGGTCATCGACGTCACCCGCCGTTCGATCGAGGAAACCGCGGCGGCAATCGTTGCCCTGCGTCCGCGTCTGCGCTAGACCCGAATCGAACAATACGGGAACCTGCATGATGAATCTTTCGCTCGTCCTGGCCTCGGCAAGCCCGTTTCGACGTGCGCTCCTGGAAAATGCCGGCCTCGTTTTCGAGGCGAAGGCAGCCAAGATCGATGAACGTGCGCTGGAAAAGCCACTCGAAGAAGCCGGTGTGGCACCCGAAACTGTAGCGCTCGCGCTGGCGGAGGCAAAGGCGCGCGACGTCGCCGGCCATTTCGGCGACGCGTTGGTGATCGGCTCCGACCAGACCATGTCTCTGGAAGCACGGGTCTATCATAAGCCGAAGGACATGGCGGAAGCGGCTCAGCACTTGCTGTCGTTGTCCGGCAAGACCCATCGCCTGAACAGCGCCATCGTGCTTTTGCACGGTGAAGAGGTTGTCTGGCGGCACGTTTCTTCCGCCCACATGACCGTGCGGCCGCTGACGGCAGCTTTCGTCGATCGCCACTTGCAGCGTGTTGGCGAAAAGGCGCTTTCGAGCGTCGGCGCCTATCAATTGGAGGGCGAGGGGATCCAGCTCTTCGAGAAGATCGAAGGCGACTACTTCACCATCCTCGGTCTTCCGATGCTGCCGCTGCTCGCCAAACTTCGTGAACTGGGAACGATCGATGCGTGATTCACGTGAAACATTTGTTAACCACGCCTTCGTCACCGGCTATCCGATCAAGCACTCCCGGTCGCCTCTGATCCATGGTTATTGGCTGAATGAGCTCGGTCTGCGCGGCAGCTATCGCGCGCATGAGGTCAGGCCGGAAGATTTTGCCGCCTTCATCGAAAGCCTCAAGGACGGAACGTCCGGTTTCTGCGGCGGCAATGTCACCATCCCGCACAAGGAGCTCACCTGTCGTCTGGCGGATCGGCCGGATGAGCTGAGCCAGGAACTCGGCGCGGCCAATACGTTATGGCTCAGAGATGGAGCGGTGCACGCCACCAACACTGATGGCCGCGGCTTCGTTGCCAATCTCGATGAGCGGGCGGCTGGCTGGGACAAGACGTCAACCGCAGTCATTCTCGGCGCAGGCGGCGCCAGCCGTGCGATCATTCAGGCCGTCCGTGATCGCGGCATCAAGACGATCCATGTCGTCAATCGGACGGTCGACCGGGCGAAGGAACTCGCCGATCGTTTCGGCCCGGCGGTCGAAGCGCATCCGATGGGCGCGCTCAAAGAGGTGATGGCGGGTGCCGGTCTGTTCATCAACACCACGTCACTAGGCATGGATGGCAGCGAAGCGCTCGTGCTCGATTTCGGCGTCATGGCTTCCAGCGCCGTCGTCACGGACATCGTCTATGTTCCCCTGAAGACGCCGATCCTCGCGCAGGCAGAGGCGCAAGGTTTTGCGATTGTCGACGGTTTGGGCATGCTCCTGCACCAGGCCGTCCCCGGCTTCGAGCTCTGGTTCGGCTGTCGGCCGACGGTCGATGCCACGCTTCGACAACGCATCATCGATGACATGGACCGGCGCTGATGATGATCCTTGGGCTCACAGGATCGATCGCCATGGGCAAGTCGACGACGGCCCAGATGTTCCGTGACTTCGGCGTTCCGGTGAACGATGCCGATGAGGTGGTGCACCAACTTTATCGCGGCGAGGCAGTTGCGCCGGTCGAGGCGGCTTTTCCCGGAACGACGAAAGACGGCGAGGTTGACCGGTCCGAACTGTCGCGCCAGCTCATGGAGGCGCCGGGACGGCTGTCCGAACTCGAGGCGATCGTACATCCGCTCGTGCGCAAGAAGGAACAGGAGTTCCTTGCAAAGTACGCGGCTACAGCTGCGCCCTTTGTCGTCCTGGACATCCCGCTGTTGTTTGAAACAGGAGCGGAAAAAAGGGTCGACCGCGTCATCGTGGTGACCTGCTCGGCCGAGCTCCAGCGCGATAGGGCGTTGAAGCGACCGGGAATGACAGAGGGAAAACTCGCGATGATCCTTGCGCGGCAGGTGCCGGACAGCGAAAAGCGTAAACGCGCCGACTACATCATCGATACCAGCGACAGTTTCGACGTCACCCGCGGCCAGGTGAAGGCGGTCGTCGACGAACTCGCAGCCAGAAACGGAGACGCGGATGCGTGAGATCATCTTCGATACGGAAACGACGGGGCTCGACAATCGCGAGGACCGGGTGATCGAAATCGGCGGTGTCGAACTCGAAAACCAGTTTCCGACCGGCCGCACGCTCCACATCTTCATCAATCCCGGCAGCCGCAAGGTTCATCCGGATGCGCTCGCCATCCACGGGATCACCGACGACTTCCTGAAGGACAAGCCGCCCTTCGCCGATGTCGTCGATGAGATCCTAGATTTCTTCGGTGATGCGCGTTGGGTCGCCCACAACGCCACCTTCGACATGGGCTTCGTCAACGCCGAGTTCGCGCGTCTGGGACTGCCGCCGATCGCCATCGATCGGGTGACGGACACATTGGCGCTTGCTCGCCGCAAGCATCCGATGGGGCCGAACTCGCTCGATGCGCTTTGCCGTCGTTACGGCATCGACAATTCGCACCGCGCGAAACACGGCGCTCTTCTCGACTCCGAACTGCTCGCCGAAGTCTATATTGAGATGATCGGTGGTCGTCAGGCAGCGCTCGGCCTTGTCTCGACGAAATCGGCGGGGCAGTCGATCGAGCTCGATGATGTGCCGATCGTCATCGGCCAGCGTCCGCGTCCGCTGCCGAGCCGGCTGTCGGAGGACGATCTTGCGGCTCACGCTGCGCTGATTGCCAAGATCGGCGCCAAGGCGATCTGGGCAAAATACGATCCCCAGGAATAACCAGGCATCAAAAAAGCCCGGCGCGAGCCGGGCTTCATTGTTTCAGCGTTCTGATTTTCGATCAGTTCGCGGTTTCGTTCGAGTTCGAAACCTGAGCACGGACCTTTTCTTCTGCCATGCGCTGCGCGAACATCTGCGCGAAGTCGATCGGGTCGATCATCAGCGGCGGGAAGCCACCATTGCGGGTCGCGTCGGCAACGATCTGGCGCGCGAACGGGAACAGCAGGCGCGGGCACTCGATGAAGAGCAGCGGCAGCATGTGCTCCTGCGGGAAGCCTGCAACGCGGAAGACGCCGCCATAGGCGAGCTCGACATTGAAGAGAACACGGTCGCCGTCCTTGGCTTCGGCGTTCAGTGACAGAACGACGTCGAAATCGTTCTCTGCGAGCGGATTGGCGTTGACATTGACGTTGATGTTGATCGACGGCGCCTTGTCACGAGCCTGCAGCGAACGCGGAGCGCCCGGGTTTTCGAAGGAAAGGTCCTTGATATACTGGGCGAGGATATTCAGCGACGGGCTCTGCTGCGCGCTGCCGTTGCCGTTGGATGCGGTATCAGTCGTCATAAGGGTTCCTCGACATCAATTCGGTGAGGCCATCTAGCATTTCGGCCTAGGGCTTACAACCCTGCGGACCCGGCGCTTTCAGGCGGATGCGCGTACCTTTGCTCCAAACCGCCAAGCCAGGATTATGCTCCGGAATGTGGGCGACAGAGTGCCGGATGCGCATTCCGCCAAACGCTCCTCGTCTAGGGGCGATCGCGGTCCCCACCTTGCGGCGGATCCTCGTCGTCCTTCCGCGAAAATTCGCCTTCGTCGAGGTCGATGACGCGCGTCGAGGGTCGTGGCTGCCGCGGGTCGTCTTGTGGGTACCAGTTCGTCCCGGATGCCGCCGTCACGATCGTCATCCTCTTGCGCAGATAGGCGGCCACGACGTCGCGGACAAAGGGCAGAAACAGGAGGAGACCGATCACGTCGCTGACGAAGCCCGGTACGACGAGCAGGATCGCCGCGACGAACAGCAAGGCGCCGCCGATCACCTCCCGGCCCGGGTCACTGCCTGTGCGGGTGGCATCCTGCATCCTGCGGATGACGGTAAATCCCTGGACTCGGAGCAGGATCACACCCACAAATGCGCTTGCAAGCACCAGAAGCAGCGTCATCAAAAGTCCGATCTCTCGGCCGACGACGACGAAACCGGCGATCTCGGCGAGCGGGAGCCCGAAGATGACAAGGGGAATAAGAAATGAGCGCATCAATCTGCCCGAAAATGAAACCTGGTGTTCCCTTAAATCGTCTCCGACTTAAGAGCAAAAACATGCAGCAACTCTAAAGCGCCACAGCGACCTTTGTGCGTCTTAAAAGACGTTCGGTGCTGTAAGGGTGCGACATCGCCATTTGAATGATCTATTCTTGCGGACTATATGGAATAGCCACGAGAAATTCTAACAGCGGTTCCGGGTGGAAATGGGCTCTTTTGACTTCATCACGTTTTTTTTCCTGATCGCCGCGGTGGTCATTTTCCTGCAACTGCGCAGCGTTTTGGGCCGCCGGACAGGAAGCGAACGGCCGCCATTCGATCCCTATTCGCCGCGAGACATGAGCCAGGGGCCGGAAAACGGCGACAAGGGCAAGGTCGTGCAATTGCCGCGACGCGAGAGCGCGGAAGAAGAAGCGGGTCGTTACGAATCGATCGATGCCTTCGCCAAGGCTGGCACAACACTGAACACCCAGCTTCGAGCGCTGAGCGACGCTGATCCGAGCTTCGATCCCAAGGAATTCGTCAACGGCGCCAAGATGGCCTACGAGATGATCGTCATGGCCTTTGCTGACGGTGACCGCAAGACGCTGAAGAACCTGTTGTCCCGCGAGGTCTATGAAGGCTTCGACGCGGCGATCACCGACCGGGAGCGCAAGGGCGAAGTCGTCAAGTCCACCTTCGTCGGCATCGACAAGGCCGACATCATTCACGCCGAAGTGAAGGACAGCGAAGAGAACATCACGGTCCGTATCGTCAGCCAGCTGATTTCGGCGACTTATGACAAACAGGGTGGCCTGATCGACGGCGATGCCGAATCGGTTGCCGAGGTCAATGATCTCTGGACCTTTGCGCGCGACATCCGTTCGCGGGATCCGAACTGGAAGCTGATCGCCACCGAATCCGAAAATTGAGCGGCCGTGGCGACGATGTCCTTTCGACTTGAACCCGTCAGTTTCGACGATCTTCCGGGCTGGCGGGACGACGACCCGACCAAGGTGATAGAGGCGATGCGCCGCTGTCAGAAGCACGTCTCGACCAAGCCCTATCGCACCGGATCGATGGGGATCTCGGCCGATGATCTTATGCCGGCCTTCTCGGCTTCGTCAGCCGACGTCGACACAGCTGACGGCGCACGGGCCTTCTTCGAGAAGCACTTCGCACCGTTCCGGATCAAACCGGAAGCGGGTTCCGGCTTTGTCACCGCCTTCTACGAACCGGAAATCGAGGTTCGCGCCGAAGCGGACGAGACCTATCGCTATCCGCTCTACCGACGCCCTGCGGATCTGGTCGATATCGACGACACCAACCGGCCCGATGGGATGGATCCCTATTTCGCCTTTGGTCTTTCCGAGGATGGCCGGATCAGCGAGTATCCGGACAGGCGGGCAATCGAGCAGGGCTACCTTGCCGGCCGCGGCCTGGAGATCGCCTATGCGAAGTCCAAGGTCGAAGTTTTCTTCGTTCATGTCCAGGGTGCGGCGCGGCTCCTATTCCCGAATGGTTCGCGTCGCCGCGTCACCTATGCCGCCAAGACCGGCCACTATTTCTCAGCCGTCGGCAAACTGCTGATCGAACGCGGCAAGATCGATGCCGCGACCGTCTCGATGATGAGCATTCGCGACTGGCTGGAGGCGCATCCGGACGACGTCGATGAGGTCCTCTGGCACAACCGGTCGTTTATCTTCTTCCGCGAGGCCGCTGTCGAGGACGAGCACCTGGGTCCGATCGCCGCTGCCAAGGTCTCGCTCGAGCCGGGACGTTCCTTGGCGGTGGACCGGCTGATCCATACCTTCGGCGTACCCTTCTATATCGCGAGCGAGAGCCTGACACGCCTCGATGACGGAAAGCCCTTCCAGCGCCTGATGCTGGCGCTCGACACGGGGTCGGCAATCGTCGGTCCAGCGCGCGGTGACATCTTCACCGGTTCCGGCTTCGAGGCGGGCGAACGGGCCGGGGCAGTTCGTAATCAGGCCGACTTCTATGTTTTCGTTCCCAAGGCGGCCGCGGCACGATACGGCCATGCCTAAGAAAAAAGAGCTTTCGTCCGAAGATCGCATTCTCTGGGGCAAGGTTGCCCGCTCGACGAGACCGATGCCGGGTCGGCTCGACGACCTGATGGACATGTTGGCCGTAGACGAAGAGCCGAAGGCGCAGGAAGAACCGAAAGCCAAGCAGCAGCAGAAATCGACCGGCGCCGTCGAACAGCCGGGTATCGCGCTGACGAAAAAGACGGGCGAGAAACTGCATCATCCGCTTGAGAAGCCGGTCAAGCGCAAGCTCGCCAAGGGGCGCCTGACACTCGAAGCCCGGATCGACCTGCATGGCATGATCCAGAGCGAAGCGCATGGTTTGCTGTTGCAGTTTCTCTTAAGGGCGCATGAGCGCGGGCTGCGCCATGTGCTCGTCATAACCGGCAAGGGCACCTCGTTCGGCAGCGACGGTGCTTTGAAGCGGGCGGTACCGCTCTGGTTCTCCTTGCCCGAGTTCCGGCCGCTGATCTCATCCTACGAGCAGGCCGCCCGCAACCATGGCGGCGAGGGTGCTCTATATGTCCGCCTGGCGCGTGTGAGGGGAAGCGCGATATGACACCCTTCGGCGAGGCGCTGCGCGAACTCAGGCGCAGGAAGGGCGTGTCGCAGAAACAGATGGCAGCGGCGATCAACGTTTCGGCCGCCTATCTCTCAGCCCTCGAACACGGAAAGCGCGGCGCGCCGAGCTTCGATTTTCTCCAGCGGGTGGCCGGCTATTTCAATGTGATCTGGGATGAGGCGGAGGAGTTGTTCCGTATCGCCAACGTCTCCGCACCGAAAGTCGTGCTGGACACGTCGGGCCTGACGCCGGAGCACACGGCATTTGCCAACCGCCTCAGCGAACAAATCCGCGCTTTGTCGCCTGAGACGATCCGCGCCCTGGAAGATGTTTTGGAAAAAGCCACATTTCCTGATAATGACAGGGGATGAATGCCTGTTTCCGGCCGCTGCCCGGCGGTCCGGGATTTGGAACCGTGGACAAATTTTCTATAGTCCACGAGGCGTCCGAGACGTGATTCGCAACGAATCACCCTGTCCGAACAACCTGGAAAGACCCGTAGCTGAATGACCGACAATCCTGAGACCGAAACCGGCGCCAGCGCCGAATATGGTGCCGATTCCATCAAGGTGCTGAAGGGCCTGGATGCCGTGCGCAAGCGGCCGGGCATGTATATCGGCGACACGGATGACGGCTCCGGTCTGCACCACATGGTGTATGAGGTCGTCGACAACGCGATCGACGAAGCGCTTGCCGGTCATGCGGATATCGTAACGGTGACGCTTAATTCTGATGGATCGGTAACGGTCACGGATAACGGTCGCGGCATCCCGACCGACATCCACAAGGAAGAAGGCGTGTCGGCGGCCGAGGTCATCATGACCCAGTTGCACGCCGGCGGAAAATTCGACCAGAACTCCTACAAGGTTTCGGGCGGTCTGCACGGCGTCGGCGTGTCCGTGGTCAACGCGCTTTCCGTTTCCCTGAAGCTGAAGATTCGCCGCGCAGGCAAAATTCACGAGATGAGCTTCACGCACGGCGTCGCCGATGGCTCTCTGGCCGTTACCGGCGACGCAGGCGACGCGACCGGAACCGAGGTGACGTTCCTGCCGAGCAGCAAAACCTTCACCAAGACCGAGTTCGATTACAACACGCTGGAACACCGCCTTCGCGAACTCGCCTTCCTCAATTCAGGCGTTCATATCATTCTGACCGACAAGCGCCATTCGGACATTCGCCAGGACGAGATGATGTATGAGGGCGGTCTCGAGGCCTATGTCGCCTATCTCGACCGGGCGAAGAAGCCGCTGGTGCACAAGCCCGTATCGATCCGCGGCGAAAAGGACGGCATCACCGTCGAAGTGGCGATGTGGTGGAACGACAGCTACCACGAAAACGTGCTCTGCTTTACCAACAACATCCCGCAGCGCGACGGCGGCACCCATATGGCGGGCTTCCGCGGCGCGCTGACGCGCCAGGTCACCTCCTACGCGGATTCCTCGGGCATCACCAAGAGGGAAAAGGTCACGCTCCAGGGCGAGGACTGCCGCGAAGGCCTGACGGCTGTTCTTTCGGTCAAGGTTCCAGATCCGAAGTTCTCATCGCAGACGAAGGACAAGCTGGTGTCTTCGGAAGTGCGCCCGGTTGTCGAAAGCCTCGTCAACGAAGCGCTCAGCACCTGGTTCGAAGAACATCCGAGCGAAGCCAAGATCCTCGTCGGCAAGGTGGTCGAAGCGGCTGCTGCCCGCGAAGCCGCCCGCAAGGCCCGCGAACTGACGCGCCGCAAGGGTGCGCTCGATATCTCGTCGCTGCCCGGAAAGCTTGCCGATTGCTCCGAGCGTGACCCGGCCAAGTCCGAAGTCTTCCTGGTGGAGGGTGACTCGGCAGGTGGCTCCGCCAAGCAGGGCCGCTCGCGCGAAAACCAGGCGATCCTGCCGCTGCGCGGCAAGATCCTCAATGTCGAGCGTGCGCGCTTCGACAAGATGCTGTCGAGCCAGGAAATCGGTACGCTGATCACCGCACTCGGCACCTCGATCGGCAAGGACGAGTTCAACGCCGACAAGCTGCGCTATCACAAGATCATCATCATGACGGACGCCGACGTCGACGGCGCCCATATCCGCACCCTGCTGCTCACCTTCTTCTTCCGCCAGATGCCGGAATTGATCGAGCGCGGCCATCTCTATATCGCCCAGCCGCCGCTCTACAAGGTCACGCGCGGCAAGTCGGCTCAATACCTCAAGAACGAGCAGGCACTGGAAGACTACCTGATCACGATGGGTCTGGAAGAAGCCACGCTGGAGCTGGAATCAGGCGAAGTGCGCGCCGGCCAGGATCTGCGCGAAGTCATCAATGATGCACTCCGCCTGCGCAATCTGATGAACGGGCTGCACTCGCGCTACAACCGCTCGATCGTCGAGCAGGCGGCGATCGCCGGCGCCCTGAACGTTGAGCTCAACGGCCAGCGCGACGCCTATGAAGCGGTCGCTGCGGAGGTTGCCCGTCGCCTCGACGTCATCGCCGAGGAAACCGAACGCGGCTGGAGCGGTGCGGTCACGGCAGAAGGCGGTCTTCGCCTCGAGCGCATTGTCCGCGGCGTCAAGGAAGTCGCGGTGCTCGATATGGCGCTGATCGGCTCGTCCGATGCCCGCTACATCGACCAGCTCACCGCGAAGCTCAAGGAAGTCTATGCTGCCCCGCCGGTTCTGCGGCGTCGCGACGGTACCCTGGAGATCAGCGGACCGCGTGCGCTTCTCGATGCGATCTTCGCGGCCGGTCGCAAGGGTCTCTCGATGCAGCGCTACAAGGGCCTCGGTGAAATGAATGCCGAGCAGCTCTGGGAAACGACGCTCGATCCGAACGTCCGCTCGCTGCTGCAGGTCCGCGTCACCGACGCCACCGATGCCGACGGCCTGTTTTCGCGCCTGATGGGCGACGAGGTCGAGCCGCGCCGCGACTTCATCCAGGAAAACGCACTGAGCGTCGCCAACCTCGACATCTGATCTTCTCGGATATCGTGACCACTTGGAATCCCGGTGCCTTGCGGCGCCGGGATTTTTCGTTATTCGCCCTTGAACTGGCCTTCGAAGGCGAACTCGCTGACCGGCTTGCGCTGGCTCGGGATTTCGCGTGCGCGCAGGTCGTCCGGTAGCGTCGAGGGGTCAGCCAGCCGTCCGATCGCCACGGCGGCCTCGACCCGGTGATGCTCGGGAACGTTCAGAACGCGCATCGCCTTGTCGCGGTCGATGCCGGCCATGCCATGGGTATGCCAGCCGCCAAGGGAAGCCTGCAGAGCGAGGCTGTACCAGGCCGAGCCCGTGTCGAAGGCGTGGGTATAGGCCGGCCGCATCTCGCCGTTCTGTGCCTGGTTGTGGGTTCTTGAAATAACGATCAGAAGCGCGGCAGCGTTCTTCGCCCAGCGCTGGTTGCCTTCATCGAGCGTGTCGAGCAGCACCGGAAAGTGCTCCGTTCCGCGACGGGCATAGACGAAGCGCCAGGGCTGTCGGTTGCTCGCAGACGGCGCCCATCGGGCCGCTTCGAAGAAGGAAAGCAGTTCGCGTTCCTCGATCTCCTCGTTGGTGAAGGCGCGGGGCGACCAGCGCTCCAGGAACATGGCATCGATGGGATAATCGGCTTTTCTGTTGTTGGTCGCCGTCATGGACATGCCTCTTCTATGTGTTCTCTATATCCTCGGCCGATCTTCGGTGCCTGATCTGTCACCTGCGCCTATGGCTCGATTCGTTTCGGACGCTACATGAGGACGGGTGTGGATGAAACCGGGTTGGACGCACGGGAACGCGAGCGCGGTCGGTACGCGAGGCGCGCCAGGAAAGTGCAGAAACGGTCGCGTGGGTCATTGCCGTTTCCAAGAAAAAAGTTGTATAAGTTCTGTAGACTTTGAGAGAGGACGGATCATGTCGTTTAAAGACCCATCATTGTTTCGCCAGGCAGCGCTCGTCGGCGGCGAGTGGATCGAGGCGGACGCGGCGAACGCGATCGAGGTGAACAACCCGGCGACCGGTGAGATCATCGGCCGGGTGCCGAAGCTCGGCGCCAAGGAAACCAGGGCGGCGATCGAGGCGGCGCGCGTGGCCCAGAAGGGCTGGGCGGCGCGCACGGCCAAGGACCGCGCCGGCGTTTTGCGCAAGTGGTTCGAGCTGATGATCGAGAATAAGGAAGATCTCGGCCGCATCCTGACGCTGGAGCAGGGCAAGCCGCTTGCCGAAGCAACGGGCGAAATCGTCTATGGCGCAAGTTTCGTCGAGTGGTTCGCCGAAGAGGCGCGCCGCCTCTATGGCGACCTGATCCCCGGTCATCAGCCCGACAAGCGCATCCTGGTGATGAAGCAGCCGATCGGCGTCGTCGCGGCAATCACGCCCTGGAACTTCCCCAATGCGATGATCACCCGCAAGGCCGGCCCGGCTTTCGCTGCAGGTTGCGCGATGGTGTTGAAGCCGGCGGCACAGACGCCGTTCTCGGCAATCGCGATCGCCATTCTCGCCGAACGCGCCGGCTTGCCGAAGGGCCTGTTCAGCGTCATCACCGGCTCGGCCCGCGAGATCGGTGCCGAGATGACCTCCAACCCCGTCGTGCGCAAGCTGACCTTCACCGGCTCGACCGAAGTCGGTGCCGAGCTCTATCGCCAGAGCGCCGCCACCATCAAAAAGCTCGGCCTCGAGCTTGGCGGCAATGCTCCCTTCATCGTCTTCGACGATGCCGATCTCGATGCGGCGGTTGAGGGCGCGCTGATCGCCAAGTTCCGCAACAACGGCCAGACCTGCGTCTGTGCTAACCGCATCTATGTGCAGGACAAGGTCTACGACGCCTTTTCCGACAAGCTCGCCAAGGCGGTCGCCAAGCTGAAGATCGGCAACGGCCTCGACGAGGGCGTGATCCTCGGGCCGCTGATCGACAAGGCGGCGCTGGAGAAGGTCGAGGAGCATATTGCCGACGCCACCTCCAAGGGCGCGCGCGTGATCCAGGGCGGTAAGCGTCACACGCTCGGCGGCACCTTCTATGAGGCGACGGTTCTGGCCGATGTCACCCAGGCGATGGCGGTGGCGCGCGAAGAGACCTTTGGCCCGGTGGCGCCGCTCTTCCGCTTCGCCGATGAGGCGGATGTGGTCGAACAGGCAAACGACACTGAGTTCGGCCTTGCCTCCTACTTCTATGCCAAGGACCTGGCGCGGGTTTTCCGGGTGGCCGAAGCGCTGGAATACGGCATGGTCGGCGTCAACACCGGCCTGATCTCGACAGCGGAAGCGCCGTTCGGGGGCGTGAAACTCTCCGGTCTCGGCCGCGAGGGCTCGCGCTACGGCATCGAAGAGTTCACCGAGATCAAATACGTCTGCCTCGGCGGCGTGGCCTGAAACAGGCGAAAATCCGACTTGCAACAAACCGGCCAACGTTTTGGCCGGTTTTCTTTTGCCAGCAAGGCGTTAGTCTTCGCAGTCGAATCCATCGATGGCGTGAGATTGCCCCTCACCCTAGCCTCTCCCCGCAAGCGGGGCGAGGGGACTTGAGTCGGTGCGGCATCGTCCGTCCTCCTTTTTCCAGGACGAAGGTGCCGGCAGGCGGATGAGGGGCGAAGCTCGATCCCACGCTAAGTTTAAGGAGAGTCAGCATGCCGGCACCGAAGAACCCCTTTAAAGCGGCTCTGCGCGAAAACCGCTTCCAGCTCGGGCTGTGGGTGGCGCTCGCCAGCCCATACGCGGCGGAAGTGGTTTCCGGCAGCGGCTATGACTGGCTGCTGATCGACGGCGAGCATGCGCCGAATGACATTCCCTTGCTGTCGGCGCAGTTTCGCGCGGTCTCGGCATCGGCGAGCCACCCGATGGTTCGCCTGCCGGTCGGCGACACGGTGCTGATCAAGCAGATTCTCGACACCGGTGTGCAGACCCTGCTGATCCCGATGGTCGAGAGCCTGGCGCAGGCACAGCAGCTGGTGCGCGCCACCCGTTATCCGCCGCATGGCGTTCGCGGCGTCGGCGCCGCCCTCGGTCGGGCCTCGCAATTCGGCCGCATCGGCGACTATCTCCAGACCGCCGGTGATGAAATCTGCCTGATCCTGCAGATCGAGAGCCGCGCGGGTCTTGCTGCGATCGATGAGATTGCCGCGCTTGATTGCGTTGACGGCCTCTTCATCGGCCCTTCCGACCTGGCGGCCGACATGGGTTATCTCGGCAAGCCGGGCCATCCGGAGGTGCGCGCGGCAATCGCCGACGCGTTCGAGCGTATCAAGAAGGCCGGCAAGGCGAGGGGCATCATGACGCTCGATCTCGATCAGGCGCGCGACTACCGCGAGATGGGCGCCGATTTCATGGCGATCGGCACGGATGTCACGTCGCTCGTGCGCGCGACGACGGCGCTGCGCCAGGAGTTTCTCGGCGAGGTGGCGGTGGCACCAAAGAAGCAGGAATCCGGCTACTGATCCGAGATTGCCGTGAGCCCGGGCATTGCTACGCCCGGGCTCCAGAGCCGGAGGTCGCCGATCCGGCGCGCGATCTTTTCGCGGTGATGGTTGGCGATATCGCTTAGGCGATGATTGAGGAACGGGTTTCTGAAGCGCTCCAGCGTCGCGGCGACATAGTCCGTCGCTTCGCTTTGCAGGTCCTTCGCGGCGAAAGCGGGAATGACTTCGGATCGATAGATGCGGTCGAGATATGCTGCTACGCGGGCGTCGGCGAGCGTCTCCCGGACGGTCTCATGCGGGTTACGGCCCTCCCTCAGCCAGAGATCGGCCAGCACGGTGTGGCCGAGATTGAGGATGTGAAGCTTCAGCTTCTCGTAAGGCGTCAGGTCATCAACGAGCTTCACGGACGGATGAATGCACGGAAGGTGCAAGCCGGGCTGGTTTTCGATCGCCCAGAGCGCATAGGGTTCGGCAATCGCACCGGCGGGCTCCAGAGGCTCGGAGACGATGCGGTCGACCAATGTGTTTGCCCAGACGACACCTGTGTTCAGCCAGTTCGTGAAAGCGGTGTCTTTGGCCCGCTCCGCCGCGAGCCCCAGCATCAGCGCCTTCAGCACATCGCCGTTGCGTGACACGAGCTCGCAAGGAAGGATCGTCAGGGCGCGCCCACCCGCTTCAAAGCGGGCCTTCAGGAGCAGGAGCAGCTTGCCGGGAAAGGAACGGGGAATGTCCGTGACCAGGTCGTCGTCGGTGATCCGGTAACCCGTATCGCCGGTATTGGAGATCAGGATTTCCGCTTCCTGGGCAACAATCTCCCGGACCTCGCTCCAGTTTTCAGCGGTTGAAAGCGCCCGCGTCACGCTCGTCACCCGCTGCGTCGCGTCGATCCGCTCCCCGTCTTGGATGCCGCGGATGATGACGGGAAAGCCTTCGGGGCGCGCGAGCGCCGCAAGACGTCCGGAACGCTCGCTGGATCCGGTTGTCTGCACGATCGTGATCGGGCCTGGTGCCTTTCCCGCCTTCAGCGCGTCGCTGACGAAGAGATCGGCATGCGCTTGAAGAAAGCGGCTGGTTCCGAATTGCACGATCGGCGTCGGCATCTGTGGCTCCGGTAGCTGGCTATGGAATGGATTGAAGGAGAGTTTCGCGCGCGGACTGGAGATGCCGCCGGCAGGCCTGTTCGGCCTTTGCGGGATCATGCGAGCGCAACGCTTCGATATAGGCGAGGTGTTCTTCAAGCGCGCGGGCGTTGCGCTGGCGGGCATTCGTCTTGTTCCACTGGTAGTGATAGTGGAAGACGATCGCGATGATATCGTAGAAATCGACGATGAAGCGGTTGCTGGATGCCTTGTGCACTAGCAGGTGGAACTGCTCGTCTAACTCGGAAAACTCCCGGTAGCGGTTGTCGATATCGGCAAGCATTTCCCGGTGCAGGGTCTCGATTTCCCTGAGCTCCTCCCAGGCCGGGTGATCATCCGGAAGCGAGACGAAACGTGCGGCCGAGCGCAGCTCGAACATCTCGCGCACTTCCGTCAGCTCCAGCGCGAATTCACGCGTGAAGCCTTTCAGGATCCAGTGGCTGTTTGGCCGTTTTTCGATCAGGCCGAAGCGGCTGAAGCGGATCAGGAACTCGCGCACACTGGTCGTTCCGGTGCCGATCTCGCGCGCCAGTTCAAGCTCGTTGATCTGCATGCCGGGCTCGGCGCCGCCGGCGAGAATCCGGCGCATGAAACTGCGCTCGATGATTTCGGCGAGCGAATCGGTCTCTTCCGTTGGGAAGTAGTCGTCGGGGCGGGGCTGCCGCAGCACGTTCTTCTTGCGCTTGTCCCAGGCGATGAGCTGCGCCTCCTCGAAGCGGCTGAGGATCGCGCGCACCGTCGTCCGGCTGACGCCGAGCACCTGCCCAAGTTCCGGCTCGGAGGGCAGCGAGGATGTTTCCGCCAGAAGCTTCAGGCAGCGGTTATAGGCATCCTTGAAGACGGTGTTCTGTTTTGCCATGGCAAGATCCGGCCGGTTCGAAATTGTCTGCGCTTGTCAGGGACGCTCCTCTATCGCGGCGATCCGGTTTTGTCTCCGTCTGTCGTCAACATCTGTTCCTCCCATTCACCCGGTCCGGTCGTTGGCACGGCGTCGTCGCCGATGTTTTCGCTATAATACCCATTGACGACGATCTGTCTATTGTAGATAAAAGACAGAACAGACGATAACAATCATGGAGAAATCGGTGTCTGCGCCGTCCACCATCCTGCTCGCACCGGAGGACAACGTCGTCGTGGCGACATTGGCGATTGCCGCTGGTGATGCCTTGCCGAACGGCGCTCGCGCCGCAGTAAAGGTCGATGCCGGCCACAAGATTGCGATCCGTCCCATTCGCGCCGGCGAACCGGTCGTCAAATACGCCCAGGCGATCGGACGGGCGACCGCCGACATCGCGCCGGGCGACCATGTGCATTCCCACAATCTTGCCTTCGACCGGGATCGTCTGGCGATCGGTCCACAAGGGACGCCGGAGGCGGCAAGCGATGCCGACAAGGCACGCACCTTCAAGGGCTATCGCCGCGCAGATGGCCGGGCTGCGACGCGAAACTATATCGGTGTCGTCGCCAGCGTTAACTGTTCCACCACGGTCTGCCGTGCCATTGCCGAGGAGGCGAACCGCCGCATCCTGCCGAAATACGAAGGCATCGACGGCTTCGTGCCGATCGTGCACGATCAGGGCTGCGGCATGTCGTCGACCGGCGACGGAATGGCCAATCTGCACCGCACGCTTGCCGGTTACGCCCGCCATGCCAATTTCGGGGGCGTGCTGATGGTGGGCCTCGGCTGCGAGGTCAATCAATTGACGCTCTATGGCCAGAGCGGCGCTGGCGCGGAGAAACGTCATTTCAACATTCAGGAAGCCGGCGGCTCGCGCCGCTCCGTGGAAAAGGCACTCGGCATTCTCGAAGAAATCGCAGCCGAAATCGGAAAAGAGCGCCGTATTGCCATTCCGGTCAGCGAGATCATCGTCGGCTTGCAATGTGGCGGGTCGGACGGGCTTTCGGGCATCACCGCCAATCCGGCGCTTGGCGCCGCCGTCGATATCCTTGCTGCAGCCGGCGGCACGGCGATCCTCTCGGAGACCTCTGAGATCTATGGTGCCGAGCACCTGCTACGCAGCCGGGCGGTGAATGAGGCCGTAGCGGTGAAACTCGACGGCCTGATTGCCTGGTGGGAGAACTATGTGGCGATGCATGGCGCATCGCTCGACAACAATCCTTCGCCGGGCAACAAACGCGGTGGACTAACCACCATTCTTGAAAAATCACTCGGTGCTGTCGCCAAGGGTGGCCGGTCGCCGCTGAACGCAGTCTATCGGTATGCCGAACGGGTCACCGAGCACGGGCTCGTCTTCATGGATACGCCCGGCTACGATCCGGTATCTGCCACCGGCCAGGTTGCCGGCGGTGCCAACGTCATTGCCTTTACCACCGGCCGCGGCAGCTGTTTCGGCTGTAGGCCGGCGCCGTCGATCAAGCTTACCAGCAACACGGCGCTGTTTCGGGCGATGGAAGAGGACATGGACTTCGATTGCGGGGTGGTCGCTTCGGGGGAGGCGAGCATTGCCGGGCTTGGCCGGGAGATCTTCGACCTGATCGTCGAGACCGCCTCTGGCCGCAAGACCAAGAGCGAGCTTTTCGGCTACGGCGACAACGAGTTCGTGCCCTGGCATCTGGGGGCGACGCTCTAGACATGTGACGACTGGCATCCTTGGAGGAGGAGAACAGGGAATGCAGACGAGACGGATCGGTCGAACCGGACTAGCGGTGACCGAATTTAGCTTCGGTGCCGCCGGCCTCGGCGGGCTCTACCGGGAGTGCACCCGTGACGCGGCCATCGCGACACTGAACGCGGCCTGGCAGTCGGGTATGCGCTATTTCGATGTGGCACCCTATTACGGCCTCGGGCTTGCCGAGCGCCGCGTCGGCGACTTCCTGCGCGACAAGCCGCGCGACGAATTCGTGCTCTCCACCAAGGTCGGCCGGCTCCTCCATCCGGTGCCGGAAGACAAGGTGCCAGACTATTCCTATGTGAAGCCGCTCAATTTCGATGTCAGATACGACTACAGCTATGACGGCATCATGCGCTCCGTCGAGTTCAGCTACGCCCGGCTCGGACTCGGCCGCATCGACATCCTCTATGTCCACGACATCGGCGGCTACACCCACGGTGCCGCCCGCAATGCCGTCTATATCAGGCAGTTGCTGGAGGGTGGCCTGAAGGCGTTGGAGGAGCTGAAATCCTCAGGAGCGATCGCCGCCTATGGTCTTGGCGTCAACGAAGTGCCGGTCTGTCTGGAGGTCATGCGGTGGGCCGATATCGACTGCATCCTGCTGGCCGGCCGTTACACGTTGCTCGATCGCTCGGCCGTCGCCGAACTGCTGCCGCTCTGTGAAAAAAAGCAGACCTCGCTTGTCGTCGGCGGGGTCTTCAACTCGGGAATCCTGGCAACGGGTCCGGTCGAGGGTGCGCATTTCGATTACATGCCGGCAACGGAAGATATCCGGCAAAAGGTCGCTGCCATGGAGGCGGTTGCGCGCGGCATGAACGTGCCGCTTGCCGCGCCAGCCATGCAGTTTCCGCTGAGCCATCCCATGGTCGCCTCCGTGCTGCTCGGCACCGCCAAGCCGGAGAGTCTGAGGCGCAACATGGCGCTCACCGAACACCGGTTTTCAGCGGCCGATTTCGCGGCTTTCGAACCGTTCACGCTGGTCGCGCCGGAGCTCGGCGACGAGGCGGTTCGCGTATAGCGGGCGGGAGCCGCGTTTCGATCTGAAATGCTGTTCCGGCAGCTTGCCAAGCCGGAATTGTCGTATTAGCATTCCAATATGTTTTTTATCGATAAAAGGTCGATAGCTAGCACCTGCGATCGATCTCCAAGAAGTGGAACACGGTGCACTGAGAGGAGAAACCTGGGATGAGCATTCTAAAAAGCAGCCTTACCCGTCGTGCCTTCACCGCTTTGGCGAGCGCTGCGATGATCGCCGGCATGACGCCGGTGGCATCCTTCGCGCAGGACGTGACGATCCCGATCATCGTCAAGGACACCACGTCCTTCTACTGGCAGATCGTGCTGGCGGGCGCGCGCGCTGCAGGCAAGGACCTGGGTGTCAACGTGCCGGAACTGGGCGCTCAGGCCGAGTCCGACATCAACGGCCAGATCAGCATTCTTGAGAATGCGGTGGCTGGCGCTCCGGCTGCTGTCGTCATTTCGCCGACGGAGTTCAAGGCGCTTGGCAAGCCGATCGATGAGGCGGCCAAGGCGGTACCGATCATCGGCATCGATTCCGCCGCAGACTCGAAGGCATTCTCGTCGTTTCTGACGACCGACAACGTCCAGGGCGGGCGCATCGCTGCCGACGGGCTCGCCGCAGCTGTGAAAGAAATGACCGGTAAGGAAGAGGGCGAAATTGCCATCATCACCAACCTTCCGGGCGTCGGTTCGCTCGACCAGCGCCGCGAAGGTTTCCTCGATCAGGTCAAGACCAAGTATCCGGGCTTCAAGGTCGTTGCTGATAAATACGCCGACGGTCAGGCGACCACCGGCCTCAACATGATGACCGACCTGATCACCGCCAACCCCAATCTGGTTGGCGTCTTCGCCTCCAACCTGATCATGGCGCAGGGTGTCGGCCAGGCGATCGCCGAAAACAAGCTCGGTGACAAGATCAAGGTGATCGGCTTCGACAGCGACGACAAGACCGTCGGCTTCCTCAAGGAAGGCGTTCTTGCCGGCCTCGTCGTTCAGGATCCCTATCGCATGGGCTATGATGGCATAAAGACGGCGCTCGCCGTCTCCAAGAAGGAGAAGGTCGAGGCGAATGTCGATACCGGTGCCAACCTGGTGACCAAGGCCAACATGGCGGACCCGAAGATCGACGCTCTCTTGAACCCGAAGATCAAGTGACGATGGCGCGGCGGGCCTCCGGCCTGCCGCACCGCGCTTGCGGCCGGAGCGAGGACCGGCCGCAGCCGATCGCTGTCATGGGAGGAATGCGCAGATGACCGAGTTGCAAGAGGCACGCGACGTCAGGACCGAAGGGCTGCATGTGGCGACGCGCCACCCGGTTCCGAAAGGCGAGCCGATCCTGGAGCTGCGCGCCCTGCAGAAGAAATACGGCGCCGTGGAGGCCTTGAAGCCGGCGTCGCTGACCTTTCTTTCCGGTGAAATTCACGCGATCGTCGGCGAAAACGGTGCCGGCAAGTCGACGCTGATCAAACTCTTGACCGGCGTCATCAAGCGCACGTCAGGCGAAATCGTCTGGTGCGGCAAACCCGTCCAGCTCGGCACGCCACAGGAGGCGATCGAACGCGGCATCAACGCCGTGCACCAGGAGGTCGTGCTCTGCGCCCACCTGACCGTGGCGGCCAACATGTTCCTCGGCGACGAGATCAATCGCAACGGCCTGATGCGCAAGCGCGCCATGACCGATGCGGCACAGCGCGTGCTCGACGATCTCGGCTTCAATCTGCCGGCCGGCGCGGTGCTCGGCAGTCTCACCATTGGCCAGCAGCAGCTCGTCGCCACGGCGCGCGCCGCCATGCGTGGCACGCAGTTCCTGATCTTCGATGAGCCGACCGCCTATCTCACCCGACAGGAATCGGCGCAGCTCTTCCGGCTGATCCAGAGGCTTCAGGCCGAAGGCGTGACCATCGTCTATATCAGCCACCGAATGGAGGAGGTCTTCGAGATTGCCGACCGCGTCTCGGTGCTGCGCGACGGCACCCATGTCGGCACCCGCAAGATTGGCGAGACGAACGAGGCGGAGCTGATCGCGTTGATGATCAACCGCACCATAGAGCAGATCTATCACAAGGAGCATTTTCCGCCCGGCGAGGTCATCGTCGAAACGCGGAACTTGAGTGGCCCCGGTTTTCAGGATGTATCGCTGACCGTTCGCGCCGGCGAGATCGTCGGCCTTTATGGGCTGATCGGAGCGGGGCGCAGCGAGTTTGCGCTCGGCCTCTATGGTCGGCATCGTCCAAGCGCCGGCGAGGTCTATTGGAAGGGGCGCAAGGTCGAGATCGCCAGCGAGCGTGTCGCCATGAATCTCGGCATCGCGCTCGCGCCGGAAAGCCGCCGCGATCAGGGCCTGTGCCTCAATCTGCCGATCGGCCTCAACATCAATCTTCCGGTGTTCAACCGGCTGACGCGTGGCCTGACGATCAACGGCCAGCAGGAGCGGGAGAATGCCGACCGGCAGATCCGCGACCTGAAGATCAAGACGCCGTCGCGACGAGTCCTGGCGTCGGCCATGTCCGGCGGCAACCAGCAGAAGATCGTTATCGGCAAGTGGCTGAGCCATGGCGCCAAGCTCTTCATCTTCGACGAGCCGACCGTCGGCGTCGATGTGGGCACCAAGGCCGAGATCTACCGCCTGTTCGCGCGGCTTCTGGAGAACGGGGCAGGCATCATCCTGATCTCATCCTATCTGCCTGAAGTCTACGAGCTTGCGGACAAGTTGCACGTGTTCCGGCGCGGGCGGCTGGTTGCTAGCCACGACTATCGCGCCGCGAGCCACGAGGAAGTGCTGACGCAGGCGATCGGTGTTTGAACACATAAAAAGAAATCTGAGAGACGCAGGGAGGAAGACGATGAGTGCGGAAACGGTGGAAAGCGGCGCCAGCGCGGCGCCACGCAAGGGCGTGAGCATTCTGTTCGGCCTCACCCTCCTGGGGCTGCTTCTGTTCCTCTGGCTGCTGCTGGGCCTCGCCACCAACAGTTTTTGGACGCCAAACAACATCAGCAACCTGTTGCGCCAGGGGGCGATGACGGCCATCCTCGCGGTCGGCCAAACCTTCGTCATCATCACCGCCGGCATCGATCTTTCGGTGGGGGCGGTGGTCGGCTTCACCAGCGTCATCGTCGCCTGGCTGCTTGCGGCTGGCATGCCGCTCTGGGCCGCCATCATCCTCACGCTCGCCTTCGGGGTGCTGATCGGCGCCTTCCATGCTTTCGGCATCGTGCGCATGGGTCTGCCGCCCTTCATCATCACGCTTGCGACCCTGACATCGCTGCGCGGGATCGGCCTGCTGATCACCAACGGTTCGACGATCTCGATCACCAATGAAGCCTTCACCAACTTCTCTCGCGCGGATTTCCTCGGTGTGCCGAGCCTGTTCTGGATGGTGATCGTGGTGGCGATCCCGGCCTATGTCTTCCTGCACTTGAGCCGCTTCGGCCGTTATCTCTTCGCGGTCGGCTCCAACAACGAGGCGGCGCGCCTCTCCGGCGTCAACGTGCACCGCACCATCTATCTCGCCTATATCCTGTCATCGACCTGCGCCGCCTTCGTCGGCCTGCTGCTCGCCTCGCGCATCGGCATCGGTAACGCGACGCAAGCCGAGGGATGGGAACTGCAGGCGATCGCCTCGTCGGTCATCGGCGGCACCAGTCTGTTCGGGGCCGTCGGCTCGGTCCATGGGCCGCTGCTCGGCGCTTTCATCCTTGCGACGATCAACAACGGTGCCAATCTTCTCAACGTCAACTCGTTCTGGCAGCGCATCATCACCGGCGCGCTGATCATCGTCATCGTCTATTTCGACCAACTCCGGCGCCGCAGCGCCCGCTAGGCGCTGCCACCGAACATTCCGCGGGAACTGCCATGAAAGCCGTGCTCTGCCTCGAACCCGGCCGCCTGGAGGTCGTCGACCGTCCACCGGCTGAAGACGTGCCTGACGGTTGGGTGCGTCTATCCGTCAGCCATGTCGGCATCTGCGGTACCGACTACCATATCTTCGCCGGCAAACATCCGTTCCTCGAATACCCGAGGGTCATGGGTCACGAGATCTCGGCAACGGTCATTTCCGGTGGCCGCGGCACTGAGGTCGCGCCCGGTACGCTTGTGGTGGTCAACCCCTATCTCTCCTGCGGCAACTGCGTTGCCTGTCGCAAGGGCAAGCCGAACTGCTGCACCGCCATCAAGGTTCTCGGCGTGCATACGGATGGCGCCTTCTGCGAAGAGATCATCGTGCCCGAGGGTAATCTTTATCCGGCGCACGGTCTGTCTGCCGAAGCTGCGGCAACGGTCGAATTCCTGGCAATCGGTGCCCATGCGGTGCGCCGAGCATCCACGGATGCGGGTTCACGGGCGCTGGTCATCGGCGCAGGGCCGATTGGCCTCGGCACCGCGATCTTCTCGCGCATTGCCGGCCATCAGGTGACGCTCGTCGATACCAGCGACGAACGGCTGGATTTTGCTGCCGAGAAGCTCGGCTTTGCCAATGGCATCGTCGCGGGAACCCATATGGGGTCACGCATAGCCGAAGCGACGGGAGGGGATGGGTTCGACGTGGTCTTCGATGCCACCGGGTATAGTGGCTCGATGCAGGCCGCCTTCGCCTATGTCGCCCATGGCGGCACGCTGGTCTTTGTCAGCGTCGTCAAGGACGAGATATGCTTCTCCGATCCGGAGTTTCACAAGCGGGAGATGACCTTGGTCGGCAGCCGCAATGCGACCCGCCAGGACTTTGATCACGTCGTTGCATCGATTGCTTCCGGCCTCGTGCCGGTCGAGGCGTTGATCACCCACCGCACGACGCTGGAGGGCGCGGTTGCCGATCTGCCGCGATGGGCGGAAGAAAAGTCGGGTCTGGTCAAGGCAATCGTCAAGGTGGCAGCAGCATGAGCGATGGCGGCTTTGCTGCATTGCCGCAGAGGTCGCGCCTGACGGTCGCTCTTCGGAGTCGCCATTTTCTCTCCGAAAATGCCCGACATCGGCACTCAACGCACGAAAATTGCGGAAAACCGCCAGTTTCGGACAAGCTCGTTTGCAAATCGTCAGGAATCCAGATTCATTCTGGCCTGAGGCCTTGTATCGAGGCGAGACGGGTATATTTGTTGCACTGCACAAGAAAAGTGGTAGTCTGGCAGAGATTGCGGACACCAAGACAAACAATCGCAAGCTTGCGTCCGACCGGGAGCGGCGTTGTCGTCGATTGAACCAAGGGGTACGCTTCCCATGTTCTACCAGCTCTATGAATTGAACCATGCAATGATGGCGCCGTGGCGTACGGCCGCCGATGCCATGCGGCTTGCCTTCAGCAATCCGATGAACCCCATCTCGCACACCTATTTCGGCCGTGCCGCTGCCGCCGGGCTCGAAGTGTTCGAGCGCTCCACCCGCCGCTATGGCAAACCGGAGTTCGGACTTCCCGCGACAGAGGTCGACGGCATGTCCGTCTCCGTCTACGAGCGCATCGTCTGGCGCTCACCCTTCTGCAACCTCATCCATTTCGAGCGCGCCTTGCCCAAGGGGCGTGCCGCCGATCCGAAGGTTCTGGTCGTGGCGCCGATGTCCGGCCACTACGCGACGCTGCTGCGCGGCACCGTGGAAGCCCTGCTGCCGCATTCCGACATCTACATCACGGACTGGATCGACGCCCGCATGGTGCCGCTCAGCGAAGGCACTTTCGATCTCGACGATTACATCGACTACGTCATCCAGATGCTGCACTTCCTGGGCCCGAACACCCATGTGATCGGCGTCTGTCAGCCGGCAGTGCCTGTGCTCGCCGCCGTCGCCCTGATGGAAGCGGCGGACGATCCGCTGTCGCCGGCGACGATGACGCTGATGGGCGGACCGATCGACACCCGCATCAATCCGACGGGCGTCAATCAGCTTGCCGAACAGCGGCCGATCGAATGGTTCCGCGACAACGTCATCATGCCGGTGCCGTGG
This sequence comes from Ensifer sp. 22460, assembly GCF_052044935.1. Lineage (NCBI taxonomy): Bacteria > Pseudomonadati > Pseudomonadota > Alphaproteobacteria > Hyphomicrobiales > Rhizobiaceae > Ensifer > Ensifer sp. 22460. The sequence continues at coordinate 67,221 of NZ_JBQENZ010000027.1, forward strand.
CCGCAGCCGGGCTTCATGCGCATGGTCTATCCGGGCTTCCTGCAGCTCTCTGGCTTCATGTCGATGAACCTCGACCGGCACCTGATCGCCCACAAAGAGTTCTTCGCGCATCTGGTGAAGAACGATGGTGACGCCGCCGAGAAGCACCGGGACTTCTATGACGAGTATCTGGCCGTCATGGACCTGACGGCCGAATTCTACCTGCAGACCGTGCAGGTGGTCTTCATGCAGCACGCGCTGCCGAAGGGCGAGATGATGCATCGCGGCAAGCGCGTCGATACGACGGCGATCAAGAAGGTCGCGCTGCTGACCGTCGAAGGCGAGAACGACGACATTTCCGGCGTTGGCCAGACGAAGGCGGCGCAGACGATCTGCACCAACATCCCTGATCACATGCGCATGCACTACATGCAGCCGGATGTCGGCCACTACGGCGTCTTCAACGGATCGCGCTTCCGCCGCGAAATCGCGCCGCGCATCGTCGCTTTCCACCGCGAGCACTCGCGGCACGTGAAGCCGGTGAAGCAGCTCATCAAGGGCGGCAAGTTGGCCTAACCTCGCGATCGGGGCCGTTTTGACCGCGTAGAGTCAAGGGTTTGTTCGAATCCGGGGGAGGGCGTCTTGCACAGCCAAGGGCGCCTTCCCACATCGTTTTCATCGGGCCGCATGGGTGGCCCGGATGATTGCGAGGAATCCTGAAGATGAACCAATCTGCAATGATCCGTCCGGATTGGACGCCCGCGACCATCGCCCTGATGGTGCTCGGCTTCGTGGTCTTCTGGCCACTGGGTCTGGCCATGCTCGCCTACATCCTGTTCGGCGAAAAGCTGAAGACTTTCAAGAAAGACGCCAACGACACGGTGGATGGCATGTGCTCTGCATTCAAGCGCAATGGACGCCGTTCCAACTGGACGCATCGCACCGGCAACGTCGCCTTCGACGACTGGCGTGAAGCCGAGCTTGCCCGCCTCGACGAGGAACGCCGCAAGCTCGACGCGATGCGCGAAGAGTTCGACACCTATGTGCGCGAGCTTCGCCGCGCCAAGGACCAGGAAGAGTTCGACCGCTTCATGCGCGACCGCAAGAACGGCGGCTCCGGCCCGGTGGTCGAAGCCCACTAATCCAAAGACAACGCTTCCGGCGTTTCACATGAAACGCCGGATTATCCATTGCGCGCCTTTCGACGCTGTAGGCGAAGCCCCAGCGAATCGGTTAGAAAGCCTGCATGTTCCCTTCATTTAAGCGGCGCATTCAACCTGCTCCACCCGCCATGACGCGGCAGATCGACGTTGCCGGCAAGTCCCTGCCGCTGACGATCAAGCAGAACGCGCGCGCGACCCGCATGACACTGCGCATCGAGCCCGGCGGCCGGGCGCTGAAGATGACGATACCCCAAGGCTTGCCGGAGCGTGAGGTCAACGCCTTTCTCAACCGCCATCAGGGCTGGCTGATGACGAAGCTCGCGCGTTTCTCCGGCGAAAGCCAGATCGAGGAGGGCGGCTCCATCTTGATCCGAGGCATCTCCCACCGGATCGAGCGTACCGGCAATATCCGCGGTCTGACGGAAGCGGTCTTGATCGATGACGAACCGGTGCTGCGCGTCAACGGCGGCGAGGAGCACCTGAACCGGCGTATCGTCGATTTCCTCAAGAAGGAAGCCCGTCAGGATCTTGATCGGCTGGTGGCAATCTATACCGGCCGCATCGGCCGACGGGCGAAGTCGCTGTCGCTGAAGGACACCCGCAGCCGCTGGGGATCCTGTTCGGCCGATGGGGCGCTGAGCTTCTCCTGGCGCATCGTCATGGCGCCGCCGAAGGTCATCGCCTATCTTGCAGCGCACGAGGTCGCACATTTGCAGGAGATGAACCACGGCCCCGATTTTTGGACGCTGTGCGGGAGGCTGTGCCCGGATACGGAGGATGCCAAGCGCTGGCTCCGCCGCAACGGCACGATGCTTCACGCGATCGACTTCGACTGAACCAGGCGGAGAGCGATGGCGCGTTACGCGCGGTAACGCAGAGCGTCGCGGATCTTCTCGTCGGTCTTGTATTGGCTGAGCGCATAGACCGACCAGATCGCTGCCGGAACCCAACCGATTAGGGTGAGCTGCAGGATCAGGCAGACGAGGCCGGCAAAGGGACGGCCGATCGTGAAAAACTGCAGCCAGGGCAGGATTAGCGCGAGCAACAGGCGCATCAGTCTCTCCATTGTGGTAAAATGCCTATGGTGAAAGCTCGCCTGTCGCGCAAGGGGCGCAACGGCCGTCGGGCCATCGTTGCAGGGGGCGCTGGCTGGGCCTTGCGCGTCGGTTTTTGGCTCGACTCGCGCGACATTTCATGCAAGGTCGCTTCTCATGAAAACCGAAGTGAAGATATGCGGGCTGAAGACCGCGGAAGCGGTTGAGCGTGCTGTCGCGCTCGGTGCATCCCATACCGGCTTCATCTTTTTTCCAAAGAGCCCCAGGAACATCGAGCCTGACGATGCCGGCCGTCTGGCAGACCGCATTCGCGGTCAGGTAAAGATCGTCGCGGTCACGGTCAATGCCGACAACGACGAACTCGACGAGATCGTTTCGGCGCTCAACCCGGATATCCTGCAGCTTCACGGCAGCGAAGATCCGGAGCGGCTGCTGACGGTCAAGGCGATGTACGGGCTCCCTATCATGAAGGCCCTTTCGGTGCGCGATGCATCGGACCTCGAAAGGATCGACCCCTATATCGGCATTGCCGATCGCTTCCTCTTTGATGCCAAGCCGCCTCAAGGTTCCGATTTGCCCGGCGGCAACGGCGTTTCCTTTGACTGGAACCTGCTCGACGCGCTTGACGGAAGCGTCGATTACATGCTTTCCGGTGGTCTTAACGCCAGTAACATCGGCGAGGCCATGGCGCAGACCCGCGCCCGCGCCATCGATATCTCCTCCGGCGTCGAGAGCGCGCCGGGCGTCAAGGATCTGAAGCTCATGGAATCGTTTTTCAATGCCGTTCGCCAGGCGGAGGCGGGCATGCCACGGTCAGGGAGCAGGACGTGAACCAGGCGCCAAAGTTGAATTCTTTCCGGGGCGGTCCCGACGAGGACGGCCGTTTCGGCATTTTTGGCGGCCGCTTCGTGGCCGAGACATTGATGCCCTTGATCCTCGACCTGCAGGCCGAGTGGAACAAGGCAAAGGACGATCCGGCATTCAAGGCGGAACTGGCGCATCTCGGCGCTCACTATATCGGCCGGCCGAGCCCGCTTTATTTCGCCGAGCGGCTGACGGCTGAGCTCGGCGGCGCCAAGATCTATTTCAAGCGCGAAGAGCTGAACCACACCGGCTCGCACAAGATCAACAACTGCATCGGCCAGATCCTGCTGGCTAAGCGCATGGGCAAGACGCGCATCATCGCCGAAACCGGTGCCGGCCAGCATGGCGTTGCTTCGGCGACAGTCGCGGCCCGCTTCGGCCTGCCTTGCGTCGTCTACATGGGCGCGACCGACGTCGAGCGCCAGGCGCCGAACGTTTTCCGCATGAAGCTGCTCGGTGCCGAGGTCAAGCCGGTAACCGCCGGCAGCGGCACGCTCAAGGACGCGATGAACGAGGCCCTGCGTGACTGGGTCACCAATGTCGACAACACTTACTATCTGATCGGTACGGCCGCCGGCCCGCATCCCTATCCGGAAATGGTCCGCGATTTCCAGGCGGTCATCGGCCAGGAAGCCAAGGAACAGATGCTCGCCGCCGAAGGTCGGCTGCCGAATCTCGTCATTGCTGCCGTTGGCGGTGGCTCCAACGCGATCGGCATCTTCCATCCGTTCCTCGATGATGAAAGCGTCAAGATCGTCGGCGTCGAAGCCGGCGGCAAGGGCATCGAGGGCGACGAGCATTGCGCGTCGATCACCGCCGGTTCGCCCGGCGTGCTGCATGGCAACCGCACCTATCTGCTGCAGGACGGCGACGGCCAGATCAAGGAAGGCCACTCGATTTCTGCCGGCCTCGACTATCCCGGCATCGGCCCGGAACATGCCTGGCTGAACGATGTCGGCCGCGTCGAATACGTGCCGATCATGGACCACGAAGCGCTCGAGGCGTTCCAGACGCTGACCCGCCTCGAAGGCATTATCCCGGCGCTCGAGCCGTCGCATGCGCTTGCCGAGGTCATCAAGCGTGCGCCGAAAATGGGCAAGGACGAGATCATCCTGATGAACCTCTCCGGTCGCGGCGACAAGGACATCTTCACCGTCGGCAAGTTACTGGGAATGGGGCTGTAAGATCATGACCGCACGCATGGACAAGAGATTTGCCGATGTGGCGGCCGAGGGACGGCCGGTCCTCGTCACCTATTTCATGGCCGGTGATCCGGATTTCGAGACGTCGCTCTCGATCATGAAGGCGTTGCCGAAGGCCGGCGCCGACGTCATCGAACTCGGCATGCCCTTCTCTGACCCGATGGCCGATGGCCCGGCCATCCAGCTTGCCGGTCAACGCGCGCTGAAGGGCGGCCAGACGCTTGCCAAGACGCTCGAGATCGCGCGCCGCTTCCGCGAGGACGACCAGCGCACGCCGATCGTGCTGATGGGCTACTACAATCCGATCTACATCTACGGCGTCGACCGCTTCCTGACGGATGCGCTTGCTGCCGGTATCGACGGCCTGATCGTCGTCGACCTGCCGCCGGAGATGGACGATGAGCTCTGCATCCCGGCGCTTGCGAAGGGCATCAACTTCATTCGCCTGGCGACGCCGACCACGGACGACCGTCGCCTGCCGAAGGTTCTCGAAAACACCTCCGGTTTCGTCTATTACGTATCGATGAACGGCATCACCGGTTCGGCTCTGCCCGATCCGTCGTTGATTGCCGGCGCTGTCGGCCGTATCAAGGCGCACACCAACCTGCCGGTTTGCGTCGGTTTCGGCGTCAAGACGGCGGAGCATGCAAGGGCCATCGGAGCATCCGCCGATGGCGTGGTCGTCGGTACGGCGATCGTCAACCAGATCGCGTCGAGCCTGACCGAAGAGGGCAAGGCGACGGACGCGACGGTTCCGGGTGTTGAAGCGCTGGTCAGAGGGCTCTCGGCAGGCGTGCGGTCCGCACGCCTCGCAGCAGCCGAATAATTGCCTATATTAGCGCGCACAACCCGAAGGAAATCTTCAGGAGTTACTAAGTGAACTGGATCACAAACTACGTTCGGCCGAAGATCAACTCGATGCTGGGCCGCCGGGAAGTTCCGGAAAATCTCTGGATCAAGTGCCCGGAAACCGGCGAGATGGTGTTCCACCGCGATCTCGAAGAAAACAAGTGGGTCATCCCGCAGTCCGGCTTCCACATGAAGATGCCGGCCAAGGCTCGGCTGAAGGACCTGTTTGACGGCGGCATCTATGAAGCGTTTCCGCAGCCGAAGGTTGCTCAGGACCCGCTGAAGTTCCGCGATTCCAAGAAGTACTCCGACCGTCTGCGCGACAGCCGCGTGAAGACCGAGCTCGAAGACACGATCGTCGCCGGTCTCGGCCGCGTTCAGGGCGTCAAGCTCGTCGCCGTCGTGCACGAGTTCAACTTCATTGGCGGTTCGCTCGGCATGGCTGCCGGCGAGGCGATTATCAAGGCCTTCGAAAGAGCGATCGCCGAGAAGTGCCCGCTGGTCATTTTCCCGGCATCGGGCGGCGCCCGCATGCAGGAAGGCATCCTGTCGCTGATGCAGCTGCCGCGCACCACGGTTGCCGTCAACCTGCTGAAGGAAGCCGGTCTTCCCTATATCGTCGTGCTCACCAACCCGACGACCGGTGGCGTCACCGCATCCTATGCGATGCTTGGCGATATCCATATGGCCGAGCCTGGCGCCGAAATCGGCTTTGCCGGCAAGCGCGTGATCGAGCAGACGCTGCGCGAGAAGCTGCCGGAAGGTTTCCAGACGTCTGAATACCTGCTGGAGCACGGCATGGTCGACATGGTCGTCAAACGCCATGATCTGCCGTCGACGCTTGCCCGGGTCCTGAAGATCCTGATGAAGAAGCCGGCAGAAGCCTCGAAGCTCAACGGCGGCACGCAGCCGGCTGCCTTGCCGGTCGCGGCAAGCGCTTAAAGGCTATTGCGGGAAAAGCGTGAACCGGTTTTCCCGCAGTTGTGCAGAACAAGAATGAAACATCTCCGCCAGACCGGAGATGTTTGGCAGTCAAGCTTGTCGGGTCGGGGTGAGAGATGACAGCGGTGGAAGCCAGCGAAGCGGGCTATGAGATCGAAAAACTCCTTGCCCTCCACCCCAAGGGGTTCGACCTGTCGCTGGACAGGATCACCCGGCTGCTCGCCGCGCTCGGCAATCCGCAGGACCGCCTGCCACCGGTGATCCATGTCGCCGGCACCAATGGCAAGGGTTCGGCAACCGCGTTTTCGCGGGCGATCCTGGAAGCGGCCGGTCTCAGCGTTCACGTCCACACGTCGCCGCATCTCGTCAATTGGCACGAGCGTTACCGCCTCGGCGTCAAGGGCGGCAAGGGACGGCTCGTCAGCGACCCCGTTCTGGCCGATGCGGTGCGTCGCGTCGCCGAAGCCAATGGCGGCGAGAAGATCACCGTCTTCGAAATCCTGACCGCCGTCACCTTCCTTCTCTTTGCCGAGCATCCGGCGGATGTCGCGATCATCGAGGTTGGCCTCGGCGGCCGCTTCGACGCCACCAATGTCATTGCCCGACCGGCCGTATCCGTCATCATGCCGATCTCGCTCGATCACCAGGCCTATCTCGGCGACCGGGTGGAACTGATCGCTGCGGAAAAAGCCGGTATCATGAAGTGCGGCTGCTCCGTCGTGATCGGTCAGCAGGAAGAAGAGGCTGCGCGCGATGTGCTGATCTCGACGGCCGAGCGGCTCGGCTGCCCGATGTTCGTCTACGGCCAGGACTTCATGGCGCATGAGGAATTCGGCCGCCTTGTCTATCAGGACGAAAGCGGTCTCGCCGATCTGCCGCTGCCGAAGCTGCCGGGACGCCACCAATACGCCAATGCCGCCGCGGCCGTTCGCGCGGTGCGGGCTGCGGGCTTCGACGTTTCGGAGGCGGCGATCGAGAAGGGGCTTGCCGGCGTCGAGTGGCCCGGGCGCCTGCAGCGCCTGACCAGCGGCAAACTTACGCGTTACGGTCCGGCCGATGCGGAAATCTGGGTCGACGGCGGCCATAATCCGGGTGCCGGCCAGGTGATCGCCGAAGCGATGGCGACCTTCGAAGAACGCGAATCGCGCCCCTTGTTCCTGATCATCGGCATGATCAACACCAAGGATCCGGTCGGCTATTTCCGGGCGTTTATGGATCTTGCCGAACAGGTCTTCACCGTTCCGATCCGTGGTTCCGATGCAGGTCTTGATCCGGTGGCACTTGCAAGCGACGCGGCTGCTATCGGGTTTGAGGCTTCGGCTGTCTCTTCCGTCGCCGAAGCGCTGACGATCGTTGCCAATCTGGTCGATGAGGATCCGGCGCCGCCGCGCATCCTGATCGGCGGCTCGCTCTATCTGGTGGGCGACGTTCTCGCCGACAACGGTACGCCGCCGAAGTGATCCGGAGGTGGCGCCGCCATCCCGATAGCAGCCAAGTTCAAGACAAGAAAAAAGCCCGGCATGCCGGGCTTTCTGCTGCGGTAGTCAGCGAAGGTCTCAGGCGACCGCCGTGGAGATCCACGAGGAAAGGGCCGTCTTCGGCGCAGCGCCAACCTTGATGTCGGCCACTTCGCCGGCCTTGAACATGGCGAGCGTCGGGATCGAGCGAACGCCGTACTGGGCAGCCAGTTCCGGGTTTTCGTCGATGTTGAGCTTGACGACCTTGACCTTGCCGGCGAGCTCGTTCGAGATTTCCTCGAGGCTCGGCGCGATCATTTTGCAGGGGCCGCACCATTCAGCCCAGAAATCGACAACCACGGGCTCGGCGGAGTTCAGCACTTCCTGCTGAAAATTGGACGTATCGACCTTTACGGTAGCCATAGGCTGCTCCTTGCGTTCGGAATGGCAGTATCCAGATGTTGTGTCTCATGTGAGATGGCACCGCTGGATTTTCAATATCGGGTATCTCACTTTGTCGCGAGGTCTTCAAGGCTCCTGTCGAGCGCCTGATCCGTAACCACGTGGATTGCCGGTCCTTCGGTGAAGATCAGCACGCATCGGAATGCGTGCCCGGGATAGAGCGGCCGCAACAGCTCGCGATAGATCGCAAGCTGTGCCCTGTAGGCGAAGGGTATGTCACCCTGCGAAGCCGGCACCTGCCGGTTCGTCTTGAAATCGGCAATGGTCACGATCCCGTCGCTGACGGCGAGCCGATCGATACGGCCGGAGACCGCGTGCTCGCGCGTGCCGAGGGTCAGCGTGCCCATGACCGAGACTTCGGCGCGGCTGCCGGCCGAGAAGAGCGCCTGAAGATCGGGATGGTCGAGCACATTCTCGACAGCGTCAATCAGCGCGGCGCGCTGCTCCGGCGACCAGCGGGGCACGGAACGCACGAGGTAGCGCTCGGCCGCGGCGCGGCGATCATTGCCCGCAATGGAGGGCAGGACCTGCAGCAGGCGGTGCAGGATGGCACCGCGCAACATCGAGAGATTTGCCGGTGCCTTCTCAGAAAACAGGGCGGATCCGACAAGCCCATCGCCGTCGTCCTCGTCGATGGCGATACCGACGCCGGAGGGGCTGAGCGGCCGCGGCAGCCGCTTTTGCGGTGGCAGCGGCGTCGAAAGGGCCTTCGGCAGGCCGGTGGCCGGGCGGCTGGCGTCCGGCGTGGGCGCTTGCTTGGAGGGAAGGTCGCGCTCGAGCTGCTTCTCGCGCCAGGCATGGCCGGACCATTCCTCGCCGCCGGTGTGAAAGGTCTTCGGGTGGCCGCGGCCATTTTCGTCCCCGGCGAGGCTCGCCTGAACCATGGCATGCCATGTTTCGGCGACGGCCCGCTGTCCGCGATAGCCACAGACGATCAGGCGGTCGGCGGCACGGGTCATGCCGACATAGAGCAGGCGTCGATACTCTTCCTCGGCGAGCGTCTTCAGGCGATCGCTGTCGGCGGCCACGAGCGTGTTCGATTCCGAGCCCGGTGCGCGCCACACCGGCAACGACAGGACGGCGCCATCCCTTTGAGCGAGCTCGAGGAAACGAAGGGAAGGGACATGCTGGTTGCTGAACGGCGCACCGCCGCCGTCGACGAGGAAGACGACCGGCGCTTCGAGACCCTTGGCGGCGTGCACCGTCATGATCCGGACTTCGTCGCGTTCCTTGTCCTGCTCGCGCTTGACCGTCGGCGCTTCCATTTCGAGCGTCGAAACGAAGGCCTGCAGACCGGGGAGGCCGCTTCTTTCCTGATCGAGGGCGAAGGTGAGGAACTCGTCAAGAATGTCGCTGACCTCGGTGCCGAGCCGCGCCAGGAAGGCCGCCCGGCCGCCATGAACGCCAAGGATGCGGGCATAAAAATCGTGCGGTGCAAGCGCGTTCGCGAGCGCCACATAGCTTTTCAGCGCCCTTGCTGCCTGGTGGAACAGGATGCCCTCGGCCGCCTCGGCCTGGAGCCTCTGCCAGAGGCTTTCGCCTTCTTTGCGCCGCGCCGCGAGCTCGAACAGCGCGTCTTCGCCGAGATTGAACAGCGGGCTTTTCAGCAGCGCGGCGAGTGACAGGTCGTCCTGCGGCAAGAGGACGAAGCGCCCGAGCGCGAGCAGGTCCTGAACGGCAATATGCTTGGTGAGCACCAGCCGGTCGGCGCCGGCGACCGGAATGTTGTTGCGGCGCTTGAGCGCCCGGGTCAGCGCATTGACGAAGGCGTCGCGCTTACGGACCAGCACGATCACGTCGCCCGGACGCATCGGTCGGCGAATACCCTTCTCGACGATCGTTTCCTTGCCGATCCAGCTCTCCAAGACGCCGGCGATCCGGCGTGCGAGGATATTGACCGGTGCGCTCTCAGGCGTTGCGTCGAAGGCTGCGGTCCATTCTTCGTCCGTATCGATCGGTTCGGCGGCAATCACGTCCCAGATATCGACGGCGCCGGGATGGCCGATACGGTTCGAAGCATGAACGACGGGCTCGTTGCGGGCGCTGAGGCCCCGTGCATGCGCCGGATTGGCGAAGACCGTATCGACGGCCGAAAGCACGTCGACGGTAGAGCGGAAGGAGAGCTGAAGACGGATGGGCTCGAAGGCCTTGCCGCCGTCGCGCACCCGCCGTTCAGTTTCCTGGCTCTCATGCGAGAACCGTTCCGGCCGTGCGCCCTGGAAGGAGTAGATCGACTGTTTCTCGTCACCGACGGCGAACATGGTGCGGTTGGCGCCACGGGCGCTTTCGCCGGAGAAGAAGTCAGCCGCCAGCGCCTGGATGATAGTCCACTGCGCCGGGCTGGTATCCTGAGCCTCGTCGACGAGGATATGGTCGATCCCCTGGTCGAGCTTGTAGTGGACCCAGGCGCTGACATCGCCGCGGGCAAAGAGCGCCGCCGTGCGGTTGATCAGGTCCTCGAAATCGAGCTGGCTGCGTCGCCGCTTCAGCTCCTCGTAGTCGACGTTGAGCCTTTCGGCGAGGGTCAGAGCCGCCAGCGTCGCCTCGAACATCCTAAGAATGCTGATGTGATCGATGCAGGCGACGACATGGCGGTAGGCTTCGTCCACCAGGTCTATGAGATCGGGGGCCGCCTGCTGCATCGCCCTGTTGAGGAAGGCCGATTGTGCCCGGGGCTTGCCGGTGCCGGTGAAGAACAAATGCCTGAGACCGTCATAGCGCGCGCCCAAGTCAGTGAGCTTGGAGACGGTCCGAAGTCCCTCTGCAAATTCCAGAACCTTCGTTCCGCCAACGCTCGTGGCGAGTGAGAAGTAGCGTTCCAGGGACGCACCGTTCAGGCCCGCCAACGGCCAGATCGCGGCCAAGGCGCTGTCGACGCTTTCATCCGGCGCCAGCTTCAGGGCGCGGCGCAACTCGGCCTCGGTGCCGCCGAGCGCGTCGGCATGTTCGAGAAAGGACTGGATCGCGGTGCGGTTCTCGACGATCGCCGCGAGCAGTTTTTCAAGCCCGGTATCGTCGGCGAGGTCGAGCACGGTGGCGAAAGCGCGCGCCAGTTCCGGATCGTCCTTGGCCGCCGTCGCCGTCAGCAGCATGCGGCGCGCATCGGCAAGCAGCACGGCGGCAGCGCGGTCGTCGAGAACAGAGAAATGTCCGGCGACGTTGGCTTCCAGTGGAAACTGATGCAGCAGCGCCTCGCAGAAGGCGTGGATCGTCTGGATCTTGAGGCCGCCGGGTGTCTCCAGCGCGCGGGCGAACAGGCGGCGTGCCTCCTGCAGCTTCAGAAGACCAGGCCGCTCGCCCTCGATCGCCTCGATCCGTTTTTCGAGCGTCGCGTCGTCGAGCGTTACCCATTCGGCCAGCCGTTCGAAGACGCGGTTCGACATTTCGGAGGCCGCCGCCTTGGTATAGGTCAGGCAGAGGATCGCCGAGGGTCGGCAGCCCGCAAGCAGCAGCCGAATCACCCGCTGGGTCAGCACATGTGTCTTACCGGATCCGGCATTGGCCGAAACCCAGGCAGAACGCGCGGGATCGGAGGCTAGCGATTGCCGACGCGAGGTCCAGTCGAGCCAGGCTTGCGGCGTCGCCTGTTCGGGGCCGAGGCTGTCATCCCTCATCGCCGTCCTCCTCCTCGCTATCGGCCGTCGACCATTCGGCAACGCGTGCCAAATGGTCGTATTCGCCGCCGTAGTCGCGCTCTTTCTGAACAATCACGCGGGATGCAAAACCATGCTTGCCCGAAAGCAGCGCACTCAGGAGTTTTCTGAGCTCGGTGAGGGATTCGTCCGCAAGCTGGTCGGCGGATTTGGTTTCCTTCGCCTTACTGCCCTCGTTGTTCACGGTCTCCTGCTTGAAACGCGATCCAGGCTTCAGCCGGACATAGAGCAGCGATTGCGGATGGCTCGGCGGCATATCCTTGAAGGCGCCGGCCTTGAGGGCTGCGGCTTCGAGGGCGAGCTGCGGGTCGAGCAGCACTCGGGCTTCCTTGACCGATGGGCTGGAGCCGGTCTTGTAGTCGATGATCTCCACGCTGCCGTCGGTCAGCATATCGAGCCGGTCGGCAATGCCCGTCAGCCGCATATCGGCGACGCCGAGCTCCATCGATGCCGGAGCTTCCGTGCGCGAGCGGCGGATGAAGCGTGCGCGGTCCCGCTCCCATTTGATGAAAGCCAAGCCGACGGCGGCGAAGCGTGGCCGCCAGATCGTGTCGATATGTGTGGGCAGCCGCGCCTCGTCGAAGGCCTCATTCAGCAGCCGATGCATGGCCTCTTCGGCTGCGGGGGACATGAGGTCGAAGCCGCCGCGAACAAAGCGCTCGACGATCTGGTGATAGAGCGTGCCGCGCTCGGCCGGACCGGGATCGCTGTTGAACGGCAGCAGCGGATGCAGGCGAAGAATGCGCCGGGCGTAGATCGCGTAGGGGTCGCGCCTCAGCCGCGATACCTCGCTAAAAGAATATTTGCGCGGCTGCAGGTCCGCCGGCGGCTTGGGCGCAGGGCGTTCGGCAAGCGGCTGCCGCCCTCCGTCGTCGAGCATCCGGGCCCAGGCCAGATAGTCGGCGCCATTGGCCTGCAAGGCCGCAGTCAGCCGTTCGCCGCCAAGCGCGAGCAGCCGCTGCAGCCAGCGCGAGGCAACGGTGGGTGTTGCTCCCTGGCGCATCGAGCGGGTGAAGATCAGCCGCCGTGTGCCGCAGGCCATCTGGAAGTCATGCGCGAGCTGGCCGATGCGCCGCTCGGGGGGCTCGAGACCGATGCCCGTCTTCATCGTGCGCGACAGGAACGGGTCGTTGGCGGTCTGGCCTGGCCAATTGCCCTCGTTCATGGCGCCGAGCACCACGAGATCCATGCTCTGCAGGCGTGATTCCAGCGCGCCGAAGATGAAGACCCGCGGATGGCGCATGGACCGCGGCTTGACCGCTGCACCTGCAGCAAGCGCCTCCATGACGTCGCACCATTGCGGCCCGTCCGCCGTCATCTGGCCATCGGTTTCGATAATGCCGCGAAGCAGGGTCGCCAGCGTATCGGCCGCCTCGCCGGACCAGAGCCCACCGAGATCGCCGCGCTCGTCGGCCGAGGCCGCTTCCAACGCCTGGCCGGTACGCGTCGCCCAGTCGGCAAAGGTGAATTCGTCCGAGAACACGCGGCTGCCGTCCTTGCTGCGCGTGAGCGCGGAAGCCAGCGGCGCCACCGCGAGGCCGATCTTGATCGCCAGATCGCGTGCTGCCTGAAGCTCCTCGGCGCCGATGCCGGCACGCCATTCCGGCGGGTGGCGATCGACCTTGTGGCCGGCAATCGCCGCATCGAGCAACGGCTCCAGGGCGAGGATATCGACGGTTGCGGTGCTGCCGCGCAGCGCCATGCGTTCGAGCGCGTCGGCGCCCTGGCGCATCTCATCACGCGAAAGCCCGAAGCGCGCCAGCGGGTGCTTGAGCAGCGCAACGAAGGGCACGGGATCGCCGGGGCGCAGGCTTGCCTCCAGAAGCAGACGCATGAAGCTGCCCTGGGGCGTCGAGGACAAAGGCGTGCCGGCGGAATCGTCCGCCTCGATGCCGAAGCGGGCGAGCTCGGCGCCGACCCGCCGCGCGAGATTTCGGTCGGGCGTGATCAACGCCGCCTGGCTATCCTCGCTGCCTTCCAGCGCAAGCCTTAGCGCAACGGCAATCGCCGCCGCCTCCTCGCGTTCGTTGGCGGTTTCGATGAGAGCCGTATCGCCGAAGGCAGCGCGGAGCAATTCGCCGTCGAGTTCGCTGCGCATTTCGGTCCAGGCATCGGTGGCCTTTGCCGGCAAAAGGGCGTGCGAGAGGATCGCCGCGCGGAAATCGAGGTCGGTTTGGGCGCCGGCTAGCGCGCCCACATCCGAGCGGATGACGCCCATGCGCTTCAGCAGCCTGTAGAAGCCGTATTGCGGGTGGCTGCGGCTTGCCGGGTCCGGCCTGCCGTCAAAGGCAGCGTCGGCGACGATCATGTCCCATTCGGCATCGCTCATCGTCTGGTCGAGACCAGGCAACACGATCGTGCCGTTCTGAAGCTTCTGCACGGCGGCAATCAGCGCGGCCGTGGCGGGAATGGAACCGGTCGAGCCGGCGATGATGATCGGGCCTTCGATCTTGCCGCCGGCGATGCGCTGCGTTTCGGCCTGAAGGATGGCGTTGCGATGGCGTGCGGGCGAGGATTGCTTGAGTTCCTCGAGCCGTTCCGGCCAGTAGGTTCGGGCGATCTTGAGGAATTCGAGCGTCAGCTGCCACCACAGCGCATGCTCGCCGGCGTCGAGCCGGTCGAGCGCGTCCCAGTCCAGCTCTTCCGTCTCCATCGCATCGATGAGATCGGCAAGATTGCGTGCCAGCCAGATCGCATCGGCAGGACTTGCCGGCGCGATCAGCGGGCTTTCCGCATGGATGTCGAGCACGACCTTTGGTAGCCGGTTGCGCCAGGCGAGAATCAGCCGGCCAAGCTCGATCAGCCGTGCCGTGCCCGGCAGCGGCGGCGCAAGATCGAGGATTGCCGGTACTTCGGCGTCGAAGAAGCCACTGTCATCATCGGTCTCGCCGAGCGCCTTGATGGTGGGCAGGATGGTGGAGCGGCCGTCGAGCAGGTCGACGAATTCGGATCTGAGCACACGGGCCGAACGCCGCGTCGGCACGAAGATCGTGACGCCGGCAAGCGGCAAGGGATCGGCCGGATCGTAGCGGAAGTCCGGAGTCAGGATACCGTCGCAAAGCTTTTCGGCGAGCGTCTTCAGGAAGGGGAGGCCAGGCGGGATCGTGAAGACGTTGGACCGGCGGCCGCGCACGCTCATCCTCCTGGCTGGTGGCGGCGGATCGCCGCTTCCGCTTCGCCGATCGCGTCGGGCGTGCCGACCGTCATCCAGTGGCCATCGAGCAGGAGGCCGTGGAGGCGCCCTTTTTGGGCAGCGCGATCGAAGTAGATGTTGAGGTTGAAGGCATCATCAGGCGCGTCGGCAAAGAGCCGGGAGTGAAGCGCGATCGCGCCGGCATAGACCACCGGGTTTGGCAGACCTTCGGTGTATCGCGTCAGCTTGCCGTCGGCACCGAGCGAAAAGTCCTTCTTGCCGTTGTGACCGGTCGTGTCCTCATCGCGCACGCACAGGAGCAGCATGTCCATGCGGTCCGCATCGAAGGCTGCGGCGAGGCGCGTCAGGTTGCTGGGAACGCCGACCGGTTCCCCGACCCAGAAGAGGTCGGCATTCATCACCAGTACGGGGCCTTCCGGCAGCAGTTTCAGGCCCTTGGCCAGGCCGCCGCCGGAATTCATCAGCGCATTGCGCTCGTCGGAAATCAGGATCTCCGGGCTTCTTCTCTGGCTGAGATGTCCTTCCATCTGGTCGGCGAAATGATGCACGTTGACCGCGGCCTTGGTGACGCCGGCCTCTGCCAGAAGATCCAGTACGTAGTCGATCATCGGCTTGCCCGCGATCTCTACGAGCGGCTTCGGCATGGTGTTGGTGATCGGGCGGAGCCGGGTGCCGAGGCCCGCGGCGAGCACCATCGCATTGCTGATCGACATTGCTTCTCTGTCAGTTCGCTGATTCGGAATCTAGGATTCCGGTCTTCATACACCAGTCGTGCAAGGGTTTCAGCGATTCATGTGTGAGCGCCGCCTGAAGATAGGCGAAAGTGCGGGGCATATGTTTCATGTAGCCGGGTTTGCCGTCCCGCTGCATCAGCCGCACCCAGATGCCGACGAGCTTGCAGTTGCGCTGCGCCGACATCAAATGCCAGTCGCGCAAGAAAGTCGCCTCGTCGAAGTTGCCGCTTGCCTGCCGTTCGGCGAGATAGGTTTCCATCATCCGGTTGGCGAGCGGAGGCGCGACGGTCACGCGCGCGTCCTGCACCAGCGATGCCACGTCATAGGCCGTCGGGCCGATCATCGCGTCCTGGAAATCGATGAGGCCAATCCGGTCCAATCCCTGGCGCTCTCCGCGCCAGATGATGTTCGGCGAGTGAAAATCTCGCAAGAGCAGGTTCGTCTCGGAGGTCTGGAGAAGATCAATCAGCCCGTCCCAGATCTCTCCGTATTCACGTTTTTCGTCATCGCTTGCCGGCGCACCGCGCTTCCACGGCAGGTACCAGTCGGTCAAAAGCCGCGTCTCGATCTTCATCGCCGTCCGGTCGAAATCCGGAATGCGGTGGATGACCGCTCTGTCGAGGTTGATCTCCCTGTCGGTCTGCTTGGCATGGAGGCGGGCGAGCAGTCGTACGCTTTCGATGTAGCGCTCGTCGATCGGCTGGCCGGCCGCGTCGAGAACGCCATCCGACCCAAGGTCCTCGATCAGCAGGATGCCCTGGTCGAGATCGCGGGCGTAGATCGTCGGCGCTGCAAAGCCGCGTGCAATGAGCAGCTGGTCGATCGCGACGAAGGGAACGACGTCTTCGGCGATATGCGCGAGCTGCTGGTAGTATTTTCCGTCCTGGAGGACGGGGCCGGGCTTGTGTCGTGGCGAATCCATCAGAATCCGGCTAACGGAGCCGTCTGCCGGGTAAATGCGCTCATAGGCCCGGATCGAGGCGTCGCCGCTGAGGTGCCGGCGCCGTGCGTTTGGGTGATCGTTCTGATCGAGGAAGTCGCGGATCGCCAGCGTGCGGGCGATGCGCTGCAGCTTTTCGTCCGGACCGGAAAATTCGACGCGGCGACCATCGCCTTCATGGGTGATGCTCAGCGTGATGCGGCTGGTGGGTAGGGCGTCGTCAGCCCGTTCCGGCCATTCGACGAGACACACGCCTAGCGATAGCGCCTCGTCGAAGCCGAGTTCGTCCAGTTCGCTGGAATCAGCCAGCCGATAGAGATCGAAATGCGCGACCGGAATGCGCAGTTCATAGGTTTGGACCAGCGTAAAGGTCGGGCTGGGGACCTCCAGCCCGTCGTCATCTGCAAGCGCCCGAAGGAAGGCGCGTGCCAAGGTCGACTTGCCGGCCCCGAGATCACCCGAGAGCGCGACGCAGTCGCCGGGCTTCAGGGCCAGCGCCAGATCTTCGCCGAGCTCGATCGTTGCCGCCTCGTCCGTCAGGAAGCGCTCGATCGCCGGCATCATTCGGCCGCGACGATCGCCGGCACTTCGGCCGAGGGAATGCGGCAGGTCACTTCCGTGCCTTCGCCTTCCTTGCTGCGGATGGAGACGGTGCCGTGGTGCAGGCTGACGAAGCTCTCGACGATCGAAAGGCCGAGGCCTGCGCCGCCGCGCTGGCCGTAGCTTTCGAAGCGGTTGAACACGGTATCGAGCACGTCCTGCGGTATGCCGGGGCCGCTGTCTGAGACAGAGAAGATGAAGTCGCTGCCCTCGCGGCGGCACTTCAGGTCGATGGCGCTGCCATCGGGCGCAAAGTTTGCGGCATTGGTGAGCAGCTTGACGAAGATCTGCTTCAGCCGCTGCTGGTCGGCGACCATGCGGCCGAGATTGTCAGGGGCGGCGATCCTGAGGGTCACGCCGCTCTCGAGCAGCCGGTCGGCCATCTGGTGGGCAATATCATCGAGGAAGTCGGTGAGACTGATGTCGGACATGTCGAGTTGGACGATGCCGGCATCGACGGTCGCGAGATCCAGGATGTCGTTGACGATCGTCAGCAGCAGCGACGAGGAGGTGGCGATGTGGTCGACATACTCCGCCTGCCGCTCGTTGAGATCGCCGAAAGCCGGCGTCTTCAACAGGTCGGCGAAGCCGATGATGTTGGTGAGCGGCGAGCGAAGCTCGTAGGAAACGTGGTGCACGAAGTCGTTCTTCAGCGCATCCGCCTTGCGCAGCGCCTCGTTCTTTTCGGTGAGCGCGCGCTCGACCCGGACGCTGTCGGTGATGTTGACGAAGGTCAGCATCGTCTGCGCGTTCGGCAGCGGGATGACGGCGTAGTCGAGGATCAGTCCGGTCCGAAGCTCAAGGATGCCGCGGCTGGAGGGCCGTTCGTCGTCGAAGCTGGTGATGATGTGGGTGAAACGCTTCCACCCATCGGGCTGGTCGTAGGAGATGAGGCAGGCCTGTTCGATCGCCCGGATATGGGTGCCGGGCTTGGCTTCCGCCTCGCTGATGCCCCAGATCGCGCGGAACGCCGGGTTCGACAGGCGAATGCGGCCATCGGGCCCAAACACGGCGACGCCTTCGGCGAGATGGTCGATCGTCTCGCCTTGAACCTGAACGAGCGTATTGTAGCGCGTTTCGAGATCGACCTTCTCGGTCAGGTTCTCGAACACCCAGGTGACCCCGCCCTGCGGGCGGGCGGTCGCGAAGACGCGCAGCGTCTGGCCGTTCGGCAGGTGCCAGAGGTCGCTCTGCGTGTCGAGCGCCTGATAGACGGAAAGCGCGGCGGCCTTCCACTGTTTCCAGTTGAGCTGCTCCGGCAGCTGGCCGCCGGCGCGCAGCCGGTCAAGCACTTCGCCATTGTCGGGCTTGCGCTCGAGGAAGCCGATGTCGAGGTTCCACAGACGCTGGAAGGCCTGGTTGTAGAACTGCAGGCGCTGATTGCCGTCGAAGATCGCGACGGGGGTCGCCAGATGATCGAGCGTTTCGGCATGGCTCTTGAGCGTCCGGTTGAGTTCCTCGCGCACGGCCTCGATGCCGGATACGTCGACGGCGACGCCGGCCGAGCCGGCAGGGCTGCGGGCATCGACGACTTCGAAGAAGGTGCGGTTGCCCCTGACGACGGTCGAAACCTTGTCGCGGAACGGTGTGTCGAAGGTGGAAACCGCGCGGATCTTTTCGCGCGCGACGGTTGCGAGCAGCTCGCGCCCTTCGGCAACCGCGACCGCGACATCAGGAGCCTCGACGGCGTCGGCATAGGCCTCGTTGACCCAGGTGAGGGCGCCATCCGTGCCGCGTTGCCACACCGGCAGATCGATGGCGTCGAGAAGGGTGCGGAAGGACACGAGCGCAGTATTGAGCCGATCGTGTTCAAGCTTCAGCTCAGCGAGTTCTGCGCGCATATTGTTGAGAGCGATGAAGCGTACGAAAGCGCGCCCGCCCGAGACCCGTCCCTGGGCCTCCAGGACTTCGTTGCGCTGCGTTTCGAGCACCAGGTCGAAGCTGCGCGCCTGGGTGCGCAGCGCGTCGATCGCATTTTCCAGTTCCCCGGCGGATTGCGCCTTGATCCAGCGGCCGAAGGCCAGGAACTCGCGGTCGTCTGCCGGCGCGCCGGTTTCGGGCGGCAGCTGGCCGAGCAGCTCAGCCCGCTCGAGCAGCCCGTCCCAGACGACGATCCGGCGGTTCTTGTCGGCCACCAGCGCCTGATAGCGCGAGAGGCGCTGGTTGGCGTCCGACAGATCGGAGCGCAATTCGCGGTTCTCGGCTTCGATATTGCCGCGCTGGCGGATCAGCCAGATCGCCGAAATCATCGCTGCGGAAACGACGCCGATGAGCACGGAGAAGGTGACGACCTCCGACGAGCCGAAGATATTTGCCTTCTGCGGCGCGACCTGGGCGAGCGCATCTGTTGCTGCAAAGAGAGTGGTACCGGCCAGAAGGTGGCGCAGGAACTTCGGGCCCTTGCGGCGGGTGCCCGGAATAGCTGTTTGGTCTCTGTTCATGGCGCTGCCATCCCCGTCTGTCCGAAGGGTGCTGCCGGCCTTGTTGCGCCTTGCACAGTTCCATCGAGGCCCTGGTCAAGGGCCTGCGTCAGTTCCGATTGCATCCCCGGTCTGTCTCCGTCTGTTTGCCGCTTATCGACAAGACATCCCATCCGCGATGTCCAAGGTCCGCACCGACATCACGAATCAATGGGTTAGAGCATACTTCCTAGTCGAATCGTCGGGAAGGGAGAGGCCCAAAAAAGCGGCCGCGCTCTCTTGTCAAGAACGCGGCCACAAGATGTTGTGGATTGCCCGGGTAAGGATTAGTACCGGTAGTGCTCAGCCTTGAACGGGCCCTGCGTCTTCACGCCGATGTAGTCGGCCTGCTCTTCGGAAAGTTCGGAGAGCTTAGCGCCGAGCTTCTTCAGGTGCAGGCGAGCGACCTTCTCGTCGAGCGCCTTCGGCAGGACGTAGACTTCGTTCTTGTACTTCTCACCCTTGGTGAAGAGCTCGATCTGCGCCAGGACCTGGTTGGAGAACGAAGCCGACATCACGAAGGACGGGTGGCCGGTGGCGTTGCCGAGGTTCAGCAGGCGGCCTTCCGAGAGCAGGATCATGCGGTTGCCCTTCGGGAACTCGATCATGTCGACCTGCGGCTTGATGTTTGTCCACTTCAGGTTACGCAGTGCGGAGACCTGAATTTCGTTGTCGAAGTGGCCGATGTTGCCGACGATCGCCATGTCCTTCATCTCGCGCATGTGGTCCATGCGGATGACGTCCTTGTTGCCGGTCGTCGTGATGAAGATGTCGGCCGACGAGACGACGTCTTCGAGTTGAACGACTTCGAAACCGTCCATCGCCGCCTGGAGCGCGCAGATCGGGTCGATTTCGGTGACCTTGACGCGGGCGCCGGCGCCGGAAAGCGAAGCTGCCGAGCCCTTGCCGACGT
Source organism: Ensifer sp. 22460 (assembly GCF_052044935.1). NCBI lineage: Bacteria > Pseudomonadati > Pseudomonadota > Alphaproteobacteria > Hyphomicrobiales > Rhizobiaceae > Ensifer > Ensifer sp. 22460. The sequence goes on from NZ_JBQENZ010000027.1 coordinate 87,647, forward strand.
CGCCGTAACCGCAGACGACGGCGACCTTGCCGGCCATCATCACGTCGGTGCCGCGGCGGATGCCGTCAACGAGCGATTCCTTGCAGCCGTACTTGTTGTCGAACTTCGACTTGGTGACCGAATCGTTGACGTTGATCGCCGGGAAGGGCAGCAGGCCCTTGGCCTGAAGCTGGTACAGGCGGTTGACGCCGGTGGTGGTTTCTTCGGTCACGCCCTTGATGGCGTCGCGCTGCTTGGTGAACCAGCCCGGCGAAGCCTGGAGGCGCTTCTTGATCTGTGCGACGAGGATCTCTTCTTCTTCGGAGCCCGGGTTGGAGAGTACGTCTTCACCGGCTTCGGCGCGGGCGCCGAGCAGGATGTACATGGTGGCGTCGCCACCATCGTCGAGGATCATGTTCGAGACGCCGCCATCGGCCCACTGGAAGATCTTGTCCGTGTAGGTCCAGTATTCTTCGAGCGTTTCGCCCTTGACGGCGAAGACCGGAACGCCGCTTGCGGCGATGGCAGCGGCAGCGTGATCCTGGGTCGAGAAGATGTTGCACGAGGCCCAGCGCACGTCGGCGCCGAGGGCAACCAGCGTCTCGATCAGAACGGCGGTCTGGATGGTCATGTGCAGCGAGCCGGTGATGCGCGCGCCCTTCAGCGGCTTTGCAGCGCCGAACTCTTCGCGGCAGGCCATCAGGCCCGGCATTTCCGTTTCGGCGATCGCAATTTCCTTGCGCCCGAAATCGGCGAGACCGATGTCGGCGACGATATAGTCCTGAGTGGTGGTCATGGAATTCTCCGGGCTGATCTCTTCAAGCCGCATGGCTTCAACCGAACTGCGGCGCGATTATGCCTCCCGCGCCTACCGACACGGTGAGAGTGCGACCGATCTATCAGGAATCAGGGGAGAGGGCAATATCGATATAAAGAAGTCTTTATATCTTTATATTGTCCGTCACATTTCTTCGCCGAACTTGTCGGCGACCAGCGCATCAAGCGCGTTCAATGCTTCTTCGGCTTGCGCGCCGCTCGCGGTCACGCACACGCTGCAGCCGGTGCTGGCAGCCAGCATCATCAGGCCCATAATGGACGTTCCGCCGACCGTCATGCCGTCCTTCGACACGGTAATCTCGGCTTCATAGGCCTCGACCGTCTGTACGAACTTCGCAGATGCCCGCGCGTGCAGGCCTCGCTTGTTGATGATCAGCAGTTCGCGCGTCAGCGACATGTCGGGGCGATGATCCATTACTTACCACTCAGGACGCGGCTGGCGACGTTGATGTATTTCCGTCCGGCTTCCGAGGCCTCGACCAACGCCTTGTCCATGTCGCTCTCGCCGCGCACGCCGGCAAGCTTGATCAGCATCGGCAGGTTGACGCCGGCTATCACTTCAACCGAGCCGCTGCGCATGACCGAGATGGCAAGGTTGGAGGGCGTTCCGCCGAACATGTCGGTCAGGATAATGACGCCGTGGCCCTCGTCGACCTTGGTGACCGCGTCGAGGATATCCTGCCGACGCTGGTCCATGTCGTCCTCGGGACCGATGCAGACGGTCTCTATAGCTTTTTGCGGACCGACGACATGCTCGAGTGCAAGTCGAAATTCCTCAGCCAGCTTGCCATGGGTGACAAGCACAAGTCCGATCATGGGTATCTTCGCTCCAACTGCACGCGCAATTCACTGATGGCCAGATATCGCAATGCAGCAATTTCGTCCACCTGTTGGGGCGGCCATCTTGGCAAGGAAAAGGGGAAGTGCAAGCCAAAAATGCTGAAAAACCAGCCTCGCTGACGGTAAATCGGGCTAGGATCCTATTTTTTCAGCGATGAGCGCATGCAAAATATTGAGAACATACGCCCCCTCTTCAACGGGAACGCGAACAATCGGGAGTACTCGCCCGAGTGGTAAGGGCAACGTCTCGTCTTCCAGCGGTAACCGCGGGTCGAAAGGCGCACTCACGGGCAGCATGGCCCAGTCCATGACCGCGGCAGACACGGTTTCGATCTTGCCGATTCCGGCGCCGCGTATTTCAATCAGGCCGTGAATGGAGGGCGGACAGCGGGCGACGATCCTGTCGTGTTCCAGGCTCAGATCCACCCGATCGTCGGCGACGAGTGCCGCGAAGTGCCCTGCCTGTCGTGCAGCCGTGATGCATGCAAGCGCCAGCCTGGATTTGCCGATGCCGGAAGGGCCCGTGATCAGGAAGCCGCGCGTCCCGAGCACGATGGCGGTGCCGTGGACATTGGCGCCCGTCGTCACGCGTGCGGCTCGGCGGGTAGCGACAGGATGAAGCGCGCGCCGCTGACGTGGCCGTCCTGGGCGACGATGTTTTCCGCCTTCAGCGTGCCGCCGTGGGCTTCGGCGATCTGCCTGGAAATCGACAGGCCGAGGCCGGAGTTCTGGCCGAAATCCTCTCCTTCCGGCCGATCGGTGTAGAAGCGTTCGAAAATGCGGTCGATGTCTTCCGCCTGGATGCCGGGGCCGTTGTCCTCGACATAGACGAGGCAGCGCGATCGCGACCGTGTGAGGCGCACGACGATCCGCCCGCTGTCTTCGGGAACGAAGGACCGGGCGTTCTCGATCAGGTTGGTGATAATCTGGCCGATGCGCAGGTCGTGGCCGTTGACGGCGAAGCGGGCCTTGGGACTGTCCTTGCGGTCGATGACGAAATCGAGCAGCACCGTCTTCTTCTTGCTGCGGACCTGGCGCGAAATATCGACGAGGTCGCCCAGAAGTCTTTCGAGGTCGATGATCCTGGCATCGCTGCGGGCAAGTTCCGCGTCGAGGCGCGAGGCGTCCGAAATATCGCTGATCAGGCGATCGAGGCGGCGGACGTCATGCTGGATGACGTCCATCAAGCGCTTCTTCGATTCGTCGGTCCGCGCAAGCGGCAGGGTCTCGACGGCGCTGCGCAGCGAGGTGAGGGGGTTTTTCAGCTCGTGACTGACATCGGCCGCGAAATTCTCGATCGCCGCGATCCGATCGTAGAGCGCGGTCGTCATTTCCCGGAGCGCGACGGACAGGTTGCCGATCTCGTCCTGGCGAGAGGAGAAATCCGGGATCTCCTCGCGCTCCTTGGCACCGCCGCGCCGCACGCGGACTGCCGCCGCTGCGAGCCTTCGAAGCGGGTTGGCGATGGTCGAGGAGAGAAGCAGCGACAGGATGATGTTGACGAGGGCAGCCACGCCGAAGACGCGGATGATGGCGAGGCGCTCGGCCTGGACGATCTTGTCGATGTCGCCGGCTTGCGTCGAAAGCAAGAGAACGCCGAGCACGGCGCGGAACCGCTGGACGGGAACGGCCACTGAAACGATGAGCTCGCCCTTCTCGGTGACGCGTTCGACATAGCCGCGCACGCCGGTCAGCGCGTTGGTGACCTCAGGATAGATCGAGCCGTTGCCACCCGGCGGTTCCTTGTAGAGTGGCAGATTGCCGGGCTGCAGCAGCTTGTTCAGCCAGCTGTTGAGCTTTCCGCCGATGCCCGTCGATTCCGGCTCGATCGGCGGCAGGTCGAAGCGCAGCACCTGGCCGCCGCTATAAAGGTGTCGGGAATCGAGCAGCAGATCGGCATCGGCATCGAAGAGGCGGGCGCGGGTGCGCGTCGGCGAAATCAGCCGCCTGAGAACCGGCGCAACACGTTCCTGGATGATCGGGAAATCGAGATCCTCGTCGCTGGGCAGCGGCGTAATGCTCTGGCCGGCCTGCAGTTCGAGCAGTTTTTCGGGATCGATGGTGATCGAGTTGGTATCGACCGAGGCGGAAGCTGAGATGGCGCCGGCGATGATTTCGCCCTGGGTCAGCAGGCTTTCGACGCGGGCGTCGATCAGCCCCTCGCGGAACTGGTTGAGATACATGATGCCGCCGACGAGGACGACGAGTGCCACCAGGTTGAAGAAGACGATGCGGCGGGTGAGGCTCGAGAAGACGGCATTGCCGAACAGGCGGCGAATCAGCGTGAAAGGATGTGCCCAGCGGCGCTGGCCCATATGTGCCTGCGCACGTCCGTCACTGTCTTCGATGTCGCCCTGCAAGACTTCTACCAAATGTCCCGCTCCCGCGCGGACTTCCGTCACGTTCTCTCGATTGCAACGCTGACACGGCCCGAGTGCCGGGCGCGACGCCGTCGTTCACTTTGTGTGGTTCCGGCCCAGAGGTCCGATGGCGCGGCGGGGTTTCAAAGGCAGCCTTGGCCGTGCTCCCGTCGCGCCGTTTCTGAATGCGCCACAATCGGCGCGATGGCAAGTCCCGCGGCTCAGGCTGTCTCGCGGAAACGATAGCCGACACCGTAGAGGGTCTCGATCATGTCGAAGTCGTTGTCGACCATCTTGAACTTCTTGCGCAGCCGCTTGATGTGGCTGTCGATGGTGCGGTCGTCGACATAGACCTGCTCGTCATAGGCGGCGTCCATCAGCGCGTCGCGGCTCTTCACCACGCCCGGGCGCTGCGCCAGCGAATGGAGGATGAGGAATTCGGTCACCGTCAGCGTTACCGGCTCGCTCTTCCAGGTGCAGGTGTGGCGCTCCTGGTCCATCACCAGTTGCCCGCGCTCGAGCGAGCGCGACGGCGTGTCGGAGGCCTTGGCGGGATTCGTCGGGTTGGCGGCAGCCGCTTCGCGGTTTGCGGCGCGACGCAGGATCGCCTTGACGCGTTCGACCAGCAGGCGCTGCGAGAAGGGCTTGGTGATGAAGTCGTCGGCACCCATCTTCAGGCCGAAGAGTTCGTCGATCTCTTCATCCTTGGAGGTGAGGAAGATCACCGGCAGGTCGGACTTCTGTCGCAGGCGGCGCAGCAATTCCATGCCGTCCATGCGCGGCATCTTGATGTCGAAGATCGCAAGCTGCGGCGGCCGGGCGAGCAGGCCCTCAAGCGCGGAAGCACCGTCGGTATAGGTCTCGACCTTGTAGCCTTCTGCCTCCAGGGCGATGGATACGGACGTCAAAATATTCCGGTCATCATCGACAAGCGCGATGGTCTGCATCGTGTTCAACTCCGTCTTTTGAGGTGCCGGTCTCGTCCCCGAAAACTCCGGCATTCGCGAGTCACGGGTGCGTTAGTGAGTATAAAGGTGGAACAAATTGTGGCGAAGCCCAAAAAGTACCTGTTGTGACGATAGGATAGGTCCTGTCAGATCGGTCTTCGGCAGGCCGAATTCAACCGATTAAAAAAACGATAATTTTCTTTAAATCGATTAATATACTGAAATCATTATTCTTTTTTTGACCCCGCCTTGTTTTTGAGCGAGCATGCAAGTATGGTCCGGCGAAATTCAACGCCAATGGCCAAACACGAAGGAAGCTTGACCATGGAGCAACTCGGCACTCGCAATCTCGCGAACGGCTTGGAAAAACTCGGCTTTACCGACCTGGAAACGGTTCGGTACAACCTCGAAGCCGCAGAGCTTTATGAGGAAGCTCTTCGCCGCGGCGAGGCTGAACTGACGGCACACGGGGCGCTTGTTGCCCGTACCGGCCAGCACACCGGTCGTTCGCCGAAGGACAAGTTCGTGGTTCGCGATGCGAACACCGACGACCAGATCTGGTGGGACAACAACAAGCCGATGTCTCCGGAGCATTTCGCCCTGCTGCGAAAGGACATGCTCGATCACGCCAAGGGCATGTCGCTTTATGTGCAGGATCTCGTTGGCGGCGCCGATGCCGACAACGCCCTTCCGACCCGCGTTGTCACCGAATATGCCTGGCACTCGCTGTTCATCCGCAATCTCCTGATTCGTCCGGCACACGAAGCGCTTGCCTCCTTCCTGCCGAAGCTGACGATCATCGATCTCCCAAGCTTCAAGGCTGACCCGGAGCGCTACGGCTGCCGCACGGAGACCGTCATTGCCTGCGACTTCACCAACGGACTGATCCTGATCGGCGGCACGTCCTATGCCGGCGAAATGAAGAAGTCGGTCTTCACCGTTCTCAACTACCTGCTGCCCAAGAAGGGCGTGATGCCGATGCATTGCTCGGCCAATGTCGGCCCGGCAGGCGACACGGCGATCTTCTTCGGTCTCTCCGGCACCGGCAAGACGACGCTTTCGGCCGACCCGACCCGCACGCTGATCGGCGACGACGAGCACGGCTGGGGCGAGCACGGCGTCTTCAACTTCGAAGGCGGCTGCTACGCCAAGGCGATCCGTCTGTCGGAAGCTGCCGAGCCGGAAATCTACGCGACGACCCGCCGCTTCGGCACGGTCATGGAAAACGTCGTGCTCGATGAGCGCCGCGTTCCGGATTTCGACGACGGTTCGCTGACGGAAAACACCCGCTGCGCCTATCCGCTCGACTTCATCCCGAATGCCAGCGCCACCGGCACCGCGCCGCAGCCGCGCACGATCATCATGCTGACGGCCGATGCCTTCGGCGTGATGCCGCCGATTGCCAAGCTGACGCCGGAACAGGCGATGTACCACTTCCTCTCCGGCTACACCGCCAAGGTTGCCGGCACGGAAAAGGGCGTCACCGAGCCGGAAGCCACATTCTCGACTTGCTTCGGCGCGCCGTTCATGCCGCGGCATCCGTCGGAATACGGCAACCTTCTGAAGGACCTGATCGCCATGAACGGCGTTACCTGCTGGCTGGTCAACACCGGCTGGACAGGCGGCGCCTACGGCACCGGCAGCCGCATGCCGATCAAGGTGACCCGCGCTTTGCTCGCCGCAGCCCTCGACGGCTCGCTGAACGCCGCTGAACTGCGCACCGACGCCAACTTCGGCTTCGCCGTTCCGGTCTCGGTCCCCGGCGTCGACGACGGCATCCTCGATCCGCGATCGACCTGGGCCGATGGTGCGGCCTATGATGCCCAGGCCCGCCGCCTCGTCGATATGTTCATCGCCAACTTCGCCAAGTTCGAAGAACATGTTGATGGCAGCGTCCGCGACGCGGCTCCCGGCACCAAGCTTGCCGCCGAATAAACATCGTCAGCTATGATTCACGTGAAACCCGGCCTCCCACGGCCGGGTTTTTCGTTTTTGTGGCGAATGTTTTCAAGAGGTTCGCTCTGTGCCATAGATCGGGGCGAGGTGAACCATGGCTAGCGACACGCTCTACATAAACGACAGCATCGTGATTGCCGGCTGGGAGCTGACGGAGCAATTCGTGCTGGCCGGCGGGCCGGGTGGGCAAAACGTCAACAAGGTGTCGACCGCCGTTCAGCTGTTCTTCAACGTGCTGGCCTCTCCAGCGCTTTCCGATCGCATCAAGGCCAACGCCCTGAAGATTGCCGGGCGTCGTGCCTCGAAAGAGGGCGTGCTGATGATCGAGGCCAGCCGGTTTCGCAGCCAGGAGCGCAACCGCGAAGATGCGCGCGAGCGACTGAAGGAACTGATTCTTAAGGCCGCGGAGCCGCCACCACCGCCACGCAAGAAGACAAAACCGACCCGCGGCTCCGTCGAGCGCCGTCTCAAGGAGAAGTCCGGGCGCGGCGAGATCAAGAAGCTTCGGGGGCGGCCGGCCGGCGACTGATTTCTTTTTTGCCGCTCCTTGCCTTTGGCAGGCGGCGCCCTCTCTTACCGAGCAGTGTTTTCGCAAAAGGAGATATTCATGGGTCTTTTCAGCTTTATCAAGAACGCCGGCAAGAAGCTTGGCATCGGCGGCGACGATGACGCCCCGGATGCCGAAAGCGTTCAGAAGGAACTTGCATCCCACGATCTCGGCACAAAGGACGTGCAGGTCGAAGTGGCCGGTGACAAGGTCGTGCTGAAGGGTGTCGTGAAGGACCAGAGCGTCTTCGAAAAGGCCGTGGTCGCCGTCGGCAACACGCTCGGCGTCTCGGCAGTTGAGGCCTCCGAGCTCAAGGTTGCCGATGCTGGCGCCGCACCGGCACCCGCCAAGGCGCCGGTCTTCTATACGGTCAAAAAGGGCGACAACCTCTGGAAGATCGCCGAAGCGCAGTACGGCAAGGGCAAGGGTGCCAAGCACACCGTCATCTTCGAAGCCAACAAGCCGATGCTGACGCATCCGGACAAGATCTACCCCGGCCAGGTTCTGCGCATTCCGGATCTGGACGCGGCCTGAGCGTGTCGTTCACGCGTCCTCTTGCAATCGCGACGCTGGCGAGCCTTTGGCTTGCCGGCGCTTGTCTGGCGCAACCGTTTCGTGAACCGGCCAAGGGCAGTACTGAGCGTGCCGCCATCCTCGACGCGATCCGTCCGGCGGTGGAGGCCGAAATGCGCGGTCCGGTCGAGTTCGTCGTCACGACGATACGTGCAGCACCCAACTGGGCCTTCCTGCAGGTCGAGCCGCAACGTCCCGGTGGCGGCACTATCGACCTTGCGCAAACCGGGTTGCGTGACGAGGCTGACATGATGGATGGTCTGACGGTGTTTGCACTGGTCAGCTTCCACAATAGCCGCTGGAACCTGGTCGATCACGTGGTCGGGCCGACGGATGTCGCCTATGCCGGCTGGCCGCTTCGCTACGGCGTGCCGGCAGCACTTCTCGGCCTGGAGCAATAGGGGCTTCCAATGCAGGTGCTCCCGAAAGGGATCAGACATATCCCGGGCTATCTCGATCGCACCCGGCAGGAACAACTCGTCGAAGCGATTCGTCGTGTCGTTGCCGAAGCACCGCTCTTCGTGCCGGAAATGCCGAAGACCGGAAAACCCATGTCGGTTCGCATGACCAATTGCGGCTTGCTCGGCTGGGTCACGGATCGCGATCGCGGCTATCGTTACCAGGCTCAGCATCCGGTGACCGGCCGGCGCTGGCCGCCGATGCCGGACATAGTGCTCGAGATCTGGCAGGCAGTTTCCGCCAGCCAAAAGATGCCGGAAGCCTGTCTTGTGAACTTCTATTCCGAGGAGGCCCGCATGGGTCTGCACCAGGATCGCGACGAGCGTGATCTGGAAACGGCCGTCGTCTCGATCTCGCTCGGCGACAGCTGCCTTTTCCGCGTCGGCAGCAATCAGCGCGGGGGACAGACCATGTCCTTCCGGCTCGAAAGCGGCGATGTCGTCGTGCTCGGTGGAGAAGGGCGGCTCGCGTTCCATGGCGTCGACCGGATCTATCCGAACACGTCGACGCTGCTGAAGAACGGTGGCCGCGTGAACCTGACGCTGCGTCGCGTCAATCCATGACGGGCTTATCGAGCGCTCAGAGTTTTCTGAGCGCCACCTTTTCCGTCAGGTGGTTCGGGCCCTTTTGCAGGATCAGGTCGGCGCGCGGGCGCGTCGGCAGGATGTTCTGGTGCAGGTTCTTCAGGTTGATGTTGTGCCACAGGCCCTCGGCGATGGCGCGCGCCGCATCCTCGCTGATCGTGGCATAACGATGGAAGTAGGATTCCGGGTTCTTGAAGGCGGTTTCGCGCAAGCGCATGAAGCGGTTGACGTACCAGCTATGGATCAGGCTCTCCTCGGCATCGATATAGATCGAGAAGTCGAAGAAATCCGAGACCATCGGCACGATCTTGCCGTCGGCCGGTAGGTTGCGCGACTGCAGCACGTTGATGCCCTCGAAGATCAGGATATCCGGGCGGTCGATGACGGTGAACTGGTCCGGCAGCACGTCATAGGTCAGGTGCGAGTAGCTCGGCGCCTTGACGTTCGGTTGGCCCGCCTTGATCGCTGACAGGAAGCGCAGGAGCGCGCCCACGTCGTAGCTTTCCGGAAAGCCCTTGCGATCCATCATGTTTTCGCGCTGGAGCACGGCGTTCGGGTAGAGAAAGCCGTCGGTCGTCACCAGATCGACCTTCGGGCTTGATGGCCAGCGCGACAGGAGCTGCGCAAGGATACGGGCCGTGGTCGATTTGCCGACGGCGACCGATCCGGCAATGCCGATGACGAAGGGCGTCTTCGTTTCGGACATGCTGAGGAAGCGCTTGCGCTGCTCGAAGAGCATCTGCGACGATTCCACATGGGTCGAAAGCAGGCGCGATAGCGACAGGTAGATCTGCCGGACTTCACCGAGATCGACGGGGTCGTTCAGCGAGCGCAGCCGCTGCACTTCGTCGGCCGTCAGCGTCAGCGGCGTATCGGCGCGAAAGCGCGACCATTCCTCGGCGGTGAAGAAATGATAGGGGGAATAGTCCCGCTGCTGCAGATTGTCCGGCAGGTCCGCCGCTTCGATGTCTTTGGCCGCTATCGTCATGGGGTCTGCCGATTTGCCTTTTCCTGCAGGCCAGATTGGTTGGTTCGCCGCGCGAGCTCGTTCAGCACATCCTGCAACGGAACGTCGGCGATCTTCAATACGACCATCAGATGATAGATGAGATCGGCGCTTTCGGCGACGAGATTCGCGCGGTCGTTGCTGACGGCCGCGATCACCGTCTCGACCGCCTCTTCCCCGAGTTTCTTGGCCGCCTTCGGCTGGCCGCTCGCGACCAGCTTTGCCGTCCAGGATTCGTCCGGCGCCGCCTTCGCGCGTGTCGCGACGATGGCCTCGAGATCGGAAAGTGTGAAGTCAGCCATGGAAGATCCTGAAGCTCAGTCGAGGCGCATGGCGATGCCATGCTCCGCCATATAGCGCTTGGTTTCGCCAATGCTATAGGTGCCGAAGTGGAAGATAGAGGCGGCGAGCACGGCGGTCGCATGACCGTCGCGGATGCCGGCAACCATGTGGTCGAGGTTTCCGACGCCGCCGGACGCGATGACTGGGGCACGCACCGCATCGGCCACGGCACGGGTGAGCGCGATGTCGTAGCCGCTCTTCGTTCCGTCGCGATCCATCGAGGTCAAAAGGATCTCGCCGGCGCCGAGGTCGACGACGCGGCGGGCAAACTCGATCGCGTCGATGCCGGTCGGCTGGCGTCCGCCATGGGTGAAGATCTCCCAGCGGTCCGCTTCGCCGTCCGTCGACACCTTCTTGGCGTCGATGGCGACGACGATGCACTGGTTGCCGAACTTGTCGGCGGCTTCCGCAACGAAGTCCGGGTTCTTCACGGCAGCGGTATTGATCGACACCTTGTCGGCGCCGGCAAGCAGCAGCTTGCGGATGTCGGAGACCTGGCGCACGCCACCGCCGACGGTCAGCGGCATGAAGCACTGTTCGGCGGTGCGGGCGATGACGTCGAAGATCGTCTCGCGATTGTCCGACGAGGCGGTGATGTCGAGGAAGCAGAGTTCGTCGGCGCCGGCGGCATCATAGGCGCGGGCCGCCTCAACCGGGTCGCCGGCGTCGATCAGGTCGACGAAGTTGACACCCTTGACCACACGACCGTCCTTGACGTCGAGGCAGGGGATAACGCGGGCTTTGAGGGACATGGTCAGGCCTTTCTCGCGGCGCGGATCAGATCCAGCGCTTCCTGCGGGTCGATGCGGCCGTCATAGAGCGCGCGGCCGGAGATGGCGCCTTCGAGTTTGTGTGCGTCCGGGGCAACCATGCGGCGGATGTCGTCCATCGAGGCAAGACCGCCTGACGCGATGACCGGAATGGAAACCGCATCCGCCAGCTCCAGCGTCGAGGGCCAGTTGATGCCGGTCAGGATGCCGTCGCGGTCGATATCGGTATAGATGATCGCCGAAACGCCGGCGCCCTCGAACTTCTTGGCAAGCTCGATCACGCCGAGCTCGGAGGCCTCGGCCCAGCCCTCGACGGCGACCTTGCCGCCCTTGGCGTCGATGCCGACGGCGACCTTGCCGGGGAACTTGCGGCAGGCTTCTATGACGAGTGCCGGATCGCGCACAGCGACCGTGCCGAGGATGACGCGGGCAAGGCCGCGCGACAGCCAGTTTTCGATATGGTCAAGCGTGCGGATGCCGCCGCCGAGCTGCACCGGGTTACGGGTCGCCTTGAGGATGGCGTCGACGGCCGCGCCGTTGACCGTCTCGCCGGCAAAGGCGCCGTTGAGGTCGACCACGTGCAGCCATTCGAAGCCCTGTTCTTCAAAGGCGCGGGCCTGGGCCGCCGGGTCGGGGTTGTAAACCGTCGCCTGGTCCATGTCGCCGAGCTTCAGGCGTACGCATTGCCCGTCTTTCAGGTCGATCGCGGGAAATAGGATCATGGGTCTGTCCAATCGAGAGAGGCGAAAGCTCAGGGCTTCCAGCGCAGGAAATTCGAGATGAGGGCAAGGCCGAGGGCCTGGCTCTTTTCCGGGTGGAACTGCGAGCCGGCCTTGTTGCCGTTGGCGACGAAGGCGGTGACCGGACCGCCGTAATCCGCTTCGGCGACAACGTCGCCGGCGTTCTCGGCGGCCAGATGGTACGAATGCACGAAATAGGCGTGCAGGCCGCCTTCGCCAACCCGGATGCCGTCAAACAGCGGATGCTCGCGCTTGAGCGTGAGCGTGTTCCAGCCGATCTGCGGGATTTTCAGTGCGGTATCAGTGGGCGTCATTTCGACGACATCGCCGGGGATCCAGCCGAAACCATGGGTGATGGTCTTTTCGAGCCCGCGCGACGACATCAGCTGCATGCCGACGCAGATGCCGAGAAAGGGACGTCCGGCCTGTTCCACCGCTTCGGTCAGCGCCTGCTCCATGCCGTCGACGGCGGCAAGGCCACGGCGGCAGTCGGCATAGGCACCGACACCCGGAAGCACGATGCGGTCGGCGCTCGCCACCCGCTCCGGCTTGTCGGTGAGGTCGATCTCGGCGGTAATCCCGGCTTCGCGAGCGGCCCGTTCGAAGGCCTTGGTGGCTGAGCGCAGGTTGCCCGAGCCGTAGTCGATGATGGCGACGCGCATCAGCGTTCTCCGTAGGAATCAAAAAGGCCGAGGCCGGGTCCGCCGTTTGAGGGCTTGCGCGCGGTCCAATCGGCCGGGGAAGGGGTGGCGGGCTTTGTCTCGCCCGAGGCCACGCTCGTAAAGTAGATCTCTTCGGCCGTCTCCAGATTGGGTGCCGGCACGATGGAACGCAGCGTCCAGTCACGAGCCGTCAGGCTGCGCGCGACCAGAACCGGCCCTTCTAGAGCGACGAGCAGCCGCAGCGCGAGGTGCATCAGCACCGATGCAAGAAAACCGCCTGCGAGACTCGACAGGGAGATTAACGAAATCTGCAGAACAGCAACTGCGATTCCGATTGCCCATTGCCGCTTGAAGAGAAGCCAGAGCGCCGGGAAGAGAAAAGCGCCCCAGGAGAAGCCGTCGGCGACGAAGCGTGTCCGCTCGTCGTCGGCGCGCGCACCCGGCGGGGTGAGGATCAGGTAAGAAGCCATGGGTTCAGCCAGTGACTGGCCGCTTAGGCAAGGGTCCCCTTGGTCGAGGGAACGCGGCCGGCCTGGCGCGGGTCGATTTCGGTTGCGGTGCGGAGCACGCGGGCGACGGACTTGAAGCAGGTCTCGGCGATATGATGGTTGTTGGCGCCGTAGATGTTCTGGATATGCAGCGTGATCCCGGCATGCTGGGCGAGCGCCTGGAAGAACTCACGCACGAGTTCCGTGTCGAAGGTGCCGATCTTCGGCGCGCTGAAGGTAACGTTCCAGACGAGGAACGGCCGGCCGGAAACGTCCACTGCCGCGCGGGTCATCGTCTCGTCCATGGCAAGGTCGAGCGAGGCGTAACGGGCGATGCCGCGCCGGTCGCCGAGCGCCTTGGCGAGCGCCTGGCCGATGGCAATGCCGGTGTCCTCGACCGTATGGTGGTCGTCGACATGCAGGTCGCCGTCGGTCTTGATCTCCATGTCGATGAGCGAATGGCGGGCGAGCTGGTCCAGCATATGGTCGAAGAAGCCGACACCGGTCGAAATCTTCGAAACGCCGGTGCCGTCGATGTTGACCGATACGGACACCGCGGTCTCGTTGGTTTTACGCGAAACCTGTGCGGTGCGGCTGGACGTGGCTTCTGCCATCGGGCTCTCCTGTATGCGCCAGTGCGGGGGGAGGAAAGTCTGTGCGGTTTCCTCATCTCGCGCTCGCTTGCGATCTCGGCCGCTCCTTATCAGGCAAATGCTGAAATATCCAGAACTTGAGCGTTGATTCGAATCATCCGACACCGGGCCCTGAACGAAGATTGCACCCTCGGGCGGTTGCCATTTGCAAATGTGTCTGCCGTACTTACATAGGCCTCAAGCAACCAGGCTCGTTCAGAGCCGCAACGCCCCAAGTAAACGCCCCCAAGTATCAGGGGCCGACAGGTATCTTCATGAGTGAACACAATCCCTACGGAACGATGCATGCGACGACCATCATCACGGTACGCAAGGATGGCAAGGTGGTGATGGCCGGCGACGGCCAGGTGAGCCTCGGCCAGACCGTGATGAAGAGCAATGCGCGCAAGGTGCGGCGTCTCGCGAAGGGCGACGTGATCGCCGGCTTTGCCGGCGCGACCGCCGACGCCTTCACGCTGCTCGAAAGGCTCGAGGCCAAGCTTGAACAGTACCCCGACCAGCTGATGCGCGCGGCGGTCGAACTTGCCAAGGACTGGCGCACCAACAAGTATCTGCGCAATCTCGAAGCGATGATGCTGGTCGCCGACAAGTCGATAACCCTGGCGATCACCGGCAATGGCGACGTACTTGAGCCGGAACACGGCACCATCGCCATCGGCTCCGGCGGCAACTACGCCTTTGCCGCAGCGCGCGCCCTGATGGACAGCGACAAGTCGGCCGAGGATATCGCCCGGCGGGCGCTGCAGATCGCCGGGGACATCTGCGTCTATACCAACCACAATATCGTGGTGGAGACGTTGGATGCCGAATGAGCCCAAGCATGTCAGCTTCGCGCCGGTGGTTGATGACCATCTGCCGCTGCTGCATGCCTGGCTGAGTGAACCGCATGTGCGGCAATGGTGGGGCGATCCGGACAAGGAAGTGGAACTGATCCGCGAAGGCTGCGCGACCGGAGAGGTGGAGGGCTTCATCTTCCACGTGGCCGGCGAGCCGGCTGGCTACATCCAGTCCTGGATGCCTTTTCAGTACCCGGACGAGGAGCCCTGGGCGAAGGATCTGCCGGCCGATGTGCCCGGTATCGATATCTTCGTCGGCCCCGCGGAATTGACGGGCAGGGGTGTCGCCTCGCTGGCGCTCCGAGCTTTTGCCGAACGGCTCTTTGCCGCCGGCGCGTCCCGCATCGTGATCGACCCTGATGCGGGCAACCGCCGGGCGGTCAGCGCCTACACCAAGGCCGGCTTCGTGCCCTACGCAGAATGGATAGATGTATCTGGTCGCACGCTCCTGATGGAACTGACGCGGACCGAATTTGAGAGGACTACATGAGTACGTTTTCACCCAGAGAGATCGTGTCGGAACTCGACCGTTTCATCATCGGCCAGAACGACGCCAAACGGGCCGTCGCCATTGCGCTACGCAACCGTTGGCGCCGCCAGCAGCTCGGCGACGAGCTGCGCGATGAGGTCATGCCGAAGAACATCCTGATGATCGGCCCGACTGGTGTCGGCAAGACCGAGATTTCCAGGCGTCTGGCCAAGCTCGCCGGCGCGCCCTTCGTCAAGGTTGAGGCGACCAAGTTCACCGAGGTCGGCTATGTCGGCCGCGACGTCGAGCAGATCATCCGTGACCTCGTCGAGGTCGGGATCGGCCTCGTGCGCGAAAAACGCCGCGCCGAAGTCAAGGCCAAGGCGCACCAGAACGCCGAAGAGCGCGTGCTCGATGCACTGGTCGGCGCCACGGCCTCGCCGGCGACGCGCGATTCGTTCCGCAAGAAGCTGCGCGCCAACGAACTCGACGACAAGGAGATCGAGGTCGACCTCGCCGAGACCGGTGCGCCGGGTGGTTTCGAAATTCCGGGCATGCCGGGCGCCAATATCGGTGTGCTCAACCTTTCGGAAATGTTCGGCAAGGCGATGGGTGCCCGCACCAAGAAGGTCAAGACGACGGTCAAGGCCTCCTATGAGCTGCTCATCAACGACGAGTCGGACAAACTGCTCGACAACGAGCAGATCCAGCGCGAGGCAATGCGCGCGGCCGAAGACGACGGCATCGTCTTTCTCGACGAGATCGACAAGATCGCCTCGCGTGAGGGCGGCATGGGCGCCGGCGTGTCGCGCGAAGGCGTGCAGCGCGACCTGTTGCCGCTCGTTGAAGGCACGACGGTTGCGACGAAGTATGGACCGGTCAAGACCGACCACATCCTGTTCATCGCTTCCGGCGCCTTCCATGTGGCAAAGCCCTCGGACCTGCTTCCGGAATTGCAGGGCCGTCTGCCGATCCGCGTTGAGCTCCGTGCGCTCACCAAGGAAGATTTCCGCCGGATCCTGACGGAAACCGAAGCGAGCCTCATCCGCCAGTACAAGGCGCTCTTGGACACGGAAGAGGTGAAGCTCGACTTCACCGACGACGCGATCGATGCGCTCGCCGATGTCGCGGTGCAGCTGAATGCCAGTGTCGAGAACATCGGCGCCCGCCGCCTGCAGACGGTGATGGAGCGCGTACTGGACGAGATCTCGTTCAATGCGCCCGACAGCGCCGGACAGGCGGTGACGATCGACGCGGAGTATGTGCGCAAGCATGTCGGCGATCTCGCTGCCAACACCGATCTGTCGCGCTACATCCTGTGACATTTCGGTCGTCGAGGCGCGCAAACGCCCGCAACCCAGAATAGACCGGGCGCCTGTCTCTCGACAGGCGCCCGCATTTTTTCTAACACGGACACGGAAATTGATCGTGGCCCGGGCATCTTTCCGACATGATCTTGGCGTAGGAGCCGCCCCGCCGACCGAGGCAGCCTCCACCAGTCACAGGAAGAAGAGATCGTGCGTTTTACCGCCTGCATGCTCGCTATCGCCACGTTTTGCCTGACCGCAAGCCAGACAATCGCGGCGACCGCCGTTCCGCCGGGCAACCGCAACGTCGAGCAGCCCGGTATCCCCGGCGCTTCCGTGCGCCGAACCAAGGCCGGCCGCACCTCCTTCGATGCCAAGTTCGAGAAAGTCCGGGATCTGCTGGCGACCGACAAACAGCTGATCAGCAAGATCAAGTCCGTGTCGCGCGCCTATGGCATCGCGCCGATCCACATGGTCGGCGCCATCGTCGGCGAGCATACCTACAATGTCGACGCCTATGACCGGCTGCAGTCCTATTACGTCAAGGCGGCCGCTTACGCCGGCAACAGCTTCCAGTTCGGCTATGATGGCGAAACGGTCGCCGAGTTCGTCGCCCGGCCGCAATTTTCCGAATGCGGTGCCAAGAAGGGTGCCTATGCGCTCTGGAGCTGCCGCGAGCGGGTCTGGGACAACGACTTCCGCGGCAAGTCGGTTGGCGGCAAGTCCTTCCCGAACAACCGCTTCAGCGCCGTTTTCTTCCAGCCGTTCTTTGCCGGCCAGACCTTCGGCCTCGGCCAGATCAACCCGCTGACGGCGCTGATGCTGACCGACATCGTCGCAAAGACGTCGGGCTACGACCGCCTCGATGAAAACAACGCCGCTGGCGTCTATGAGGCGATCATGGATCCGGATGTGTCGCTCGCCTATATGGCGGCCTCGATCCGCCATTCGATCGACGCCTACAAGTCGATCGCCGGCCTCGACATTTCCGACAATCCCGGCATCACGGCGACGCTCTACAATGTCGGCAATCCGGACGGCCGCGCAGCTGCCCTTGCCGCCAAGATCCAGAGCGGACAAGCGCAATGGCCGGAGGAGAATTATTACGGCTGGCTCGTCAACGACAAGCTTTCGGAGCTTGAAAGCCTGTTGTGATTCACGTGAAGCACTTTCCTTGATTGCGCCGTAAAAACCTGAAATCATTGGCGCAATCGAGAAAGGCAATCACCATGGACATGCGTCCGGAGCCCTTCGAACCGCCGGCTCCCGTTCCTCGAGTGGGCATCCCTTCCTACCTGCAGATCATCAGGACGGTCTTACGCAATCCGCTCGAACTGTGGGGCGAGCCATCCTACACCTTGCCCTGGATCGAGACGAAGTTCGTCACCCAGCGCACTTTGATCGTCAACGATCCCGGTCTCATCCGTCACATCCTCGTCGACAATGTCGGCAACTACGAAATGTCGAAGGTTCGCCGGCTGATCCTCAGGCCGATCCTGCGCGACGGCTTGCTGACGGCCGAAGGCGAGGTCTGGAAGCGCTCGCGGAAAGCCATGGCGCCGGTGTTCACACCGCGCCACGCCAAGGGTTTCGCAGGCCAGATGTTGCGAAGCTCGGAAGCATTCGTCGAGCGCTATGCCGGCGCCAAGACAGCTCCGTTCACGACCAACATCGCCAACGACATGACGGAACTCACCTTCGACATTCTTGCCGAAACGCTGTTTTCCGGTGAGGTGGCGGTGGAGCGGGAAGGGTTTGTCCAGAGCGTCGAGGAACTCCTGCACCGCATGGGCCGCGTCGATCCCATGGACATTCTGCTCGCGCCGGAATGGATACCGCGCCCAACCCGGATCGGCGGCAAGAAGGTGATGAACCGGTTCCGCTCGATCGTGTCCGAGACCATGGCGATCCGGCGGCGCAAGATGGCGGCGGATCCCGAGGGTACGCCTAAGGATTTCCTCACGTTGTTGCTGGAGATCGAGGGCAGTCAGGGCCTTTCGACTGCGGAGATCGAGGACAACATCCTGACCTTCATCGGTGCCGGGCACGAAACGACCGCCCGGGCGCTCGCCTGGACGCTCTATTGCATCGCCAACACGCCGGCCTATCGCGAGACGATGGAGGCCGAGATCGATGCCGCGATCGCAAGCGGTGCCGATCCGGTCGAATGGCTCGGCTTGATGCCGCATGTCCTTGCCGCCTTCGAGGAGGCGATGCGGCTCTATCCGCCGGCGCCGTCGATCAACCGGGCCGCGATCGAAGAGGACGAGTGGACTTCCCCCACCGGAAAGCGGGTACGCATCCCCAAGGGCATCGCGGTGCTGATCATGCCGTGGACGCTGCATCGCCACGTGCTCTATTGGGACCGGCCGCGTGCGTTCATGCCCGAGCGTTTTCTCCCGGAAAACCGCGAGAAGCTGCATCGTTACCAGTATCTGCCCTTCGGCGCCGGCCCGCGCGTCTGCATCGGCGCCACTTTCGCGCTGCAGGAAGCCGTGATCGCGCTCGCCGTGATGATGCATCGCTACCGTTTCGATCTGACCGAGGAGACAAATCCCTGGCCGGTGCAGCGGCTCACTACTCAACCGCGGTTCGGGTTGCCGATGAGGGTGTCGGTTCGCTGAAAGTCTTTCCGGGGATCGGCGACTGTACCGAGCGCACCGGCGAGTCGGCCGGCTTCGGCTGCTGCAGTATCTTCGACGGTTTCTTGATCGTCTTGATCTGGGCGCAGGTGGCGTCGCCGACATTGTCGCACGGTTTGTAGACGACGATCTCGCTTCCGGCACCATCGTCCCACACCGCCTGGATCGTCAGCGTCTTCGCGGTGTCGGCCGGCAGCGAAATGTAGACATACTCGGCTGTCTCGTCGGCCGGCAGGTTGAACGGGATCTGCGGATTGCACTTCGCCAGCGGAAAGCGCTGGTCGAGCGTGTCCGAATTGATCGAATAGCGAATTTCCGATAGCCGGCAATGCATCGTCTGCAATGCGGTGAAGTAGATCAGCTGCCGGTCGTCGTAGTCTCGAAACTGCACCCAACCGGTCTGCTTGTTGGCGTCGAGCATCGCCTTGTAGATCGCGACATCGGGCAGTTGCGGCTTGTACTCTTCTTCTTCTGCGTCCTGTGCTTGGGCCAGGTTCAGCGGAAGCCAGATGAAAGCGGCCAACGGGAGCCAGACGAAAACAGACGGACGGCGGCCTTGGTGCATGCGCAGGTGTCCCCATCTTTTGATCCGTGTCGCCCAGTTGATCATCGATGTCTGCGGCACGATGGTTTTCTCTTGAAATATGTCATATCACCGCATCGATCCCCATTGAACCCGGGGCCTTGCGCCCCGCGCGAATTCCGGACTGCGCGAATTGACCTCTCATTTTCTTCTCGGCATCGACACCGGCGGCACCTATACCGACGCCGCTCTCTTCTCGGAAACGCAAGGGGTGGTCGCCAAAGCCAAGGCGCTGACGACCCGCCACGACCTCGCAGTCGGTATTTCCGGCGCGGTCGAAGCGGTGCTCGATCAGGCGAAAGTGCCGGTTTCTGCAATCAGCATGGTCTCGCTGTCGACGACGCTTGCGACCAATGCGCTCGTCGAAGGGCAGGGCGGCCGCGCCGGTCTTGTCATGATCGGCTTTGGCCCCGACGATCTGAAGCGCGATGGTCTCTTGGAGGCGCTGGGCTCCGATCCGGTGATCTTCCTGCCGGGCGGCCACAATGTGCACGGCGGCGAAACCCCACTCGACATGAGCGAGCTCGATGCCACGCTGCCGGCGCTTGCCGGCCAGGTCTCCTCCTTCGCCATTGCCGGCTACTTCGCCGTTCGGAATCCGGATCATGAAAAGCGCGTCCGCGACCGCATTCGCGAAGTCTCGCATCTGCCGGTGACCTGCAGCCATGAACTGTCCTCGAAGCTCGGCGGCCCGCGCCGTGCCTTGACGACCCTGCTCAACGCCCGGCTGGTGTCGATGATCGACCGGCTGATCGGCTCCTGTGAAGGCTTCCTGAAGGCGCGCGGCATCGACGTGCCGATGATGGTGGTGCGCGGCGACGGAGCCTTGATCTCGGCGGAGGAGGCGCGGCTGCGCCCGATCGAGACGATCCTCTCCGGTCCGGCCGCAAGCCTTGTCGGCGCGCGGCATCTGACCGGCCTCGACAATGCGGTGGTCTCCGACATCGGCGGCACCACGACCGACGTCGCGGTACTCGAGGGCGGGCGTCCGCGGCTCGATGCCGAAGGCGCCGTTGTCGGCGGCTTCCGCACCATGGTCGAGGCGGTGGCGATGCGGACCTACGGCCTGGGCGGCGATTCGGAAGTGCGCATCAACGACCGCGGCTTGAAGGCGAAGATCGATCTCGGCCCGCGCCGGCTGATGCCGCTCAGCCTCGCGGCCGCCCTGCATGGCGACGCCGTCATCTCGGTGCTCGAAAAGCAGATGCGCGCCCAGCATACCGGGCGCAACAATGGCCGGTTTGCGGTCCGCACCGGCCTGCCGGATCATCTTGCCAGCGGCCTGCAACCGCAGGAGCAGGCGCTCTATGAGCGCATCGGTGCGGTTCCGCTGGCGTTGGAGACCCTGTTGGTCTCGACCCCGCAGAAGGCGACGCTCGATCGGCTGGTGGGGCGCGGGCTCGTGCATATCTGTGGCCTGACGCCGTCGGACGCCATGCATGTGCTCGGCCGGCAATCGCAATGGAACCTTGAAGCGGCTCAGCTCGGCATTCAGCTTGCAGCGCGCACCCGCGACGGCTCCGGTCAGCCAATCGCTTCCTCCCCGGAAGCCATGGCGCAGATGATCGTCGACCGGCTGACGCGGCAATCCTCGGAGGTCATCCTGCAGGCCTGTCTCGGCGAGGATGGTGCCGGTGCCATCGATCCAGCCGTTTCGCAGGCCGTCGACCGGGCGCTCACGCGCACGCCGGGCATCGTCCGCTTCTCGCTTGGTCTCGACCGTCCGCTCGTCGGCCTCGGCGCTTCGGCGCCGGTTTATTACCCTGATATCGCCGAGATGCTCGGAACGGATGCCGCCATTCCCGAAGAGGCCGGCGTCGCCAATGCCGTTGGCGCCGTGGTCGGCCAGGTCAGCGCTACGGTCACGGTTTTCGTGACGATGCCGGAGGAAGGCATCTTCGTCGTCAACGGTGCCGGGGCCAGCGAACGGTTTCTCGACCAGGAACAGGCTTTCGGCGCCGCCCGGCGGCGAGCCGAAGCCGTGGCGCTGGAAACGGCGCGCACCAATGGAGCGGACGATCCCGCTTCGATGCTGCGCGAGGAAATCGATGCGCCGGAAGTCGAGGGCAGCCGCAAGCTGATCGAGGCCCGGTTCATCGCGTCCGCCAGCGGACGTCCGCGCATTGCCCACGACTGATCTTTTCCATTTCGGAAACAATTCTTCGCATCCTTGCAGAATTGACAGGGAATGAATTGGTGAGAAACTGCGGCCGTTTCACGCGCGCGTTGCGCATGGGCTGGTCCGCGATCGGCTACAGGCGCAAGATCAACATGTTGGGGCGTTCTCATCGCATCCGTCCGGATCGGTGACGCTCCTTACGTCTATTTCAAGGAGTTGGCAGATGGACCGCATTGAGAAGTTTGGGTTGAAGATAGATGCGGGTCTCCATCGCTTCCTGGTGGAAGAGGCGATGCCGGGCACCGGCATCGATGCAGAACATTTCTTCGAGCAGCTTTCCGCCCTCGTGCACGATCTGGCGCCGAAGAACCGGGCGCTGCTCGCCAAGCGCGACGAGCTGCAGGCCAAACTCGACGCCTGGTACAGGCAGAACGGCGCCCCCAGCGACATCGAGACCTACCAGGCCTTTCTCCGCGATATCGGCTACCTGCTGTCGGAAGGTGGCGACTTCAGCGTTTCGACCGCCAATGTTGATCCGGAAATCGCGACGATCGCCGGTCCGCAGCTCGTCGTCCCGGTCATGAATGCGCGCTATGCGCTCAACGCTGCCAATGCGCGCTGGGGCTCGCTCTATGACGCGCTCTACGGTACGGACGCGATTTCGGACGCCGATGGCGCCGAGAAGGGCCGCGGTTACAATCCAAAGCGCGGCGCCAAGGTCATCGCCTGGGCACGCGACTTCCTCGATGCCAGCGCCCCGCTGGCGAAGGGTAACTGGGCCGACGTCACCTCGCTCAAGGTTGCGGGTGGCGCGCTGGAGATTGGCCTTAAGGACGGCTCGAACACGACGCTGCGCAACGCCGCTCAATTCGCCGGCTATTCCGGCGCCGAAGGCACGCGGTCGGAGATCGTTCTCCGGCACAATAATCTGCATGCGATCGTCGTCCTCGACGCCTCCACGCCGATCGGCAAGGAGGACCCGGCCGGTATCTCGGACGTCATCCTCGAATCGGCGATCACCACGATCATGGATTGCGAAGATTCGGTCGCGGCCGTCGATGCCGAAGACAAGGTCGTCGTCTACGGCAACTGGCTCGGCCTGATGAAGGGCGACCTCGAAGAAGAAGTCGCCAAGGGCAGCAAGACCTTCACCCGCCGCCTCAATGCCGACCGCACCTATCAGGCCGCTTCAGGCGGCACGCTGTCGCTCCCCGGCCGGTCGCTGATGCTGGTCCGCAATGTCGGACACCTCATGACGAATCCGGCTATCCTCGACCGCGACGGCAAGGAAGTGCCCGAGGGTATCATGGACGCCATGGTCACCGCGCTGATTGCCCTGCACGATATCGGCAACGGCGGCCGCCGCATGAACTCCCGCGAGGGATCGATGTATGTCGTCAAGCCGAAGATGCACGGACCGGAAGAAGTCGCCTTTGCCTGCGAGATCTTCACGCGCGTCGAAAAGGCGCTCGGCATGCCAGCCAACACCATGAAGATGGGCATCATGGACGAGGAGCGCCGCACCACGGTCAACCTCAAGGAATGCATCCGCGTTGCCCGCGAGCGCGTCGTCTTCATCAACACCGGCTTCCTCGATCGCACCGGCGACGAGATCCATACCTCGATGGAAGCCGGCCCGATGATCCGCAAGGGCGACATGAAGCAGGCTGCCTGGATCGGCGCGTACGAAAACTGGAACGTCGATATCGGCCTCGAGTGCGGCCTTTCCGGCCACGCCCAGATCGGCAAGGGCATGTGGGCCATGCCCGATCTGATGGCAGCGATGCTCGAGCAGAAGATCGCCCACCCGAAGGCCGGCGCCAACACCGCCTGGGTTCCGTCGCCGACGGCCGCGACGTTGCATGCGACGCATTACCACCGCGTCAATGTCGCCGAGGTCCAGGCAAGCCTGAAGAGCCGCACCCGCGCCAAGCTCTCCGACATTCTGTCGGTGCCGGTTGCGGTCCGGCCGAACTGGACGCCGGAGGAGATCCAGCGTGAACTCGACAACAACGCTCAAGGGATCCTGGGCTACGTCGTGCGCTGGGTCGACCAGGGCGTCGGCTGCTCGAAGGTGCCCGACATCAACAATGTCGGCCTGATGGAAGACCGCGCGACGCTGCGCATCTCCGCCCAGCACATGGCCAACTGGCTGCACCACGGCGTCGTCACCGAAGCCCAGGTCGTCGACACGATGAAGCGCATGGCCGCCGTCGTCGACGGACAGAACGCCGACGATCCGCTCTATGTCGCGATCGCCGGCAATTTCGACGGCTCGATCGCCTTCCAGGCGGCCCTCGACCTGGTTCTCAAGGGTCGCGAGCAGCCGAACGGCTACACCGAGCCAGTCCTCCACCGCCGTCGGCTGGAGCTGAAGGCGCTGAACGCCGCCTGATTCATCCCTGACGTCTGAATATTGGTGCAGGGCCGTGTGTTCGTCTGAACGCACGGCTCTGTTTTTTCAAGCGCGGTCCCAGCCTCCATGCGCCCGCCAGTCGTCTCCGCCGGTGGCCTAAAATTCGGCCCAGCCGTCTGTGGCGAGTGCGGCGTTGCCCTGTGTTGCATAGACGGCTGGTCGCCGGGCTGCCTGGGCAACAGTCCGCCCCTGGTCGCGGACTGCGGTTGCAGCGGCTGCCGGGGCAGGAGGCCTCGATCCGCCCTTTGCCTGCGTCTCGCCGGCGAGGATGAAGCGTCCGATCAGGTTACGCAGGTTGGTACCTTCCTGCGCCAGGGTGG
Organism: Ensifer sp. 22460; assembly: GCF_052044935.1. Classification (NCBI taxonomy): domain Bacteria; kingdom Pseudomonadati; phylum Pseudomonadota; class Alphaproteobacteria; order Hyphomicrobiales; family Rhizobiaceae; genus Ensifer; species Ensifer sp. 22460. The sequence continues at coordinate 112,082 of NZ_JBQENZ010000027.1, forward strand.
CGGAGGCGGCATTGGCTTCCTCGACCATCGCCGCGTTCCTCTGCGTCACCTGATCCATTTGGTTGACGGCCGTGTTGACCTCGCTCAAGCCCACGGACTGTTCCCGGGCGGACGTGGCGATCGCAGCCATATGTTCGTTGATGGTGATCACATGCGCCTCGATCGTTTGCAGCGCTTCGCCGGTGTCGCGCACCAGGCGCACGCCGTTTTCGACCTCCTGGCTCGATGTGCGGATGAGATCCTTGATTTCCTTCGCGGCCTTGGCCGAGCGCTGGGCAAGTTCGCGCACTTCCTGGGCGACCACGGCAAAGCCTTTGCCCGCTTCGCCGGCCCGCGCCGCCTCGACGCCGGCGTTCAGCGCCAGCAGGTTCGTCTGGAAGGCGATCTCGTCGATGACGCCGATGATGCTGGATATCTGGCTGGAGGATTCTTCGATCCGCCGCATCGCCTCGACGGCATTGGCGACGACGACGGCCGACTGGGCCGCGCTGGTCTTCGCCTCGCCGGCGACGTCGCGCGCCTCCTCCGTCCGTCTCGAAGAGTTGCTGACATTGGCGGTGATCTGGTCGAGCGCGGCGGCTGTCTCCTCGAGCGCCGCGGCCTGCTGTTCGGTCCGCTTGGAGAGATCGTCGGCGCTCTGGCTGATCTCGCGCGTGCCCATGCCGATGTTGCCGGCGCTGTCGGCGACAGCCAGCAGCGCGTCGTTCAACTGTCCGGCGGCCTTGTTGAGGTCATGCCGCAGCTGTTCGAACTCGGCGGCGAAGGGCTCGTGCAGCCGAACGGCGAGATCGCCATTGGCAAGCCGCTGCAGCCCGGCGGCAAGACCGGCGGTCGCTTGCGTCAGCCGCTGCTGTGCGTCCTGTTCCGCCTGTCTCTGCACGCGAACGCGCTCGGCCTCGCCGGTGCGGCGAGTCTCCTCGGCCTCCGCCTGCAGCCGCAGATTCGATCGCGCGGCCTCCCGGAAGGACTGGATGGCACGGGCCATGTCGGCGATCTCGTCCTTGCCGTTTACCGGCTCGTCGGCATCTTCGACGTGGCCGTCGATCAGCCGGCGCATGGCGGCGATCTAGCGCCCGAGCGGTCCGACGACGCCGCGCAGCACCACAAGGAAGGTGCCGCCGGCAAGCGCCATGACGAGAACGATGATGGCAATGCTGAGCGTCTGCACCGTTTCGAACTCGCGATGCTTGGCTTCAAAGGCCGTGCCGGAAAGTTCGACCTGCAGGTCCGAGATCTCGGAGATCGTCGCCGTCAGCGGATCGATTGTCGCATAGAGCTTGTCGCGCACGAAGGCATCGAGTGCCTTCTCGTCCTTGGCTGAGAGAATTTGCGTCAGCGCCATGATCGAATCCATCGCAACGACCATCTGGCTCCGCGCATTGTCGACGAGCCGTCGTTCCTCATCGGTCATCGAGGTTGCCGCATAGGCATCCCAGTTGGTCTTGATCGTCTCTCGCGCGGCATTGACCGAGGCAAGCCCGCTCTCCATCGTTTCGTTGCCGTTGCGGACCTTGTGTGCAGCATCGACGATCGAGACTGCAAAGGCATCGGAAGTCGCCTTGAGGTTCTTTAGCGGCACGATGCGATCGGCATAGACCGCATCCATCATGTCGCCGGTTTCCGACAGCGTGCTCTGACTGTAAATGGCGATGCCGATGGCTATGGATGACAGAAGCGCAATCGCGCCGATAAGCTTGGTCTTGATCAGCATGCCAGTCCCTCCCGAGCGGAATTTCTGGGCACACTCTTTCGTTTGTTTAGATAACGCTTACTTAATAAGCGGCTGAATTTAAGTCGAATTTGAACTTTTCCGCGTCACGCAGCCGGTTTTCGCGACCCTGATTTGAGGGTGTTTTCGAACGGCAACTGTGCGTGGTTGAAGCGCTCCGTTGCAGCATCGCATCACCGGCAAATGGTGGTTGAGTAACGACGTAAAAAAAGCCGCCGACTGGTGTCGGCGGCTTCGGATGGCTGATGCAGCCCGGTTACTGCTGGACGACGACGCGGGCGTTCTTGCCGGGGCGAACGCGCGAATAGAGATCGATGATGTCCTGGTTGATCAGGCGGATGCAGCCGGACGAAGCGGCGGTGCCGATCGACGACCATTCCGGCGTACCGTGCAGGCGGAACAGCGTGTCCTTGCCCTGGTCGTTGAAGAGATAGAGTGCGCGGGCGCCGAGCGGGTTCTTGAGGCCGGGACCCATGCCTTCCTCGACATACTTGGCGACTTCCGGCTTGCGCTCGGCCATTTCCTTCGGCGGATGCCACATCGGCCATTCCTGCTTCCAGGCAATGTAGGCTTCGCCTTCCCATGCAAAGCCGGCCTTGCCGACGCCGATGCCGTAACGAACGGCCTTGCCGCCGGGCAGCACGTAATAGAGGAAACGATTCGGCGTGTTGACGACGATCGTTCCAGGGCGCTCGCTGGTGGTGTAGTCGACGATCTGGCGATGGAACCGGGTATCGACCTTGTTGATCGGAATGGCGGGCAGCGCGTAACCGTGATCCTCAACTGCGCCATAATCGCCGTTGAAAATCTGATTCGTAGCGACCGTTTGCGCTACGGGAGCGGGTTCGTTCGCAGCCGTTTCGGGCTTGGACGATGTCGTCGAGCAGCCGGCAACAGCGAGTGTCGCCGCGAGGCCGCACAAGAGGAAGGCATTGCGGAAGCGCATGGGAGTCTCTTAAAAAAGAAGCGAAGTAAAAACTGGGTCGCCGCGACCGTCAGTGACTACGGTTATTTTCGATTAGTCTGTGCTATGCAAGAGATTGCGCGGCCACAATTTGGCTGGAAAGTGCAAATTCCATGACCCTTGTTTTTTTGCAACAAAATGACCGGCCCAAAGGGACACCGGGCGCATGACCATCCTCTCCATCCATGACGACAACCCGCTGATCGACGGCCGACAGTCGAATCGCGCGATGATGGTGCGTCGCGGCGTGCAGCGGCTTTTCGCCGAACTGCGCCATTCCGTCCTGCCGGAACTGACGCTGGCGAGCGGGAGGCGCGCCGACCTGATCTCGCTGTCGGTCAAGGGCGAAATCTGGATTGTCGAGATCAAGACCTCGATCGAGGACTTTCGCGTCGACCGCAAATGGCCGGATTACCGGCAGCATTGCGACCGGCTGTTCTTCGCAACCCATGCCGGCGTGCCGCTCGATATCTTCCCCGAGGAATGCGGCTTGCTGCTTTCGGATGGTTATGAAGGGCACATCGTTCGCGAGGCGCCCGAACACAAACTGCCGCCGGCGACGCGCAAATCGGTCTTGCAGCTCTTTGCCCGCACGGCGGCGCAGCGCCTGATGCTTGCGGAGTGGGCAGCCGAGCGCAACGGCGAACTCGGCGATCAGATCGGCGACATCCTCACGGGCAACCGCGACAGCGGCGGCTGACGCCGTTACTTCGGCGCGCGCTTTGCAAGAATGCGTTGCAGCGTCCGGCGATGCATGTTGAGGCGGCGCGCCGTTTCCGAAACATTGCGCTCGCACATCTCATAGACACGCTGGATGTGTTCCCAGCGAACCCGATCGGCCGACATCGGGTTTTCCGGCGGCTCGACGCGCTCGCCCTGGCGCTGAACGAGCGCCGCAAAGATGTCGTCTGCATCGGCCGGCTTGGCAAGATAGTCGACGGCGCCGAGCTTCACGGCGTTTACGGCGGTGGCAATATTGCCGTAGCCGGTCAGCATGATCATCCGCGTGTCATCGCGCCGTCCGCGGATCGCCTCGATCACGTCGAGACCGCTGCCATCACCGAGCCGAAGGTCGATGACGGCATATTTCGGCGGGTTGCCCTTGGCCTTGGCAATGCCTTCAGCCACTGATTCGGCAATGTCGACTGAAAAGCCGCGGGCTTCCATGGCGCGGGCAAGGCGCCTGAGGAAGGGTGCGTCGTCGTCGACGAGCAGCAGGGTGCGGTCCGGTCCGATCAGTTCGGCGTCCTGTGCGGGTGTGCTGGGCGAAGCTGTCGATTTGTCGGTCATTCTGGAATCCTTGAGCGAAAACCTGCGCTTTCGCCGAGATTATAGGTTTCTTCTGGTCTCGTTCAATAAACTGCGAAATGTCATTTCGCCAGTTTCGTATCCATCAGGGCGCGCGGCCATTCGACGCTGACCCGGGCGCCTGGCCTGTCGGGTCCGCCATTTTCGAAGCGCAGGCGCGCGCCCGAACGTTCAAGCAGGGTCTTGGCGATGAAGAGGCCGAGCCCGAGGCCACCGGCGCTGTCGTCCTTCTGCCGCCGCGTCACATAGGGCTCGCCGATGCGCTGCAGGATATCCGGGGCGAAGCCGTCGCCATCGTCCTCGATCGTCACTTTCACGCGGTCCGCGGTGTGCTCGACCGTCACGGCAACTTCCTTCTTGGCATAGTCGACAGCATTTTCGAGCAGGTTGCCGAGCCCATAAAGGATGCCGGCATTGCGGTTGCCGACCGGCTCGGTGGCGCGGTCACCTTTCTCGACGAGATTGATGTGGATGCCGAACTCGCGGTGCGGCGCCATCACCTCTTCGATCAGCGACGACAGCGGCAGCATCCGCATGTGCTCCTCGCTTTCGGAGGAGAGCGTCGTCAGCCGCTTCAGGATATCGCGGCAGCGTTCGCTCTGGCTGCGCAGCAGATGCACGTCCTCGCCGAAGCGCGGATCGTTGCCGAGTTCGCGCTCCATTTCCTTGGCGACGACACTGATCGTCGCCAGCGGCGTGCCGAGTTCGTGAGCGGCCGCGGCCGCCAGCCCATCGAGTTGCGACAGATGCTTTTCCCGCTGCAGCACGAGTTCGGTCGCCGTCAGAGCCTCCGACAGTTCGCTCGCTTCCAGCGAGACGCGATAGGTGTAGAAGGCGGCAAAGGCGGTCATCGAGACGATCGCAAACCAGATGCCGGCGGTCAAAACCCGCGGCATCAGGAGAACCGTGCCCGGATACCAGGGCAGTGGAAAAGGCGAGAAGGCAAGTGCTGTGATCGCGATCACCGCAAGGCCGGCAAGGATGATGCTGTGCGATTTCGGCTGCGATGCCGAAGAGATGATGACGGGGACGCAGAGCAGCGGCGCGAAGGGATTGGTAAGCCCGCCGGTGATGAACAAGAGCCCGGTGATCTGCGCAAGATCGAGGCCAAGCAGCGCGAAAGCGGCCGGCGGCTGCAGCCGGTGGGTCGGCGGATAGCGCAGCGTCACATAGGAGTTGACCAGCGCCAGGCTCGCGATCAGCACCAGGCAGGAAATCAGCGGCAGCGGAAACTGCAGCCAGAAGGCGGTGGTGAGGACGGCGATCGACTGGCCGCCGACGGCAAGCCAGCGCAGCCGGACGAGCGTCTGCAGGCGCAGGCTGCGGTTACTGGTCTGGTCGTTGTTGTGTTCGAGCGCAACTGTGGTCATTCGTGCCTGCATTCCAGTCATCGGAGGTTTCGTCTCATGTACCACGCGGCTTTGCCCGTGTCGTCGGCGCCGCATCGGCCGGATCTTCGGGCCAAGGGTGTTTCGGGTAGCGTCCGCGCATGTCCGCCCGCACATCCCGCCACGAGCCCGCCCAGAAACCGGGCAGGTCCCGCGTCGTCTGGATCGGGCGATGGCCCGGCGAGATCAGTTCTAGCAGCAGCGGCAGGCGGCCGTCGCCGATCGCCGGGTGGATCTTCAGGCCGAAGAGCTCCTGCACGCGGATCGACAGAAGCGGCTCGTCGCCGTCGTAGTGAATTGGGTGCCTTTGCCCGGTCGGCGCCTCGAAATGCGTCGGGGCGAGTCTGCCGAGTTCCCGTTGCCGCTCGTGCGGAATGAGGGAGAGCAGGCCGTCCGAGAGGTTGGACGCCTTGATGTCGGCAATGGCTGTGACGCCATGCTGGAAAGGCACGAACCAGTCGTCGAGACGATCGAGCAGCGCCTGATCGGAGACATCCGGCCAGGGCTCGCCGATCGAGCGGTTGAGGAAGCCGATGCGGTCGCGCATCTGCATCGCCTCTTTCGAAAACGGCAAGACGGCGAGGCCGAGCTGGCGCACGCCGTCGGCAAGCGCGCGCGCGGCAGCTTCGCCGGTTGGCCTGACAAGCGGCGCCTCCTCGAAGATGATCGCGCCGAGCCTGGTCACGCGGCGCGCGCGCACCTGCCGGCTTTGCCTGTCGAAGAAGCTCTGGTCTTCGCGGGTAATCGCTTCGGGCATATGCTCTTCGACCTCGGCCCGCGACAGTTCGGCGGCCGCCAGCACCCGCTGACCGCCGGCCCGTCCCGTGAGGTCAGCGATGACAAGCATCGGCGCGGCCGCAAGCCGCTCCGTCTCCGGGATCTCCGCGCCGCGTCCGTTCGCCATCACGAACCGGCCGCGGCCGCCGCGCTGAAGCGCGATGCGATCGGGGAAGGCATGCATCAGCAGCGCGCCCGGCTGGACCGGTTCGTTCGATTTCGGCGCGCCCTTCAGCTCCGCCGCCATGCGGCGCGCCAGATTGCGCGAGGCCTCGGCGCGGTCGCCACGCTCCTGGCGGAAGCGGCGCAGCCGATCTTCGAGATCGATGCTGGTACCGCCGAGGCCCTGTTCGGTGAGCATGACCGCGAGCAGACACGCGGCTTCAGCCTGGCCCTCTTCGGCGGCGGCAACCGCCATTGCGGCGAGACGCGGCGGTAACGCCAGATCGCGGATCTTGCGACCTTTCGCCGTCAACGCGCCGGCTTGGTCGAGCGCGCCGAGCGATGCCAGTAATTTCCTGGCCTCGGTCAGCGTCGTTTCGGGCGGTGAGTCGATGAAGGCGAGGGTGGTTGGATCGCTGACGCTCCAGTGGGCGCAGTCGAGCAGCAGGGCGGAAAGGTCGCTCGCAAGAATCTGCGGTGGCGTGAAGGCGGCAAGTGCTGCGGTCTGGCCGCTGTGCCAGAGGCGGATCGCGATGCCGGGTTCCGTCCGTCCCGCGCGGCCGGCGCGTTGATCGGCAGAGGCGCGCGAGACCCGCACCGTCTCCAGCCGGGTGATCCCGGTCGCGGCTTCAAAGACCGGCAGCCGCTGCAGGCCGCTGTCGACGATGATGCGCACGCCGTCGATGGTGATCGAGGTCTCGGCGATCGAGGTGGCAAGCACGATCTTGCGCGTGCCCTTGGGCGCCGGGCGGATCGCCGCATCCTGCTCCTTCTGGGTCAGGTTGCCGTAGAGCGGCACAATGGCCGTGTTTGCATCGAAGCGGTCCTGGAGCCGCGCGGCGACACGGGCGATCTCGGCCTGGCCGGGCAGGAAGGCGAGGACGGAGCCGTCTTCCGTGCGGTGCGCTTCAGCAATGGCGCGCACCATGGCATCCTCGACACTCTCGCCGCCGCGATCCTGGTAGCGGATGTCGATCGGATAGCTGCGGCCCTGGCTCTCTATGATAGGCGCGCCGCCGAGCAGGCCTGAGACCCGTTCGACATCGAGCGTCGCCGACATGACGATGATCTTGAGGTCGTCGCGCAGCGCCGCCTGTACGTCGACTGCCAGCGCGAGGCCGAAGTCCGCGTCAAGCGAACGCTCGTGGAATTCGTCGAACAGCACGGCCGCGACGCCCTTAAGTTCCGGGTCGTCGAGGATCATGCGAGCGAACACGCCTTCGGTCACGACTTCGATGCGCGTCCTGGCAGAGATGCGGTTGTCGAGACGCATGCGATAGCCGACGGTTTCGCCGACCTTCTCGCCGAGAAGCTCCGCCATGCGTCCGGCGGCAGCTCGTGCCGCCAGCCGCCGTGGTTCAAGCAGAATGATCTTGCCGCCCTTCGCCCAGTCCTGCTCGAGCAGGAAGAGCGGAACGAGCGTCGTCTTGCCGGCGCCGGGCGGAGCCGAGAGCACTGCCGACGGCCCTGCGGCGAGTGCGTGCGCCAATTGAGGCAGGACCTCGCGAACCGGCAGGGCAGGAAGATGTGTCGTCACGTCTGGGCCTCCGCCCCGTTTTCGATGTGGTGTGACGCTCTGCCGTCCGGATCGGGCGGAGCGTAGCGCACAAGAATGATCGATATACCGGCCATATGGTCATTGTGTCGGGCACGGCGAACATCACGCAAGTACGGTAAGAGGCCATGGAAGGGCAAGGCACCGCCCATTTGTGTGCTCTGCGAAGAGTAAGTTCGCATAGATCTGCGGCTGGAATCCAGGGCTGGCTGAGTGCTCACTATATAGGGGAACGAGACGTCCTTCAGCTAAGGCAGCGCTCGCATCGTTCCGAGGCAAAACGACGATATTTGATGTCGTGAGCGATCCGGAAGGAATTTGACCGTTTGATCAAAGATTCGCGGTGCGATTCCGGAGGTTTTCGCTCCTCGAAATCGACAGAGTTTATCAACAGTCGAAAAACATATTTAGATTCAATAGCTTGTTCTTTTTTGAAGTTTTTTTGAAGATCGCTGTTGACGTGTTGGAGGCTGGGGGTCTATAAGCCCGATCACTGACGAGGGCGGCGGCGCTGCTGGCGACGACGACCTTCGCTCTAGAGTTTCCCTGGTTGGCTGAGGCTGATTTTGGGGTCTGAGGCGAGAGTTTCGGGCTTGTTGGAAACGGTTTGACGGACGGTGAGTTCGTCGGTTTTTTGACAATTGAATATAGAGAAAGAGAAACGTGGGCGGCGGAGCTCGTGAGGGACTCGAAAGGGTTCTTTCAGAAAGAGACTTTGGCGGTCACGTTTTAACAAGAGACTACACCTATTTTCTCAACGATGGTTTTCGGATTGT
>NZ_JBQENZ010000028.1:0-58516 GCF_052044935.1 Ensifer sp. 22460
GCCTTACCAGTCCATCACCACCTTGCCGGAATTGCCGGAGCGCATGGCCTCGAAGCCGTCGCGGAATTCGTCGATCCTGATGCGGTGGGTGATGACGGGAGAAAGGTCGAGGCCGCCCTGCACGAAGGCGATCATCTTGTACCAGGTCTCGAACATCTCGCGACCGTAGATGCCCTTGAGGTTGAGCATCTTGAAGATCACCTTGTTCCAGTCGATCTCGAATCCGGCCGGCGCGATGCCGAGGATGGCGATCTTGCCGCCATTGTTCATCTTGTCGATCATGTCGCGGAAGGCCGGCGCCGCCCCCGACATTTCGAGACCGACATCAAAGCCCTCGGTCATGCCGATCGCCTTCATCACGTCGGCGAGGTTTTGCTTCGAGGCGTCGACGACGTAATCGATGCCGACGCTCTTGGCGAGCGCCAGCCGCGTCGGGTTGATGTCGGTGATCACCACCTTGCGCGCACCCGAGCGCTTGGCAACCAGTGCCCCCATGATGCCGATCGGCCCGGCGCCGGTGACGAGCACGTCCTCGCCGACGAGATCGAAGGAAAGGGCGGTGTGCACGGCATTGCCGAACGGGTCGAAGATCGCCGCGACCTCGTCGGGCACGTCGTGCGGGATCGGCACGACGTTATATTCCGGCAGGCAGACGAACTCGCCGAAGGAACCCGGGCGGTTGACGCCGACGCCGAGCGTGTTGCGGCACAGATGGCCGCGGCCGGCGCGGCAGTTGCGGCATTTGCCGCAGACGATATGGCCCTCGCCCGACACCCGCTCGCCGACATGGTACTTGGTGACGGCCGAGCCGACCTCGGCGATCTCGCCCATGAACTCGTGGCCGACGACCATCGGCACCGGGATGGTCTTCTGCGCCCACTGGTCCCAGTTCCAGATATGCACGTCGGTGCCGCAGATCGCCGATTTCTTCACCTTGATCAGCACGTCGTTCGGGCCGATCTCCGGCACCGGCACCCGCTCCATCCAGAGGCCTTCTTCCGGCTTCGATTTCACCAGCGCCTTCATCATGTTCGTCATCAGTCTCTCCCTCAGATCACGCCAAGCTCGCGGCCGACCGCTTCGAAGGCGGCGATCGCCCGGCGTACGTCGTTCTCGCTGTGGGCCGCCGACATCTGCGTGCGGATGCGCGCCTGTCCCTTCGGCACCACCGGGAACGAGAAGCCGATGACATAGACGCCCTTTTGCAGCATGCGCGCCGCCATCTCCTGGGCGAGCGCCGCATCGCCGAGCATGACCGGGATGATCGGGTGCCCTTCGCCGGCAAGCGTGAAGCCGAGCTTCGACATCTCGGTGCGGAACAGGGTGGCATTGGCATAGAGCCGCTGCCGCAGTGCATCGCCGTTCTCGATCAGGTCGAAGACCGTGAGCGAGGCGGCGGCAATGACCGGCGCCAGCGTGTTGGAAAACAGATAGGGCCGCGAGCGCTGGCGCAGCCACTCGACGACCTCGGCCTTGGCCGAGGTGTAACCGCCGGAGGCGCCGCCGAGCGCCTTGCCGAGCGTGCCGGTGATGATGTCGATGCGGCCCTCGACGCCGCAATGTTCGGCCGAGCCGCGGCCATTTTTGCCGACGAAGCCGACCGCATGGCTGTCGTCGACCATGACCATGGCGCCGTATTTGTCGGCGAGGTCGCAGACGCCTTGCAGGTTGGCGATGATGCCGTCCATCGAGAACACGCCGTCGGTGGCGATCAGCTTGAAGCGACTGCCCTCCGCCTTCTTCAGCTCCTCCTCCAGTGCTGCCATGTCGTTGTTGGCGTAGCGGAAGCGCTTGGCCTTGGAGAGCCGCACGCCGTCGATGATCGAGGCGTGGTTGAGCGCGTCGGAGATGATCGCGTCCTCTTCGCCAAGCAGCGTTTCGAACAGGCCGCCATTGGCATCGAAGCAGGAGGAATAGAGGATGGTGTCTTCCAGGCCGAGGAACGACGAGATGCGGGCCTCGAGTTGCTTATGCTCCTCCTGCGTGCCGCAGATGAAGCGCACCGAGGCCATGCCGTAGCCGTAACGGTCGAGCGCCTGTTTGCCGGCCTCGGCGAGTTCCGCGTTGTCGGCAAGGCCGAGATAGTTGTTGGCGCAGAAGTTGAGCACGCGGTCGCCCGAGGCGACCTCGATCGCGCCCGCCTGCTTCGAGGTGATGACACGCTCCGACTTGTACAAACCGGCCGTCTTCAGGCCCTCGAGTTCAGAACTAAGATGGGTGAGGAAGCGATCGCTCATTCAGACGCGTCCCTCGGCTCGATCGACAGCGACGACAGGCGGGAAGCCGGTGCGGCACAGCGCATCGAGACCTTCGAGATCCAGTCGCTCAAGCCCCAGTTCCGGAAGGATGTCGTTCTCGCCTTCGAAGTCCCGACCGTACATCGCCGAGAAAATGCGGATACCCGACTCATGCAGGACCGCCGGGCATCCGGCCAGGCGCGCGAGTTGAGCCGTGACGACCAAGCCAAAGGGGACATCTTCCGTCACGTAACGGCTGTCCGCCGTGGCGGGACCGGTGCCGCAGTGGCCGGCCTGGTGCATCTCCTGGTTCATTTGCGAGATGGTGCTGACGGGAACATGGAACGACAGGTGGAAATGTTGGAAAATGTCGCGCACTTTCAGGTCCAACTTCTCGGCTATGGCCAGGCGCTCGCGATCGAGCGTCTCCAGAAGACGGCCTATATTGGGGGTGACGTTCTGGGCCTGAACCCAGCTCTCGCCGCGTTCCATGCGCGACATGTTGCCAAGCGCGATCCCCAGGTGGTTTTGCGGATTCAGGTTCGACAGGGCGATTGCCAGCAGGCTGCCGCGATCGACAAAATGTTCGCCGAAGAGCGCCGTGCAGACTGCGTATCCCCGGGCACTCTCCGACGTCGGAACGGTCGCCAGGTCGACCTGCTTGCGGATGGTGTTCACCTGGACCAACGCCGGGCCGAGCTTCCTGCCGCTGACGATCGTCGTCCCCCAGGCAACGATCGGCACGGTTATGCTGCGCTGAGCCAGAAGCGAGGAAAGATAGAGCGCTCCAAACGAGGTGTGCGAACTGAAAATCACCACCTGTCCAGCCGTGAGATGGGGCGCGATTGCGTCCAGGACGAACCTGTGACCGTAGGCCGGCAACGCGATGACGACCGCATCCGCGCCGCTGACCAGATCTGCTGCGCTCTGAGCGACCGCCGGATCGAACACGCCTTCGACGGCACCCTCGGCCGTCAGGCTTTCTCCCGCGGTGAGCGCCAAGGTCCCTGTGCCGGATGGCGACCAGAGCGTTGCCTTGTGTCCCAGTTTTTCAAGAAGTGCGGCGGTGCCAAAGGCAATAGAGCCCGCACCCGCGATGCCTACTCGCATATCGTTTTCCATTTTAACTGATATCGGGTAACGGGCGCCGCCAGGCGCCCGTCGTTAAGACGCTGCGGCTATGACGCCGCGTTTCGGGAGGGGATCATTGTGGTCGCTTCGGACGGCCAGCCCACCCAGATGTCGTCGCGGCTGAGGCCTTCCACTTCACTCGGATGGACGAGCGCGTTGAGCATATGCCCGTCACCGATCTCAACCTTGAGCGATGTGTGGTTGCCCTTGAAGACGCGCTGGCGGATCCGCCCCTGCACCCGGTTCGGCACGCTTGGTTCGCGGGCCGAACATTGGATCGCTTCCGGGCGCAACACGACATAGATCGCATCGCCCGGCTTCGGAGAAAGCGCGCCGGCGGAGGTCTTGATCGTCACACCGTTCCAGCGCACCGCAGCCTCGCCGGCCTCGGTGCCGACGACATCGGAACGCAACAGATTGGTTTCGCCGAGGAAGGTCGCCACGAAAGCGGAGCCCGGCCGATTGTACAGGGTCGCCGGATCGCCCATCTGCTCGATCCGGCCATTGTTCATGACCACGATCGTATCCGACATGGTCAGTGCCTCTTCCTGATCGTGGGTGACGAACATGAACGTCTTGCCGGTCTGCTCCTGGATCGCCTTGAGCTCGACCTGCATGGTCTGGCGAAGCTTCGCGTCGAGTGCAGAAAGCGGCTCGTCGAGCAGGAGAACGTCAGGATCGGGCGCCAGCGCTCGCATCAAAGCGACACGCTGGCGCTGACCGCCCGACAGCTCGGACGGAAGGCGGCTTGCGAGTTCCTGCAACTGTACGAGTTCCAGAAGCTCCGATACCCGCTTCTGGATCTGCCGGTTGTCGCGCCCCTTCAACTCCAGGCCGAAGGCGATGTTCTTCGCGACGGTCATGTGCGGAAACAGCGCATAATCCTGAAACACGATGTTCACGTTGCGCCGGTTCGGCGGAACCTGGGTCACGTCGCGGCCGGAGAGCAGGATGCGGCCGCTCGTGGGTGTTTCGAACCCGCCGAGCATGCGCAGCGTCGTCGACTTGCCGCAGCCGGAAGGGCCGAGCAGCGTGACGAACTTGCCGCGCTCGATATTGAGATTGAGATTATCGACCGCGACAAAGCTGCCGAAGCTCTTCCTGACATTTTCGAACTGAACAACCGGTTCCATCAGCGGATCCTCGAACGACGTGTGAGATATTCTGCGTAAAGCCCGACCACGGCCGTCACGACCAGGACGAGCGTGGCCATGACGTTGATCTCCGGCGACATGCCGGACTGTACGCGGGCGAAGATGAGCATCGGCAGCGTCGGGCGATAGCCGCCGAGGAAGAAGGTGCGGACGAAGTCATCGCTCGACAGCAGCAGGCAGAAGATCATGCCGCCGAATATCGCCGGTCCCAGGTAAGGAAGGGTGACGCGGAAAAAGGTGACGATGCTGTCCGCACCGAGATCGCGCGCGGCATCGACCAGATTGCCCGGCATGGAACGCAGTCGCGTCAGCACCATAACCACCACAAAAGGAACGGCATGAACGACGTGGCCGAGAATGATGGCCGCCGTGCCAGTCGGAAGATCTATGGTCGTGATGAAAATGCGCAGCGAGATCGCCGAAATCATGCCCGGCACCACGGCTGGCAGACAGGCCACGGCGAAGGCCACGTATTGAGCGGCACCGCGCAGCGATCCGATCAACATCGCGATCCAGACCCCGATCACCGTTGCGATGGCTGTCGTCGCCGCGGCGATCATGATGGTGTAAAGGCAGGCGTCCAGGAACTGCTTGTCCTGAATGACCTTGGCGTACCAGTCGATCGTCAGGTTTCCGAGCGGAAACGAGATGAAGCTCGCATCCTTGAAGCTGACAGCGACCATCAGCGACAGCGGCAGAAACAGATAGAGGACAAACAGCCAGTAGAAGGACTTGAGAGCCAGTCCCGGCCAATCGAGAAACATGGCGCGCATCAGAATGTCCTTTGTTTCGAGCCGCCGACGACCCGCATGAACAGACCCACGGTCACGAGGGATGCAGCCAGCATGATCATTGCGAAGGCCGCACCCGCCGGCCAGCGGCTGCTAGCACCGTGGAAGAAGCTGCTGATCGTTTCGGAGAACATGCTCGTGGTCGGCCCGCCAAGCAGGATGGGGGCAGCGAAGACGCCCATGCAGGTGAGGAAGACCAGCGAACAACCCGAGACGATGCCATCACGCGAAAGCGGCAGCACGATGCGGCGAAAGCGCGTGAACGGCCCTGCCCCGAGGTCGGCTGACGCATCAAGCAGGGATTTCGGGATCTTCTCGATCGCCGAATAGAGCGGCAACAACATGTACAGGCAGACCATGTAGACCAGGCCGAAGCTGATCGAAAAGGAAGTGTAGAGCATCTGGATGGGACGGTCGGTGAGCCCGATCTCCCGCAGAAGCACGTTGACTGCACCACGATTGGCCAGAAGCATGATGACCGAGAAGATGCGGATGATTTCGCCGGCCCAGAACGGTGCCAAGAGCAAGAGTAGCGCTCGCGACCTGCCCCCGGGCGAGACCACTTTTGCCACATAATAGGCCACCGGATAGACCACGATCAGGGTTACGGCAGTTGCAATCGAGGCGTAGACGAAGCTACGCAGCAGCGGCATCCAGTAGAGTTTCTCGCTGAAGAACAGCGCGTAGTTGTCGAGCGTGAAATTGGCTTCCAAACCAGGCTGCGGCGGGTAGCTGGACAGAAAACTGATGCGCAGCATCTCGTAGATGGGGCCGATATGCATCATCAGCATCCAGACAACCGGCACGCCGGCCAACAGCAGGATGCGTCCGTATCGCCAGTCGGTAACGGCGCCCAACGTATATCGATAGGCCGGCGAGTGGATCACCCGGGCAATGCCTGTCGAGTACTTCATTTGAGCGGCATAGGCGGGGATACCCCCATCCGCTGTACTTGTTCCCACGGCCATTGAATTGTCCCAAACCTTGACCCGTTGGGCGGCGACCGGACGTGCGTCGTCGTACTGACCCCGTCGCTAAAACGGGGTCAGGGCCAGTCGCCGCTCTGTGGTTGCTTAAGCCGCCTTCAGTTCGGCGACGGCGCGATCAATGATTTCGTTTTTCAGCGAACGGTTTGTCGAGCTGAAGAAGGTGACGCGCTCAAGTTCGTCCTGCGGCAACGTCGAAGCCAGCCGCTCCTTGTCGTTGAGCAGCTTGTCGACGCCCGAGATCGTCGAGCTGAAGCCGGACGTGCGCGTCATCGCCGCTCCGACCTCAGGATTGGCCAGGATAGCATCGAACAGTTTGTAGGCGTTCTCGGCGTTAGGCGCATTGTTGACGATGTTCAGCGTGTAGCAGAACCCGTAGGTGCCTTCTTTCGGAACGGACAGTTTCACTGGCACGCCGTCCATGATCAACTTGGCGGCCGGGCCAGACCAGGCTTGCGCCAGGTGGATATCCTCGTTGATGAACATCTGCTGCACTTCGCTGGCTGCGTCGTAGTATTTGCGAACCATATGCTTGTGCTTGATCAGGAAGTCACGCGCCTCGTTTGCGGCCTTGCGGGCCTCTTCGGCCTTGTCGGTATAGGTGACGAAGTCGCCATCGTGGCCGAGATATTTCATGGTGATCGACATGAAGTCGCCCGCCAGGTACGCGGTCAGACCCTCGTATTTCTCGTCGAACATGATGCCCCAGCTGTCGGCCTCCGGCACGTAGTCCGTATTGCGGACCAGGCCTTCGTAGCCGGCCAGGATCGGCAACCCCCACAGGTTGCCCTCGTAACGCGCCCAGGACGCGTCCTGATAGGCCGGGTTGAGGTTCGACCAATTGCGCAGCCTGGCTGTGTCCAGTGCCTGTACCAGCTTCGAGCCGATGAACTGGCCATAGCGATGGCCCGCAACGGTGACGATGTCGGTGGTCGGATTTGCCCCTTCTGCCGTGAGCAGATTGTACTGCTTGCCCTGGTCGTCCGTCAGACGGATGCGCACCTCAATGCCGCTTTCCTTCTGGAACTGCTCGATGAAGTCCTGCGGCAGGAACTTGTCGTATGTGGTGATGTTGAGAACCGAGCTCTGCGCGCTGGCCGGCCGGATGATGTACGGTGCTGCGAGCAGCGTCGCGCTGCCAGCTCCCAGCAGCTTGAGTGCGTTCCTGCGATTGATCTTCTGCCCGATAATCATTTGTTCCTCCTCGCGCCTCCCAGCGTGACTTGATGAGCGTCGGTCCGTGCGTGGCGCAATGCCGGGCCGATCGCCAATCGCGCAACCGGATAGATCCGACTGCAGCCTGCACATAGATAGGCGCAGCAATTTTGACCCGTCTAATTGTTTTTGAGTCTGCCTCTATTCCAAAAGGTTATAGGATCGCAATTCGCGTCGCGGCGCCGGTCGCCAGTGTTTTCCAGCATAGCGAGCGGTCACATTGTCAACATCCGGTGACGGCGCTAGGGTGATTGCAGGCCGCCCCCTTTTGAGAAGTTATGGAATGAAGCGCGCACCGAACCTGCGACAAATCGAGGCCCTCAAGGCCGTGATCGAATGTGGAACCGTCAGCCGTGCAGCCGAGATATTGCATATCTCGCAACCTGCGGTGAGCAAGCTATTAGCGCATTTGGAAGAGGATACGGAACTTGCGCTGTTCGATCGCGTCAAGGGCCGGCTCATCCCTTCGGAACACGGGATGCGGCTCTACAAGGAGATTGATCGTGTCTTTGCCGGTATCAAGCAGATCGAGCGCGCCGTCGACCTGATCCGGCGCGAGGAGCTTGGGCAAATTTCCGTTGGCGTGATGCCGGCCCTGTCCGGTCCCTTCATCAGCCACACCAACAAGCGCTTTCTTGCCAGGTATGGCGATGCCTATATTTCCGTGGTGATCCGCAGTTCGCAATTCATCGTTGAATGGCTGCTCTCCAAACAGGTCGACATCGGCCTGATCAATCGCAATACGGACAACCCCTATATCGAGTGTGTTCCCCTACGCGGCGGCGACCTTGTCTGCATAGCGCCGGCGGGCCATCGCTTCGCGGCGAAACAAGAGGTCGAGCCGGCCGACATCGACGGCGAGCCCTATATCGGCTTTGCCGCCGACAACCGCATCCGGCAGAAGATCGAAAGCACACTTGATGGCTACGGCACCCGCCTGAATTACATCATGGACGCGACCCTTGCGCCGGCGGTGTGTGAAATGGTCGCCAACGGGCTCGGGATTGCCATTGTCGACCCGGTGTTCGCCTACGGCCAGCGCGATCACCTCACGATCAGGCCCTTCCGCCCCAACATTGTATCTGACCTCAGCCTCTGCTGGCTTCGCGATACAAAGAATCGCCATCTCGTTGATGCCTATGTTGAGGCGACGCGCGCCACCGTACAGGAAATTCAGCTCGGAATGGGTGTGACCAGCCAAGCGACTGAGTGACATGGAAGTTCTCGGGCAGTCGGCGGATCGCCGACTGCGATAAGGTGCGTCTTGCTTCAGACGAGTTTGATGAGAGCGACACCCGCAAGCAGCAGCACCACACCGGCAAGACGCAAGCCCGACACCGACCTTTGCGGGAGGCGGAACCAGCCGTAGCGATCGACGAATACGCTTGCGACCTGCTGACCTGCGACAGTGAAACCAACGGCTGCGGCAGCGCCGATCACCGGGATCGCAGTAAACACCGTGGTGACATAAGTCGCTCCGGCGAAACCGCCGAGCCAACCCCACCAGGGCATGGTCTGCACGCCGCCGATGTTGGGGCGAGGTGTCTTCTGCCTGGCGAGCGCCACCAGCATCACCGCTGCCATGGCGAGCGTGGCGACGAAGAACGAGATCGCGCCCACCGCAAACGGCGCACCGCCAAGCTCCTGGCGCAGCAGTGCATTGACGGCCCCCTGGACCGGGAGGACCGCGCCGGCCACGAGTGCCAAGGCGATCCATCCAAGTTTGTCGGCTTTAAGGTTCTCCTTTGCGCCTTGGCCGAACACGACCATGCCGACACCGATGAGCACGACAAGCGTGCCAGCCGCGGCTCCGGCCCGAAGCCCGGTTTGCGCCACACCAAGCAGGCCAAAGCTATCGAGTGCGAGAGAAGCGAGCATCTGCCCGGCGATAAAGAGGCCGACCGATACCACTGCGCCGAGGCGGGGAAATAGAACGATCGTCGAGACGACGTAGACGGCCGAGGCAGTGCCTCCGATGAGATGCCACCACTCAGCCCGCGGAACCGCGCCAAGCACGGCGAGGGTCCCGGTGAACAGGGCGACGAGAAACAGCAAACCGGTGCCAATCGCGAGCTGGAGCGTGGTCGCCGCGAATGGTGATCCGACCGCTTTCGAAAGCTGCGCATTGGCGCCGGCCTGAACCGCGAGCAGACCGCCCGCAACCAGAGCCATTGGGACGAACAGGGTCTCCATGACGGGACCTCCTTGATGAGAATGACGTTGAGCGTGGATAGGGAGAAAGGATCAGGCGCTGATGCTCTCGCGGACCGGCAGCCGCGGGACGACAAGTCCGCGCAGCACAGCCGGGCGGGCACCGACCGCCATGTACCACCGGGCGAGTTGGGGCGTTGCGTCGAGCGTGAGGCCGAGCTTGGTAAGACCGGCATGGATCCATGGCCAGGTCATCACATCGGCAATGCCGTATGCCTCACCCGCGATGTGGGAGTAGCGCGCCAGTTGCCCTTCGAGCACCCGGTAGACACGGTTTGCTTCCGCCTCGAAGCGGCCGATGACATAGGGGATCTTCTCCGGTGCAAAGACCTTGTAGTTCCAAAGCTGACCCAATGTCGGGCCGACATGGGCTGCCTGGAACAAAGTCCAGCTTTGCGCCTGGATGCGCTCGGCATCGGAGCCGGGCAAGAGCACACCGGATCGCGCGGCGAGATAGGGCAGAATCGCGCCCGACTCGAAGACGGTGCGATCCTGATCCGGATCGACGATAACCGGTATCTTGTTGTTGGGATTGAGGGCCAGGAACTCCGGTGTCCTCTGCTCGCCGGCCTCGATGTCGATGACGTGAACATCATAGGGCAGTCCGGTCTCCTCCAGCATGATCGAGACCTTGTGACCATTCGGCGTCTGGTAGGTGTAAAGTTGGATGGGGGTCATCCTGCGTGTCTCCATCGACCGGCCCGCCCGATCGTGGTTATTTAGTTAGACCGTGCTTTCTCGCAGTGCGATCTGTGTCTTTGCCGCTTAACACTGCATATTTGCACATCCACCACAACGCGCCGACCAAACACCAAGACGCCTGATCGAGATCGGCTTTCCCGACCGAGAATGACGGGGACAGCACTGCAACTTCGCTCGCCCGGTCCGCTTCCCTGTTGTAAGTTTGCGCAATCATGCACAGCCACCACCAAATCGACTGGGAAGATCTCCGCTTTGTCCTGGCGGTCGCGGAGGCGAATTCTCTTGCCGCTGCCGCCCGCGCGCTCGGCGTCAATCACACCACCGTGCTCCGCCGCGTCGGATCGTTCGAACAGAAATTGGGTGTTCGGCTGTTTGATCGCCTCCCGTCCGGCTACACGCTGACTGCCGGGGGCGAGGAACTGCTCGCGGTGGCGCGGCAGATGGCCGAAACGGTCACTGAACTCGAACGGCGCCTGACGGGACAAGATCTGCGTCTGGAAGGCAGCCTGCGGATCACCACCACCGATACCCTCATGGCTTCGATTTTGCCGTCGATACTGGCTGCCTTCCAGCAGCGCCACCCCGGCGTCCTACTTGAGGTGAGCACGTCGAATGCCCTGGCAAATCTCTCCCACCGCGACGCGGACGTCGCCATTCGCCCAGCCGTCGATTCCCCCGACGCTCTCGTTGGCCGCCGGATCGCGAGTGTTGCCTTCGCCGTTTATGCGGCACCTTCCTACCTGCACGAACGCGGCTTGGCATCAGTCGACGAGATCGACTTCGCGAGGGAACGCTGGGTTGGGCTCGGCGATGCGCTTGCTTCCACAAGCGTCGCACGATGGATGCGCGCGACGCTGCCGGTGCCAGCGGTGCTGCGCTGTGACTCGCTGGTTACCGCGCGCGAAGCGGCAGCAGCCGGCATCGGGCTTACCGCTCTCCCTTGCTATCTCGGCGATACGACGTCCGGCCTGATGCGCATCGGCCCGCCGGTTGCTGAAATGACGAGGGAACTCTGGCTTCTCACCCACGAGGATCTGCGCCGCACGGCCCGTGTCAGCGCCTTTACCGAGTTTGCAAGTCAGGCGCTCACGAAACATCGCCCGCTATTCGAAGGGCATCATCCCTCCGACCCCTCTCGTTAGAAAATGCGACTGGCCCACTAGTCCACTGCCGGGTACTTCCCGCGCTTTAACCGACCGAGCGCTTCGGCATGGAGCGTCTCGTTTGCTGCCATGAGGACTGTCTCGTACCTGTGTGTGTCAGCCAGTGGGTGGCCCTCCCAGTCCGTAACGATACCGCCCGCCCCTTCGATGATGGGTATCTGCGGAAGGATGTCGTAATCGAACACGTTGCTCTCGACCAGGAGGTCAACGCTACCAAGCGCGAGCAGGCCGGCAGCGTAGCAATCATGCGACATGCGCGTGAAACGCGCGCCGGCGGCCAGGCGCGAGAAGCGCTCTCTGGCATCGAGATCGAACTGCTCAAGGGCCGACGTATAGACGATCGCCTCCTTGAGGCGGGCCGTATCGCTCGTTTGGACCGGTACACCGTTGAAGAGGGTCGGGCATCCGCGCTGGCCAACCCAGCGTTCGTTTGTTACCGGCTGATCGATGATGCCAAGGAGCGGCGTGCCCTGATGCAGGAGAGCGATTTGGGTACCGAAAGCCAGCGAGCCGGAAGCAAAAGACTTCGTGCCGTCAATCGGATCGAGCACCCAAGCCCATTCCGCATCCGCGTTGGAAACGCCAAACTCCTCGCCACGAACGCCGTGGTCAGGAAAGCGCATCTCGATCATCTGTCGCATCGACATTTCGGCAAGGCGATCGGCTTC
Source organism: Ensifer sp. 22460 (assembly GCF_052044935.1). Classification (NCBI taxonomy): domain Bacteria; kingdom Pseudomonadati; phylum Pseudomonadota; class Alphaproteobacteria; order Hyphomicrobiales; family Rhizobiaceae; genus Ensifer; species Ensifer sp. 22460. Next base: position 12,259 of record NZ_JBQENZ010000028.1, read on the forward strand.
AGTAACGGGACTGCTGTCCGCTTTGGCTGAGATCTCCAGCCGTTGGCGGAAATAGGGGCGTATAACGGTGGCGGCGGCATCGGCCAGTTCGTGGGCGAATGCCAGAAACGCCGGCGGGCAGACGTGTTCGGCCGTCATTCTTGGACCTTCTCAGCTTGGGTTATGATTTTCTGCAACAGGCTTCGGACGGTTTCGACCTGCCTGTGGGCGGCCGCTATCTCCTGGCGCAGCCGCGTCTCCTGATTGCCCGTTCCGATCGTCGTGAAGCTTGGCGAGCGGGCGGGAATGAACGGGTCCCCGGCCTCGGAAGCAAAGCGGAGTGCAGGCGCGAAGTAGCCCTCCTCCTCTTCCAGCCCGAAGGCCAGGACCTGGGGCCTGTCGCCGCCAAGCAGCAAGAGTTCCACCAACATCGAGAGCATCGGCAAATCGCCGTTTCCAGACAGGCAGGCGAGATGCGCCCAACCCCCGCGGTCCGCCCGCACGAGGCAGTCCTTGACATGTACCTCGGTGATGTATGGCGCCTGCGCTGCCAGGGCCGACATCGGCGCTTCGAACGCATTGATCATGTTGCCGAAATCGAACAGGAGGCTGAGGCGCGGGTTAGCGACCGCCTCGATGATTTGGATCAACTCTGCTGATTTTAGATCCTCATGCTGTTCAAGCGTGAACCGGAGCCTGCCTTCAGGATCGAGTACCTCAAGCCGCCTGAGATCTGCGATCGTCCACGCAACGATCTCAGAAACCCGCCCTTCGTAACGCGGGTAGCAGCGAAGCGAGGTGGCTCCGGTCAAGAGCGCGATGCGCACCGCATCCGAGAGCCCGGCAAGTTCCGTCGTGCTGGTCTCGACATGCAGCTCCAGATTGAACCCGCTCACCGCCGCGCCAAAGGCGCTCAACGCCTCGTCCGGCATTCTGGCGAGACTTGCCTGCTCGCCGTCCTCGACATGAATCTTGAGGCCCGCGAGACGCTGCTCTCTCGCGAATTCAACTAGATCCAAGGGTTTCATGCCGCCAAAGCGGAAGTTCAGGTGAAAGGCATAGGCATGGGCAAACAGCGGCGCGCGTCGTGCCCGCGCAGCGAGCCGCGCGCGACTTTCGGCCGACAGCCCCTCTATCCTCTGCCTCCAGTTCGGACGATGCGTCATTTCCCATGGCATATCGGTCACCATCCCGGTTAATTCACGAGCTTCGTCAGGCGGCAAGAACGAGCAGGTCACGATCAGAAATACTGACCTCGACCGGGGTGCCGACCGAAGGCGGCGGCGTGTCGGGTTGGTTGAAGGTGTCGAGCGAGACGAACTGACCGGCAACCGCGACACGGATGCGGATCACAGACCCCAGGAAATGCACCTCCGCAATATGGCCGGAGAGAACGACGCTGCCCTCGTCTTTTCGCCCCAGCACCACTGTTTCCGGCCGGAGCGCCAGGCTCAACCGGTCACCAGCCCGGCCGGGCAGTTCCCGGTTCAGCGCCACCGGGATATCCCCCAGCCCTACCCGCCCCGCGGCTGCGTCGAGGAGGCGGGCGTCGAGAAGATTGAGTGTCCCAACGAACTGCGCCACGAAACGCGTCGCCGGCCGATTGTAGATTTCAAATGGCGTGCCGACCTGATCGGCTATGCCTTGATGCATGACCACTACGCGGTCCGACATCGACAGCGCCTCTTCCTGATCGTGCGTCACGAAGATTGTGGTGATGCCGAGCTCACGCTGGATACGGCGGATCTCCTCCCGCAGGCTCGTGCGTATCTTCGCGTCAAGGGCCGATAGAGGTTCATCAAGCAGCAGAACCTGCGGCCGGATTGCGAGCGCACGCGCCAAGGCCACCCGCTGCTGCTGGCCGCCGGAAAGCTGGAACGGGTAGCGCTCGCCGAGTTTCGGCAGGCCGACCAGCTCCAACATTTCACCAACACGCGCGCTGATCGCTGCCTTTCCCTCGCCCTTTATTCGCAGGCCGAACCCGATGTTCTGCTCAACCGTAAGATTGGGAAAAAGTGCATAGGCCTGGAACACCATCCCAATGTTGCGACGGTTGGCAGCCAAGCCGCTTACATCGCGCCCGTCGATGCAAATCGCGCCGGACGTCGGCGTCTCGAAGCCGGCGACCATACGCAGGACCGTGGTCTTGCCGCAGCCGGAGGGCCCGAGGAAGGAGATGAATTCGCCCTTCTCGATATTGAGATTGAAATCCTTGACGACGCGCTGCGCACCAAAGGACTTTTCCAGATGAAGGATGTCGAGAAAGGCCATGGTCAACGCCTCACGGAAGAGAATTTGGAAAAGCGGGTGAAAAGCTGGATCAGCCCCATGCAGGCCCAGGTAATGGCAAAGGCCACCACCGCGAGCGCCGACGGCTCGTAGGCGCGGTTGCCGCCCATCCAGACCATGTACGGACCGAAGGACCCGACGTTGAGCAACGCGGCGAAAACATATTCACCGATGACGATCGCGAAGGTCAGAAAAGCCCCTGAGAGTACCGAGACGAAGACGTTCGGCAGGATGACGACGGCGAGAATGCGCGCCCAACCGGCCCCAAGGCTCTGTGCCGCCTCCGTCAGGCTGCCGATATCGATGGTGCGAAGGCCCGTGTCCACCGAGCGATACATGTAAGGTAGCGACAACGTCGCATAGCCGAACAGAAGCAGGAGGTTGGTGCCCCACCAGCTTCCCGTCAGCGGCAGGGCCGAGGACGTGTTGTAGATGCGGATATAGCCGAAGACGATGACGATCGGCGGAATGACCAGCGGCAGCAGCGTCAGGAACTCGACGATCGGGCGCAACCCGGGAAAACGCAGCCGCACGAAATAGGCGGTCGGGACCACGATCAGGATGCCGAGTGCAATCGTCAGCAGTGCCAACACCACCGAATAGCCAAAGGTCTGCTGGAATTGCGGATCGGCCAGCACGACACGATAGGCTTCGAAGTTGTAGCCATCGCGCTGCATGCGCATGGAAAAATCGAACATGCCGACGAGCGGCAGCAGGAAGTAGAGCCCGCCCAAGGCGACGGCGAGCCAGGACCAGAGGCGTCTCTCCGTCATTTGACCCACCTTTCCGCACGCATGCGCAGGAGGATGTAGATCGCGTTGGCAATGGCGGTCAGCAGGATCATGGCAAAGGCGATGGCGTAGCCCAGATGCGGATCGTTGAGCACGTCGCCGCGGATCTGCGCAAACAGTACGATCGGCGCGATCGAGAGTGATGAGCCGGTCAGTGCGATTGCGGTCGCAACAGCACCAAAGGCATTGGCAAAAAGCAGAGCGAGCGTGCCGAGAAGCGAGGGCCACAGCACCGGCAACGCCACCAGTCGCCAGTATTGAAAACCGCTGGCGCCAAGGCTTTCCGCCGCCTCCCGCCATTCGCGCCGCAGCCCCTCCAGTGCTGGCGTGATGATCAGCACCATCAGCGGAATCTGGAAATAGAGATAGGTAAGTGCCAGCCCGAGAAACGAGACGATGTTGAAGCCGGCCCCGTAAAGATTGATGCCGAACCAATGGCGCAACAGCATGGTCACGAAACCGAGGCGGCCGAGTGTTGCGATAAAGGCGAAGGCGAGTGGCACACCGGCAAAATTCGAGGCGACGCCCGAGAAAGTGAGGATGGCATTGCGCAACGGGCGCGGAAGGCCACCGAGGGTTATGGCGGCAGCGATCAGGAAACCGAAAAGACATCCAAGTACTGCGGTCAGCAGGCTGAGCTCGATCGAAATCCAGAAGGCCGACCGTATCGAGGGCGCCAGAAGCTTGCCAAGGTTCTCAAGCGTCACCTGTCCCTCAGCGTTGCGGAACGCGCCAAGCACGATGTTGAGAGTGGGTAGGATGAGGAAGAGCGTGGCAAAGAGGAAGAAAGGGGCAACCCCGAGCCAGCTGAGGACCTGCCGCGGCTTGAAGGCCGCCGGCAGGGATGCGACGCTTGTCGTCATCGGATTTGTCCCTGGAATAAATTGCGCCAAAGGCTGGCGAGAGGCCTCCTGACAGGTAAGCCTCCGGCCGACCGGGAGAGTTATTTCACGTTGGCGCCGACCACCTTGTCCCAGCCCTCGACCACCGCGGTCTTGTTGGCGGAAAGTTCATCGACTGTCGGGAAGATTGCCTTTTCATAGGCTTCGGCCGGCGGCAGCTTGTCGAGCAGCTCCTGCGGGAACTTGCCGGCCTTCAGCATGGCGTTGAAACGCGCGGGGTGGCAGTAGCCCTTCAGCCAGGCGGTCTGACCCTCGTCAGAATAGAGATATTCCATCCAGAGCTTGGCGGCGTTCGGGTGCGGCGCATAGGCCGAGATCGCCTGCACATAGACGCCGGCGACGACTCCGCTTGCCGGCACGACCACGTCCATCGGCGGATTGCCGTTCAGCGCGTCGCGCCAGGCCAGCAGATTGTAGTCCCAGGCAGCGACAATCGGCGTTTGCCCCTGTGCGATCGTGCCGGCCTTGCCGAGCACTGGCACGAAGTTGCCGGACTTGTTCAGTTCGGCAAAAAGCTCAAGGCCCTTGCCGCCGGATTCCGCTCCAGGCTTGGCGCCTCGCGCGATGCCTGCCGACATCAGCGCCAGGATCGCCTGCGCCGAGGACCGCGGGTCGCCGGTCAGCGCCACGGCCCCGGAGTATTCGGACTTCGACAGATCCGACCAGTCGGCCGGTGCGGACTCAAGCAGGTCCTTGTTCACACCGAATGCCATGACGCCGTAGTAGTCGCCGTACCAATAGCCCTTCTCGTCCTTGATGTTGTCAGGGATTTCGTCCCAGGTCGCCACCTTGTATGGTTGAAGCAGGCCCTCCTGCGCGGCGGCCGGCGCAAAGGCCAGGCCGAGATCGACGACGTCTGGTGCCTGCGAGCCCGTATTGCCCTTGTTCGCCCGGATCGCTTCCAGCTCATCGGCCGTGCCGGCATCGGGGTTCAGCTCGTTGACCTCGATGCCCGGATATTTCGCCTTGAAGTCGGCGATAACCTCTCCGTAGTTGCACCAGTCATGGGGCAGCGCGATGACTGTCAGCGTGCCTTCCTTGGTGGCGGCTGCCACGAGTTCTTGCGAAGCCTCGGCGCGGGCGATACCCGGCAGCGCCGCGGCCAGGGCAAGGGTGGAGATGAAGGCGCGGCTCGTTGCGCGCGATAGAAGTCTCTTCATGGTTTCCTCCTGTTGACCGTCTGCGACGGATCGTGGGCGATGGCTACTTCTGTCCTTGCATCCGGTCGTCGGCACCGCCGTCAGTTCCGGTTCCCCCGCACCTTGTCTGCGTCCTGCGGACGGCTGCATCGGTGCGTTTTCGTGTAGGGACAGGATGTAACAATTGGACAACGAATAAACGTCCATTATGGTGAAATTGACTGTACCAATTTTGGAGATGCATCGGTGGTCAAACAGCTTGAAGGCCCGATCCTGCCTTTCCTTCGCCTCGATGCCGCGATCGCCCTGCCGAAATTCCGCCAGGTGCAGGATCAGTTGCGCATGGCGATCCTCAAGGGACACCTGCGTGCCGGAACACGCCTGCCTGCGAGCCGCATCCTTGCCGGGGAGTTGGGCCTGTCGCGCCAGACCTTGGTGCGAGTGCTCGATAACCTGAAAGCAGAGGGCTATCTGGAAGCCCGACAGGGAGCCGGCACCTTCGTGTCGGCGGCCTTGCCCCGCCAATCCGCGAAACACCGGTTCACCCCAACTCCGCGGGATGCCGCAGAGACTGCACCGCCGCGCCTGTCGCGTATTGGCGAGCTGTCACGCCGGATGTCAGCCGATATCGGCCAGATGGAAGACAGGCCTTTCCTCCCCAACCGTCCGGCGCTCGACCGGTTTCCCTTTGCCGTCTGGCGGAAATGCTGGAATTCGGTGACGCGCGGCGGCAAGGCCGTGGCCATGGGCTATGGCGACGTTGCGGGCGAGCTGGTTCTGCGGCAGAGGATTGCCGAATATCTGGCCCTGCATCGGCGCGATCCCTGCGATCCCGAGCAGATCGTCATCACGCCGGGCGGGCATGCCGCCTTCACGCTCGCAGTCCTGGCGCTCGCCGATCCTGGCGACGGGATATGGTTCGAAAACCCGGGGCCCGTCACCACCAGCAACCTGTTCCGCACGCTCGAGCTGCGGCTGTGCCCAACGAATGTCGACGCAGACGGTTTGGATGTCGAAGGCGCCATGGCTCGTTATCCCGATGCGCGGCTCGCCTTCGTCATGCCATCGCGCCACCACCCGCTCGGTGTCACACTGTCGCTGCCGCGCCGGCTTGCCCTCCTCGAATGGGCGCGAGCAAACGATACCTGGATCATCGAGGACGATTACGACAGCGAATTCCGTTATGACGGCGCGCCGCTTCCCTCCATGCGCTCCATCGACAGCAACGGACGCGTGATCTATGCCGGCAGCTTCAGCAAAGCGCTCTATCCGGGTCTGCGTATCGGCTATCTCGTCTTGCCACCGCAACTGATCGGTGCTTTCCGCAACCTGTCGGCACTGATCCATCGCAGCGTGCCGGTCGAAACCCAGCTCGCGCTCGCCGAGTTCATCGGCGGCGGACATTTTGCCAGTCATCTGCGCCGCATGCGTGGCCTTTATGCCGAGCGCCGCGAGGCGTTCATGCAAGCCGGGCGGGACGTCCTTGCAGGACTTGCCCGCGTTGACTGTTCCGAAAGCGGGCTCAACGCACTCGCTTGGCTGCAAGACGGTCGTGAAGACCAGGCCTCGCACCGCGCCGTGCTCGATGCGGGACTGCAATGCTATCCGCTGTCGGACTACACGATCGCGACGCCTCAGCCGGCTGCGCTCATTCTCGGCTATGCCGGTGTTCCGGCGGATCGGATGAGACCTCTTCTTCTTCGGCTGGCCGAAGCGATCGCCCGAACGTAAGCCAACATCGGGAGCGGAGGCGAGGAGCCTCTCGACCGCCAAACTGCTTCTGTCAGGTGCCTATACGACTTCCTGTCCAGTCGCTACGCGGACGAATGGGTGCACAGTGGCCGGCTTCGGCTGCGCGCCCCGGAGCGCATGACCTTCGCGGACATGTTCCACATCGCTCACCACCTGGAGTTCAATTTCGTTTGAGGCGCAATGCTTCGAGGCCGCCAGAGGCCCGACAAAGGGAAGTGGCGGCTCACCAGGCGACGGCGAAGCGTCGCTCTCCGCGACGGATTGCACGCAGCAGCCCTCCAGGCGATCGGAACCGATGAGCGTGAACCCGCAAAATTGACCGCGACGGCATTTCAATCTCCGACGCTTAAGCCTCGGAGACAAAAGGGCATCGGCAACTGGCAAGGACCCTGATCCCTCTGCCGCTGCATTCTTCGGATTTGACAAGCCCGATCCTCGCCCCAGTTCATGGAGATGGCTTTAAGTGAGGTCGTGCGCAGCAACGCACAACGAACAGCAGCACTGGTCAAATGGACCCTCGGCCGGGAACGACCGCGCCGGAGCAGCCCTGTTTCCTCCATGCGCAGCTTCTGGGGCCTGTTGCTGGCCTACTGGCTCTCCGAACGTTGGCGCGAGGCATGGGGCTTAACCTTTCTCATCCTGCTGCTCACCGGATTGTCGGCGCAAGCAAGCGTCTACTTCGCCCTGACGTCCGGCGAGCTCGTCAATCGGATCGCCAACTTTCACCACCCCACCGTGCCCACCACGCCTTCGTCGCTCCTGATCACCGCGGCAACGCTCGCGGCGATCGCGATCATCAGGGATGCCGGGTTCACTGCGGTCCGCCATTTCTTCTCGACCACACTCCACCGGAAATGGCGCCAGTGGCTGGATGAACGCTTCAACCAGGCGCTGCTCGATTCCAACCATACCCATTTCCACCTTCAGCAGAACGGATTTGGCGCCGCGACCGAAGGCGAGAGCTCGTCGCCCGACAACATCGACCAGAGGGTACAGGAAGCCATAAAGGGCATGACAGGAGGTGCCATCGGTCTTGGCGTGGGCATCGCCGGCGTCGTGCTGTCGCTTGGCTTCGTCGGGAGCAAACTGATCGAAACATCGAGCCCCGTCAGGGGGCTTGATCTGCTCGGCAGCTACGGCAGCGCCTGCCTGATGTTTCTGGCGATCGCGATCTACGTGCCGCTCAATACGTTCATCGCAGCCAAACTCGGCAGTGTCCTGCAGGGCCTGTCCACACGCATTCAATCGGCCGAGGGCAGCTATCGCAGCGAATTGAACCAATTGTTGCACCGTAGTTTTCATGTTGCGGTCATCAAGGGCGAACCGGCGCAGAAGGCCATCAACGGGCGCCGATATCGCGAGATCGACCACACCTGGACGAGGCTCAACCGCGTGACCGCCGGCTACATGGGCTTCGAGCTGGTGCATAATTTCCTCGGCTCACGCATCGTTGCCTATGCGCCAGGGCTACTCCCCTACGTCGACAAAACGATCAGCCTGCAGGACTATGTCACCGGCGCCGAGCTGGCGACGGCTCTGATCAACGAATGCTCGTGGTTCATCCATGCGATGCCCGACATCGCGACGCTCAGGGCGAATGCACACCGGATCACCGAGCTTGCCCAAGCAATAGAAGCGGTGCAGCAGCCGCAGGATTACTATGCTCGCAGCGGCCCCTCGGTGTTCGAGTACAAGACCCAGGACACCGCGCGCGGACTTACGATCCAAGCGGTCGAGCTCATGCATGCCGGCGATGACCAGGCTTTCCTGACCGCTGACGAACTGAATTTCCTTCCCGGAGAGTGGACCTTGGTGGTCGGTGAATCTGGAAGCGGCAAGACTTCGCTTCTGAAGGCAATCAACGGTCTGTGGGCACACGGACGCGGCACGATCACGACGCCGGAGAACGTGCGAAGCCTCTACGCTGCCCAGGACGTCAAGCTCCAGGGTGTTTGCCTGAAGGATCTCGTCTGCCTGCCGGATGAGGCTGACGCCCATGACGTCGCCTCTGTCGTATCGGCGTTGGAGGAAGCCGGGCTCGAAGAAATTACGGAAGGGCTTTCGAGCGATGGTCGCGATGGGCAGAACTGGGACAAGCTTCTGTCGGGAGGCGAGAAGCAGAAACTGGTCCTTGCGAGAATCCTGCTATTAAGGCCAGGCCTGCTCTTCCTCGACGAGGCGACAAGCGCCCTTGATAGCGACGCGGTTCGGGCGTTCCATCAATCGATCAAGGGCCATTGCCCGGAGGCGACGGTGATCGCCGTTATGCACGACACCTCGTCGATCCAGTCAGAAAGCGGGGTCGATTTCTTCGATAGCGTGCTCACCATCGACAACGGCATCGCGACGAAAACGCCAATTACCGACTGGCGCGATACGCAGGAGTAGCTGCCACCGGCGGCCCGCCCTATTTCTTGGGTCATGTGCCGCGCATTCATTTTGTGACGCGGCGTGAACAGCGATCAAATTCCCCCGAAGCTAGGAGCCCCAATGCGTATTGCCCTCCTTGTCAACGCACTCGAAACCGAAGCGCCGGCCTATACGACGACCGCATTGGCGCTTGCCGCGCTCTCTCGCGGACACGAGGTTCTTTACGTCACGCCTGGTGATTTTATCCTGCGCCCTGACGATACACTGATGATACGGGCGGCCGGTTTCGTCGGCACGCGACCGAAGAAGCCCGAGACGCTCTTGCGAGCACTTACGGACGCCGACAAAACCATCGTCAACGTCGAAGAAGTGGACGTTCTGCTGCTTCGCAACGATCCGTCGGAGGACGCCGAAAACCGACCCTGGGCATCTCACGCCGGGGCGAATTTCGGCCGTCTCGCCGCGGAGCGCGGTACGATCGTTGTCAACGATCCCTGCGGCTTGGCATTGGCCCAGGACAAGCTCTACTTCCAGGATTTCCCGGTGACCGTTCGCCCGACAACCTTGATCTCCAAGGACATCGATGAAATCCGTACGTTCATTGACAGCCACTCCGAGGGGGTGATCATCAAACCGTTGCAGGGTTCTGGCGGTCGAAACGTCTTCCGGGTGGGTACCAGCACGGAGGGCAATCTTACCCAAATTGTCGAGGCTGTCGGCGTCGTCGGCTATCTTATCGTGCAGAGCTACCTTCCGAAGGCGTCGGACGGCGATACGCGGTTGTTCCTGATGAACGGACGACCGCTGCACAGGGGCGACGTCTATGCTGCGTTCAGACGCGTGCCGCCCAAGGGAGACGTCCGCTCCAACATCCACGCAAGCGGCACTCCAAAGCCGGCCAACGTTACGAAGGAGATGCTGGCGATCGCCGAGACGCTACGGCCGAAGCTCGTTGAAGACGGCATGTTCCTGGTCGGCCTTGATATCGTCGGCGACAAGCTTCTCGAGATCAACGTATTCACGCCTGGCGGCCTCCAGACCATTCGCGAACTCCACGACATCGATTTCTGCGATGAGATCCTGGACTCGCTGGAAAACAAGGTGGACATCAAAAAGACCTATCGGGGATCACTCAGCAATCGGATCCTGTCGACGCTTTGAATTGGCGGCCCAATCCGTCGCGCGCTCCACTTTCGCGCAATGTGTTGACGGAACAGAACCGCCGATCCGGATGTTACTGTCCGCGAGTGGCAGGCAGAGCCCGTTTGCCGCATAGGGCGACAAAGGAGATAGCGTTTCTGTGAATTTTCTACACCAGATTGTCTCTGACGTGCAGTTGATGCTTCGCCGGCCGCCGCGCATGCAGTACGCGGCCTTGTGTTATCGCTTTCGCAAAGACAACACACTGGAGATCCTTCTCATTACCAGCCGGGACACCGGACGCTGGGTCATTCCCAAGGGCTGGCCGATGAAAGGAAAGCGCGCGCATGAGGTGGCTGCGAGAGAAGCCTTTGAAGAGGCTGGCGTGAAGGGCACCTGCCAGAGGTTTCCTTTCGGCCACTACTTCTACAAGAAGAGGCTGGACCATGGGCTCAAGATCTCCTGCAGGGTTCAACTCCACCCCCTGGAAGTCACGCGCATGCGCGGGAAATTCCCCGAGAAGGGAGAGCGAAAGCTCGCCTGGTTCGACTATCGGGAAGCGGCGAAGCGTGTCGCTGAGCCTTCGCTGCGCGACCGGATACTCCGTTTCGGACAGCAACGCGTTCCCTAGAGCCCCGCGCGTTTGGTTTCCAGAGCATCTTTCCGCTTCAAGTGATTCCACTTGAATGCGGGATGCTCTAGTGGACGCTGGCGACCTTGACGGCGTGGGCGAAATCCTCCGCCACCAGCTCACTGATCGCGATCAACACCTCCTCCACCGAAAACCCGGAGTCGATCGTCTCGCGGATCAAAAGCTGGAGGTCAAGTTCAACGACGTCCCGGCAATCCTCGAGCCGTTCCTCAGATACCGTGATGCTCTGCAGTTCTTCCATCGCGAGACTCCTCTTGACGTGGATTCTGCTGGTTCGCCCTCGCAAGCTTGTTCGCACGACCTTCCAACCCTTGGGAGGAGGTTTGAGTTCCGGCGAGAACTCCTCGAAGAGATCAAAGAAAGAGATTCGCTGCAACGCCTTGCGGTCGCATTGAGCCGCCTACCGGTCGCGGTTGCCTTGACGGCGTGACCGCCCTGCATCTCTCGACGGTTCTTCCGGCCCTTCCCAGCCAAAGACGCTGCGACCGCCGAACTCTTGCGATTGTCGAAACTCGCCGGCCACGATCTCCTTGAGATCCGGGCCGGTCACGTATCTCTCGAACTGGCGAGCCTGATCGTCGAGGCGCTTGAGAACCTGCATCTCTTCGTCACGACCGAGCTTCGCTTTCGACACGGCGGACTTCATCACCCGGATCGTCTCGTCGTAGACTTTCAGTGGAACCGGGAACGGGTGGCGATCCTTGCCGCCGTGGGCGAGCGAGAAGCGCGCCGGATCGGCGAACCGGCATGGCGCACCGTGCACCACTTCGGCCACCATCGCCAGCGCCTTGACGGTCCGCGCCCCAACGCCCGGCACCAGCAGGAGATGCTCGAAATCCTCTGGGCCACGGTCGGCGGCCGCAGCGAGCGTGGCATGCAGGCGTTTCATATTGACGTCTTCTTCGCGCACGTCGTGATGTTCAGGCATAATCAGATGCGGCAGCATTGGCTGCGCGCTTTGCTTGGTCACCCGCCTTGGCTCGATGGCTGCGACCTCCCGGACGATCCGATCCGGCCCCAGCGAAGCCAGAAGATCGAGCTGGCTATTGCGCGAGGCCGCGGCGCGGCGGTCGGCAAGGTTGACGATCTCGCCCTGCCGCGCGCCTTCGATCGCCGTGTGGGGCGAATCCACGAAGCTGGTGATCCCCTCCGAAAGCCAATGGTAGCGCCGGGCCTGCCGCTTTTCGCCGTTCATGCCCTGTTGCACGATGACCCATTTGCCGTCGTCGGTGACGATAAAACCGTGCAGGTAAAGGTCGAAGCCGTCTTGAACTGCTGCACTGTCGACCTTTGCGACGAGGCGGCTGGTTGTCGCCAGGCCACTTCCATCGAGGCCCACGCGCTCGCCAATTGCAATCAGCTCGCCGGGGGTCTCCCGGGAATTCCGCCCTCGACCGCCACAGACATGAATACCGAGTTCGCCTGACAGAGGCGACAAACCACGCTTCAGGGCGCCGATGACGCTGGTGGTGATGCCGGAAGAGTGCCAGTCCATGCCCATGACGCATCCGAAAGACTGAAACCAGAACGGATGTGCCAACCGCCGAAGAAACTCGTCTCGACCATATTCGATGACGATCGCCTGGGTGATGATCGCACCAAGTTTCGTCATGCGCTCGCCAAGCCACCGGGGAACCCGGCCACCGTGAAGCGGAAGATCTGCACTGCCTGCTCTCTGGACCATCCGGCTCTTATACACCGGCAGATGGTGCAGTCACACAGGAAAGTTCTCTAAACGTTCTCATTTGCGCCGGCAGTCGGCGAGACCACGGTCGCAAGCCGAATGGTCATGACGAGACCTTGCCCCCATGAAGGTTCGACTTCGCCAGCTTGAGTAAAACCTCAGCGCCACGACCTACACTACCTTTGCGCTTAAGATAGGGTTCAGCAATCGGCGATATGCTCCGCACCAAATGGCATTTGAACAGGTTGCAGAATGAGTGAGTTCCAAAACAGAGCTGTTCGATTGATGGTTGCCTCCTTAGGCGATGCTTCGACCAGCGATATCTCCGTACGTCGCACGAACGTTCTGACGACTGCGCTGGAACTCTATGTTGTTGCCTTGGGGGGATCGCACGAGCAGCTTGAGACCGCCATCGCGAAAAAGGAAAGCGACGCGCCGAGACGTATTTGGTAATCGGCGATCTGATGATGGAGATTAAGCCACATTCACGACATCGACGTCACGCAGGCAGCGCACAATGCTCTCGACAGCGGCTTCCGTGAAAGGACTTCCGCCTAAACTCCGCCCCTCCCGGTCGGCTTCCCGCTTCTCCGGCACCGCGTAGCAATGGTCAGCTAGAAGCGGGCGGCCAGGAAGTTCAATTGGACGTTCAGCCAATACCGGGCCTGTCTGGTCGCGGATTGAACCTCATGCCCAAACTCCTGGGTGTAGCGGCCTTCACACATCGTCGTGTCGACCACCCACAATCCGCCCGCGTAAATCGCCATCAGCAGGAAACCGCGCATGGCGGAGCAGAATGAACATTCGATATTTCTAAATTATTAATGCGGGACGTGATCCGCGATTTATGTCGAGCGGACCGCCTCCGGTCGGCTACCGCCCACGCCCGCGTCCAAAAAAAGAGCCTCCACTAGCCAAGCAGAGGCCAGAGTCAGGCTTGCGATTGGCCGCTGCAGCGGGGACTGCGACGTCGGCGCAACCGCAATCGGAAAAGGCTGACAGAGGCTTCATCCGAAGGCAATGAACCTAAACGGTCTATTGGATAACCAGCCAGGGCTAGACGGAACACCTCCACGGCAGTAGCGATTGAACGCCCACAGGCGATCCGCTGGCGTGCGCGCGAGATTGTGCGGCGGCCTCCGCGCTCACGGCCCAATGATGATTTGATCGCTCAGCGTTACCTTCTCGAAGTCATTGATCAGAACATCGGCACGTACCTGCCAGGTGCCCGCCAGCGGTATGTTCACGCGCTCGATCCGCCAATCTGCGTCGCCGCTCCGCGCTGCCGCACGTTTGAACGGCTCGATGCCGGAATCAGGCTTGGATAGGACGAGCGTCACCTCCTTGGCGGCAAGCGGTTCGACTTCGCCCGTGGCGAGGTTGATCGATACGTCGACCTCGCCCACCCGTCCGGGCAAGACCTCAACGAGGACCATCGCCTTGTCCGTGTGGATGTGAACGCTTGCAGGCCGAACCGCCAGAGCTAAGAGCACGCGCGACGGCGGCGTGAAGCGCCAGCAAGAAACGGCGCCGAAGATCAGGACGACGATCAGTGTTTCCGCGGCGATCGAGCGGACCAGCCGCTTCGCCGAAGCCCGCTCGCCAGCCATTACCGGTTTCGTCAGGCGCCAGCGATTTGCAAGCGCCAACAGAAACAGTCCGAACAGCAACGCCATCTTGACCATGAGCACCTGGCCATAGGCAGTTTCCAGCAGCGCTTGCGGCTTCTCCACCTGCACAAAGGCCAAGATGAAACCCGCCACGATAAGAACAACGAGCACGTAAGGGACGAACGCCGAGAACCGGCCGAGCGCCTGAAGAGCCATCGGGTCTTCGCGCCGCAACGCGAGGCCCAGGGGAGCGAGCGCTCCAACCCAGAGACTTATCGTGGCGACGTGCAGGAAGACCGCCGGACGCATCAGCCATTGCGGCTCGGCTGTCGATGCATGGCCGCTCAGCGACAAGGCGACGGATGACGCGATCAGCGCGACGAGAGATGACAGTCGAGCAGACCGACCCTTCGCCGGCAGAGCGATGGCGGCCACACAAAAGGCAGCGAAGGCGGCAATGGCCGTACCGCCGAAGCTGGTTGCCATCGCCGTGGACCAAACGACCGGCTCGACAATTTGCGTCACGGAAACGCCCAGTGCATCGAGCCCCTGAAAACCCACAGCGGCAAGTGCGCCGAGAAGCCCTATACCGAGCGCTGCTGCAACGACTTTGCACCCTGATCGCGAGCCAAAGAGCAGCCAGTGGCGCGAAAACACACCGCCGACGCCGATGAACAGCCCCACGTAAAGCGCGAGCTTCGATAGGAGGAGACCGGCGCGCACGGCCCAGTCGATCTCGTCTTCGTTCATGAACGGAGCGGTGCTGGCCGCGCCGACAGAAAAGACGACCGATCCACCGATCGGATGCCCGTCGGTAGAGGTCACGCGCCAGCTGAGCACATGTGTGCCGTGCCCAAGATCGGATGGCGCCGCGATCACGACCACTCGATCCTTCAGGTCGAACCGCTCGAGCGGGATCGCTGTTCCATCCGGTCTGACGAGCTTTAAGGACAACGGCGAAACCGGCTCGCTGAAGGTCAGCACGTAGACCGATGGCGCGGTGCCGACGACCGCGCCATCCTGCGGTTCACTTGTGTTGAGCGATGCGTGGGCGAAGGTCGCGGCGGCATGCATGAGGATCCCGCAGAGCGCGATCACCACCAGCCTCGCAAGACGAGTGAAGCTCGATGATACCAGCATCATGCGTGATCTCCGGTCACTTGGCCCTCGCCCCCACGTTGCGCTGCTCAGTGCCCGCTTTTCTTTTCAAGCAGCTTGATGCCGGGCGCCGGATATTCGAGATCGTCACTCGACTTGCCTTCTGCCGGGACCTCGATCCAACGCTCGGTCGCGCCATCAGGGCACTCCTGCACCAGCGGCACGTAGAGTGTCTTGCCGACTGGCAGGCCCTCAGTCAGAAACGCGCGGAAGACAAACTCCTCATATTCGTCGTCGGCCAGGCTGCCGCCCTTCCAGACGACCTCGTTCACGCCCTCCTTCATCGGCGTGCCGAAGTAGTCATAGGAATTTTCGTAGGCTCCCTTGACCTTCTCCAGCGTCCAGCCCGGCTTCGGCATCGGCTTTGCGGCGATCATGCCTTCCGGGATCTGAACGCGCAGAGCGATCGTCGGCTTGCCCTCGCATCCATGCGGGACGCGGATGACGGCCTTGTAGGACGCGCCGACATGCGCCTCCGTTGTTTCGAGCGTGGAGTGGGCAAAAGCTGCCGTGGTGCCTATCGCGATGAAGGCAGCGGTGGTGATGAGTTTCGACAACATATGGCTATTCCTTTGAGATTATTGGGCTTGTGTTGGGTCGCGGGAAATCCCCCCGCGGCTGTCAGGGATTGGATGCAGTGATCCGGAAAAGGTTGCCGACATTCTTGGTCGGTGGCGGGCAGCGATCGCACAAGACGGTCAGTGCACGGGTCCCCGTTGGCTCAAGACCGGCCTGCAGTCAGGCTTGGAGCACACGACAGGGACGTCGGGAGGCGTCGAAGATCGTCGCGATGGACCGGCGGACGCCAGGGGAGGATATCCCTCCCCCCGACATAGGCTGGAGCGAACGCAACCGATCAGGCGAGCAGCCGAGGGGGCGCGCGAGGATAACCGAGGCGATGCTCGCCCGCCGGCAACGGCTCTGCCGCGGACCAAAACGTGTGCACCGCCGACGCGACTTGGTGGTTAAGATCGTCGCCAGGCTGCGGAGTCGCCGCCAAGACCTGCGAGGACACGCAACATCCAAGAAGGCAGCAATCGGCAGCCTTGCCATGGCCGCCGTCGTGATTGCCGTTGCTGGCGTGATCCGCGCTGATGCACAGTGCATTGCCGAAAGCGTCGAGTTGCGAGAAGGCAGGCATCGAGCTGAAGGCAAATGCGCCGGCGACCGATTGCAGCACGAACAGGCAGGCAGCGATGAACGCCAGTCCCCAACCGTTGCGTCGCCTCACCACAATCAAGCTCCTTCTACGCTGTCTCCGAAAATGTCCGGAGCCACCGCATAGCTAGCCGGTACGCCCGCCCCCTTCCTTGCTCCACAGCAAGCATCCGCGTGAAGTCCAACGTACCGGACAGTCGAGCGCCGCTATTCTTCGGGCTCCCCGGCAAGAACAGACCTGCCGCAACCAGGGAGCGCGCCGCCGCCTGACAAGCGTAATCAAACTTTCATTTTTCCATCATGCAGATTGGCAAGGACTGTCACACTCAACTGTTAGCAAGCGCCCGGCTTCATTCGTGCCACCGATCCTGGTGTCCGCCAATCTGCAAGGAGCGTTTTGCAATGAGAGTCTCCGTCACTACGTCCGTATTCATCGGCCTGATGGCAAGCGTCGCGTTTGGCGCGTCGGCGGCCGCAGCCGAAAAGACGAAGTTCGAATTCTGGTACGGCCTTTCGGGTGATCTTGGCGAACGTGTCCAGGATGCCTGCAAGAAGTTCAACGACAGCCAGTCCGAGTTCGAGATCGTCTGCACCTCTCAAAATGGATACGACACGACCCTGCAGAACACGATTGCCGCCTACCGCGCCAAGAAGCAGCCGGCAATCACCCAGATCTATGATGCCGGCACCCTGGACATGATGCTGTCGGGCGCATTCGTGCCCGCCAAGAAGCTGATGGCCGACAACGGCTACACCATCGACTGGAACAACTATTTCGGCGGCATCGCCAACTATTACGCCACGGCAAAAGGCGAGCTGAATTCCTTCCCGTTCAACTCCTCGACGGCCATGTTCTATTACAACGTCGACGCCTTCCAGAAGGCCGGCATCGACTTCAAGCCGGACACCTGGGAACAGGTCGAGGAAGCTGCCCGCAAGCTGAAGGCCGCCGGTCACGAATGCCCGCTCGCCTTCAATTTCGACACCTGGCCGCTGATGGAGCAGTTCTCGGCCATCCACAACCAGCCGCTCGCCACCAAGGCCAACGGTTACAACGGGTTGGACGCCGAGCTTGTCGTCAACAAGACCAAGTTCGTCGATCACGTGAAGTTCTTCAAGAAGATGGCCGACGAGAAGCTCTTCGTGGTCAAGACCAAGCAACTCGGCATGGACATCGTCCCCGCCTTCACGTCCCAGACCTGCCAGATGATACAGACCTCGATCGCCGACCACGGCACGATCGGCAAGACCCTTCCCGAAGGTGTGAAGTGGGAAGTCGCCATGTTGCCCGTATGGAAGGGCACGGAGCGGCAGAACTCGCTCGTCGGCGGCGCATCGCTCTGGGTGCTCGCCGGTCGTCCGGAAGCGGAATACAAGGGCGCGGCCGCCTTCCTCAACTACCTTGCGACGCCGGAAATGGCCGAGTGGTGGTCAACGGTGACGGGTTATATCCCGGTGACCAAGACCGGTTTCGACGCCATGAAGGCCAACGGGTTCTACGACAAGGCACCCTACAAGGGGCGTGAACTCGCCATCCAGAGCCTGTCCTTCACCCCGACCTCTGAAAACACCCGCGGCATCCGCCTCGGCGGCTTCACGCAGATCCGCAAGGAGTTCGCGACCGCCCTCGAAGCGATCTTCATGCAGAACGCAGACGTCCAGGCCGAGCTCGACAAGACGGTTGAACGCGGCAACGCCGTTCTGCGTCGCTTCGAGAAGACCTACGCTGGACAGACCCTGAACTAACATCTGATCCGCCCGGAGCCTGCCGCAACATCGGCAGGCTCCGATTTCTATTCTTGCGCATCGGAAATACAACACATGGACAAGCGTGCGGCCTTTCGCAGCTGGTGGCTGCCCAGCCTATTCGCCCTTCCACAGATCATTTTGATCCTGCTCTTTTTCTATTGGCCGGCGGTCGCCGTGTTGCGATGGGCCTTCACGCTGGAGCCGCCATTCGGCGGCGCCGCTGAGTTCGTCGGTTTTGCCAACTTCCAGGAAGTATTCGCCGACCCGCTCTACTGGAACTCGGTTGGCGTCAGCCTGGCATTCGCCCTTTGCGGCACGCTTGCCACCATTTTCATTGGCCTTGTTCTTGCCCTTGCTGTCGACCGGCAGTTGCCGGGCTCCGCACCGTTCCGGTTCCTCTACATTCTGCCTTACGCGATTGCGGGGCCGGCCGCCGGCATGGCTTTCCGTTTCATCCTGTCGCCTGAGCGCGGGCTGATGGCATCGGTCAACGCCACGTTTCCGGATTTCTGGAACCCAGCCAAGTACGGCAGCCATGCCCTTATTCTCGTCATTGTCGTTTTCGCCTGGAAATGGGCGGGCTACACCTTCATCTTCCTTCTTGCTGGTCTGCAGTCGGTCCCTCGATCGCTGATCGAGGCGGCCGCGATGGACGGATGCGGCCCGATCCGCCGCGCAGTCGACATCCAGATCCCGCTGCTGGCGCCAACACTCTTCTTCCTGCTGGTCATCATGATGACCGAAGGTTTCGTCGGTGCCGACACATACGGCATCGTCGCCCGAACCACGGATGGCGGCCCGAACCACGGCACCGACGTGATGGTCTACCGCATCGTCGAAGAGGCGTTCCGCGGCTTGAACTACTCCGGCGCTTCGGCCCAGAGCCTCGTGCTCATAGGCCTCATCATGATCTTCACCTTTATCCAGTTCCGCTTCATCGAGCGCCAAGTCCATTACAAGTGAGGCTCCCATGATCCAGCGGACACCTTTCGCCAACGCGCTGACCTATGGCGTGATGATCTTCGGCTTCCTGCTGCTGATCGGCCCCTTCATCGTCATCGTGTCGGGCGCCAGCCAGACATTCCAGCAGGTCAACGCCATACCCTTCAGCTTCGTGCCGCAGGACCGCCTCTTCGAGAACATGAGCGCCGCCTGGTCGCGCGCCAACCTCGGAACAGCGATGCTGAACAGCTTCGTCATGGCCAGCCTCGTCACGGTCGGCAAGGTGGCGCTATCGGCGCTGACGGCCTTTGCCATCGTGTTCTTCAGAACGCCGCTCAAGGGCTTCTTCTTCTGGATGGTGTTCATCACCCTGATGCTGCCGCTCGAGGTGCGCGTGGTGCCCACCTATGCGGTCGCTGCCGACCTGTTTCAGCCGGTTCGACTGCTGATTTCCGCCGTCACCGGTTTCGAAGTTTCCGTCGATTGGAACCTTCTCAATTCCTATGCCGGCCTCACGCTGCCGTTGATCGCAACCGCGACCGGAACGTTCCTCTATCGCCAATTCTACCTGACCCTGCCCGACGAGCTGGCGGAGGCCGCACGCATGGACGGGTCAGGCGCGATCCGCTTTTTCATCGACATGCTGCTGCCGCTCTCGCGCACCAACATGCTCGCACTGACGACCATCATGTTCGTCTATGGGTGGAACCAGTATCTCTGGCCCCTCCTGATGGTGACGGACCCCCAATACAAGACCACGATGATGTCGCTGGTCGCACTCCTGCCGTCCGACAACGGCACGCCGGACTGGAACGTGACGCTCGCCGGATCGCTGATCATCATGCTGCCTCCGCTCATCGTCGTTGCCGTCCTTCAGCGGTGGTTCGTTCGCGGCCTCGTGGCCACGGAAAAATGACCCCGCTTTCCCCAAACAGAACAGACAGAGAGGTCCGCGCCCATGGCTGACATCGCAATTCGCGCCGTGCGTAAATCCTACGGAAAGAACCCCACCCTGCATGGCATCGACCTCGCCTTTGCGTCGGGAGAATTCGTCGTGATCCTCGGCCCGTCCGGCTGCGGCAAATCAACGCTTTTGAGGATGATCGCGGGGCTCGAGGACATCACCGCCGGCGAAATCGCCATCAACGGCCACGTCGTAAACAGGCTCGAGCCACGTGAACGCGGTTGCGCCATGGTGTTCCAGAACTACGCCCTCTATCCGCACATGACGGTCGCGGGAAATATCGGCTATGCCCTGAAGGTGGCCGGTGTCCCGAAGGCGGAGCGTTTGCGCCGGATCGAGGAAACGGCGAAGATCGTCGGACTCTCCGATTATCTCGATCGCAAGCCGGCGGCACTTTCCGGCGGCCAGCGCCAGCGCGTCGCCATGGCGCGCGCGATCATTCGCGAACCGAACGTGTTTCTTTTCGACGAGCCGCTGTCGAACCTGGACGCCAAGCTGCGCGTCACCATGCGGGCGGAGATCCGCAAGCTGCATCAGCGTCTCCAGGCAACGTCCATCTTCGTCACCCACGATCAGGTGGAAGCGATGACGCTGGCGGACAAGCTGGTCGTGATGAACAAGGGCGTGGTCGAACAGGTCGGCCAGCCGCTCGACATCTACCACCGGCCGGCAAGCATCTTCGTCGCATCCTTCATCGGCTCGCCGGCGATGAACCTGTTCGATGCCGCTGTCGACGTTGACAACGCCTGCCTGGCGTTCGGCGGCACAAAGATGCCGATAGACAGGGCGCTTGCTGGGCGACTGGGCGCAAGGCAGATCACGGTCGGTATTCGCCCGGAACAATGTGTCGTTGCGCCTGAAGCAAAAGGCGTCTCGATCAAGGTGGATTTCGTCGAGGAGCTCGGCTCCGGCCGCGTCATCCACTCGGAACTGAATGGCCATCCCTTCGCCGCCAGTGTCGACGAGCATACGCGCGCCCGGCCGGGCGATCGGATCACCCTGGAGCTGCCTCTGGCGCATTTGCATCTCTTCGACCAGGAGACCGGCCGGCGAATCCACGTCGATCTGGAGCCCCGCGCCGTCAGTAGCGCCGCCAGCCATCCGACGCTCCAAGCAGTCTGATCACTTCAACAAATCAGGAGAAACCGTGATGAACGACATCATATCCGCCGTGGGATTCTGCAATCGAACGGGCAAGGGCGATCTTTCGAGCCTTGACGCCTCCTTGCGCGAAATTGCCGAGACCGGAGCCGACGCCTGCGAGATCGGAATCTATGGCGAAGAGATCGTCAGTGGCGGCCGCATCATCGAAGACCGTGTCCAGCGCGTCGCCGAGATGACGAAGAAGTACACCTTCAAGAAGCTATCGCTGCACGGCCAGATCGTTTCCAACTTCATGGACCGCCAGCACCACCATCTGCAAAAGAAGGTCGTGAGGGCGATGCTCGAGCTGTGCGACCGGCTTGGTGCGGGGATCCTCGTCCATCACTCCGGCGCAGCACAGCTTGCCCCCGGAGAGAATGCCGCTGATCTCGACAGGATGGAACGCGACGCACTCGCGGAGATGGCGCAGATCGCAAAAGGATACGGGGTCCGCATCGCACTCGAAAACATTTTCACGACGGAAAGCGGCCAGTATCGACAGACACCGAGCCAGGTCGCCGAAACCGTGCGAGCGATCGGCTCGAACAACGTCGTCGCGCTCATCGATTTCTCGCATGCCTATATCGAGGCCACGCATCGCGGGCTTGATTTCCGTGACGAGCTGAGGGCAATGGCGCCGGTGACGGGCCACCTCCATGTTCACGACAGTTTCGGCCTGCCCTATTCCATGAACCGCTTCTATCATCCGGCCGAAGCGACCGCGCTCGGCATCGGCGATCTGCATCTGCCGATCGGCTGGGGCGACATTGCCTGGGATGACATCTTCTCCGAACTGACCTTCCTTCCGGATACGACGCTGATCATGGAAATCGGCGCCGAGCGGTTTGCCGATCAGCAACCTGCGTGCCTGGAACGGGCAAGGGGTCTCGCCGCAGCGGTCGGACTTCGATCCGCTGCGTAATGTTTCCGGTTGCCCCGCCGCATGTGTGGGGGGCAACCGGATTGCACCCGCTCAAAGCGCACATTCCGGCCGCTCGCCTCCTCGATGATCTCTATGCGCTTATGGAACGCCTCGGCGTGCGCTCACTCGACGAGATTCGCGGGTGCGCCCGCGCAGAGGCAGCACCTGAGACTTGAGCCGCAGGATGGTTGAGCTTCGTGCACTCTGCATGAAACCGGCCTCCCACAGCGCGTTGCCGTATCACCGCAAAAATCCGACCTTCGACATCCCTGATCTCGGCGCACGTATCCCTGTTCGCGCGGTCAGTGCCGACGCCAATCCATCGGCCGCGCGTTTTTCTAATGCGGCCGAATGGCTCAGCGGGCGGCCGCGACATCACCCGACTTGTCGAGGGGATAGGCGTAGGCACCTGCCTTTGAGGTCCGAAAGCCGCCACTCGCCAATGCTTCGGCGAGCTTGACGGCCGCCACCACGCCATCGATGACGGGTACTCCAGCTTCGCGGGAGAGCCAATCGCACAGCTGCGCCATGCCGGCACAGCCAAGGACGATGGCGTCTACGCCATCCTCGCGTATCGCCGCGCGCGCTTCGCCGAGGAGTTTGGTACGCGCACTTTCCGGGTCGGCTTCCAGAGCTAGAACAGGCAGGTCGACCGAGCGCACGCGCCGGCAGCGCGCGGCAGCACCATATTGCTTGACGAGATCCTCGATCACCGGCACCGACCTCGGCAAGGTGGTGATCACCGCAAAGCGGGTTGCCACCGTCATTGCCACCTGTACCGCCGCCTGGCAGATACCGATGACCGGGCCAGTTGCCACTTCGCGCGCAGCCGCAAGGCCGGGATCATCGAAACAGGCGATCACATGTGCCGACGCACCCCGCTTCTCCGCAGCACGGATCGCCGCCAGCATCGCCGGGACGGCCATCGCCTCGTCCGCGTAGCCTTCGATCGAGACGGGCGTACCGATTGCGGTCTCCGCATCGATCACAGAGCCTTCCGATCGCACAGCTTCGGCGGCCCGTGCGATCTGATCGGTCATTGATGCGGTCGAGTTCGGATTGATGACATGTATGCGGATCATCGGGCGGCCCTCTCCGGCCTTGGGTTCACTTGCGCGAGCTCCAGAGGCAGCAGTTCCTCCGGCTTTTTAAGTTCGAATTGCCGATCTGAGGTGATGTAATTGTCGGCATGCAGCCGCGCGATCGGCTGATAGGTCTCGGGGTTCGCATAACGCCCCGCAGGATCGAGGCACCGGTCCTGGATATGCATGTGCACGACCCTGCCGATGACCAGCACGCGCTTGTGATAGTCGAGGATCTGCTCGACCCTGCATTCAAAGCTGCAGGGACTTTCGCCAATACGGGCGGCGTCGATCTGGTTGCACGGTATCGGCGTCAGGCCCGCGAAATCGAGTTCATCGACCTCCGAGGCGAAATTGACGCCACAGACGATCATCGCATCGGCGAGCGCCATGTCGACCATGTTGACGACGAACTCGCCGGTTCGGCGGATGTTCGTGACCGTGTCCTTCTCGTCGCCATTGCCACGGTTCTGGATCCCGAGCACCACCAACGGCGGTTCATGGGAGAACACGTTGAAGAAGCTCATGGGCGCTGCGTTGTTGTGTCCGGCTGGCGATCGCGTGCCAACGAGCGCGATGGGGCGCGGACCGATGAAGTTGGTCAGCAGTCGATAGCGATCCGGAGGCGGTAGCGTGGTGAAATCTATGTTCAAGTCCGGATCTCCTGCTTGCCTGTTGATAAATTCAGCAAAGAACCCCGACGCCCGGCACGACGACAATCGGGGCGGCAGCGCTCACGCCCGCCGTTGACTACATTGGGGAATGGCGTCGGTGAACGGCAAAGGGCGGCCAAAAGCACTGATCGCTCGAGCGCGCAGACACGGCCGACACCGACATACATCCTTCGGTGGGAACTATAGATTCTCAGGAAAGCATCGCCGGCCCGCCGGTCGGCAACGGGTACGATGCGCATGCTGCCCTCCCCGACAGTGCCAATCCCGAAGATCAAGCTATATTGCATCCATTATAACGTCAATATCGTACACCTTAATTGCATACAATAATGAGAAATATTAGAGAGATGGACCCTTCTCCAGCAAGGCAAGTAACTCGCCGCGGAAAGCTGGCAGGCATATATGGAAAAGAAATCATGATCTTGCGGGAGATCAAGTGGCAGATGAAGCGCGTAGAGGCGGAACCACGCCACTCCCGCGCGCGGCAGATGTGGACGAGCTTTCCTTGATTGTGCGCTCGGATCAATTGCATACAAAACGCGCGAGTACGCATTCCCGAACGTGAGCTTCCCATAGGTCAAGCCGAGTGCCAGAAGGCGCCCGCGGCTTAAAGACCCTCTTCCTTGGCGTAGGCAGCAAGGAGATCCGGCAAGCCGTCCTCAACGTTGCTTTTCAGCAAGGCTCGGGCCGTGATGGCGCCGATGTGATGGCCCATTAGCTCGCATGCCCTTTCGCGATCGTCCCGCGCAAGGGCCGCGATCAGGGCGCGGTGCTCGGATACGGCGCAATCGGAAGAATGGGGGCGCCCATAGAGCGACAGGATCATCGACGAGCGCGAAACGAGTTCCGTAACATACCGCAATAGGATCGTGTTCTCAGTCAGTCTTGCAAGCAGGACGTGAAACTCACCGGCGAGTTGAATCGAGGTCGATGGATTGCTGACCCTTGCCTTGTCCTCGGCATCGACATGCGCTTCAAGCTCCTTGATCTTCTGCGCAGTCAGCTTGCCGATCAGGCTATCGACCACCAATGTCTCCAGGGCTTGCCGCACGGCAAAGATATCGTGTCCATCCTCGAGGCTGGGATGGCTGACACAGGCACCCTTGTTCGGGCGCAATTCGATCAGTCCCTCGCCGTTCAGCCGGGCCAGCGCCTGGCGCACGATCGTGCGGCTAACACCGAGCCGCTCGCCGATCGAATCCTCCGGCAGCTTGGTTCCCGCAGCGAAGGCCTGGTCTAGGATCGCGCGCTTCAGGATACGATAGACCACGTCCGACTTTGGAACCGAGGATTTTGCATTGCTGGCGCTGGGTTTGGGCGTCATCATGAAGAACCTGAAAAGTGGCGGGGCGTGCGGTCGAAAGAGTCTGCCGAGAGATGGACCGCAAACAACTATCATCCCCCAATCGGAACGGCAAAGGCGCGGCCGACCCCTTCGGCCGACCGTTCCTGCGATTGTCTGTCGACGTCTACAAAGCGTCACTCGATGGCCGGCAGGTCACCTGCCAGTTCGCCGCCGTCCACGACGACGCGGCCGCGCCGGATAACGGTGCGCTTGCGCGGGGTTAGCGCGACCGCTTCCGCCAACGTGCGCGCCGGCACCAGCACCAGATCGCCGAAACAACCTTCGGAGAGACCATAATCGCCGAGCCCGATGCCTTCTGCACCACCGAACGTGCAGACGCGGGCCGCATATTCGAGATCGACATCATTGGCCATGCCGTTGCGCTGCGCCAGATACTTCGCCCGCTCCAGCATGTCGCCATTTCCATAAGGCTCCCAGGTGCCTTGAATACCGTCGGAACCGGAGGCGACGGTGAGACCGCTCGCGCGCATCAATCTTAATGGCAATGCGGGCGCCGATGGACTTCCCACAGTCATAACCGCGATACGCTCGGCTGCCAGCCGTTCGATCAGCCCAGCCTGTCGTGAGGCATCGAGCATCCCCAGGCAGTAGGCATGGCTTACCATGACCCGCCCCTGTAGAGACAAGGCGCGTGTGCGTTCGATGATGAGTTCAAGGCAAAATGCACCGAGGTCGCCCGGTTCGTGCAGATGGATGTCGATCGGTTTTGCGTGACGATCCGCAAGGGCGAAGATCGCATCGAGGTGACGCACCGGATCGCGCTCGATGGAAGCAGGGTCGATACCGCCGACGATGTCGGCGCCGGCGCTGAGAGCCGCGTCCATCAACTCGAGCGTGCCCGCGCGCGGCAGCATACCACTCTGCGGGAAAGCCACGATCTGCACATCGACCAGATCACGCATTGCCTCGCGCGTTTCGAGGACACCTTCGATATTGGCAATGCCGATCTCGGTATCGACGTCGACGTGGCTGCGAATGCTCAAAACGCCGTAGGCAAGCGTCTGCATGATCTGACGGGCCGACTGCCGGCGCGCATTGATGCCAAGTTCGCGCTTGGCGTTGCGGTCGGCCAGGATCCGGTCATTGCGGGTCGGGCCAACCCGGTTTTCGAACCAGTCCATGCCGATGAGTGTCTTGTCGAGATGGGTATGAGCCTCGACAAACCCCGGCAGGGCGACATGTCCGGCCGCATCGATCTCGACGGCGGTTCGGGCGCGATCGGCCGTAACGAACCAGCCGTCACGGATGCATAGGTCTTCGAGGGGGCCGCCGAAGGGACGGGCATTGCGGATGAGTAGGTCTGCAGTCACCTTGATATCCTCTTTTGTCCCAGTGCTTAACGACGCTCGCTCAGTCCGGCACGAGCCATCGCGAGATCAAAGGCGCGCAAGGCGCGATCCAGGATCGCGTCTTCGTCCTGACCAACAAGGCGCCTCCCGCGCATCAGCACCCGTCCACCGACGATGGTCGTATCCACGTCCGCCCCGTTGGCGAAGCGCGCGATGCGCTGCACCGGATCGTGCGGCGGCCAGAGATGGGGCTGACGCATGTTTACGAGGAGTATATCGGCGCGCTTGCCGGCCTCGAGCGAGCCGAGCTCATGCTCCATCATCAGTGCGCGCGCGCCCTCGATCGTTGCCATCTCAAGCAGCTGCAGCGGCGGCAACACGGCATCGTCCGCGAAATGGCGCGCGTGGTAACGGTGCGCCTGGAACAGGTTGCGAAACATGTCGAAGGGCCTATCGGGTGCCGCAGCATCGGTGCCGAGGGAAACCGTGACGCCGTCCGCCATCAGTTCCGGTGCCGGGCAGCGACCGTATACGGACATCAATGCACTGGGATTGTGAGCAACCTTGGCACCAGTTCGTTTCAGGACTGCGCGGTCGGCCTCGGTCAGGTCTATGCAATGGGCAAGCAGCGATCGCTCGTCAAACAGGCCGAGGCGCACGTCATTGGCGGCGATGGACCCATCGCGATGACCGTCCTGGACTAGGAGGCCTCTTCTCTCACGCACGCGATCGCGGACCTTGCATGCAATTCTGTATACCGTTTCATCGCGCAGTTCCTGCTCATCGAATACCGGCAGGGAAAAGACGACCTGTAGCCGCTCATCACGTCCCGCCCAAGCATCGACCAACTCCGTGGCCACGTCGATTTGCCGGTCCGGGTCGACGACGATGTCGCTGTGGGCCGTCGGCGTATACTGGCGATACACATGATGCTGTCCTGGGCGGTTCGGCCCCACTGCCAGAACCTCCCGCACGCCCATGGCGGCAATCGCGGCGAGGTGCGCTTCGGCCGCCTCCGGGGCCTCGCTGCGCATGATATCCGGGCCGCCGCCAAACAGTAGCGCCGCGGTCGTCGTGCCGCATTTGATCCTCTCGGCGGCCGACAGTGCCGCTTCCGCGGCCCAGAATTCGGGATCTGTCGCAGTCGCGTAGATCCGCCCCGTCACGGACATCCAGTCCTCGGCTTCACTGCCCAGCCCCTTGGTCAGCATATGTCCGGCATGAGCGTGCGTGTCGATCAATCCGGGCATGGCCACCATGCCGGCGGCGTCGATGCGCTCGGCGTGTGTTTCTCGAGCAAGGCTTCCGTTACCGATGGCGGCGATGCGCCCATTTTCGACCAGGACATGGCCGCAATCGAGCACCCGCCGCCCCGGATCCATCGTGATGATCGTGGCATTTTCAATCAGTAGTGCATTCGTCATGGACGGCTCCCTCTCCGGCTGCCGGGTTTGGCGTTCTTTTTTGACAAAGCGCTGCCAAATCGACTTTCGCCATCTTGATATTGTTTGCATCAGATGTACACTATTTTTGGGAACATTCGTATCCAATAGCAAAGACAATATGTATACGTTAAACGGGAGAAACCAGTGAAAACCTCTATAAAGACCCTTCTGGCGGGACTCGCCCTTCTGGCGCCGCTGTCTGCGCCCGCATTTGCCGAAACGCTGCGGTGGGCCTCATCCGGCGATGTCATTTCCTACGACCCGAACGCTCAGGTCGACAGTTTCACCCAGAGCGTTCACCACATGGTTTTCGATCCTCTGGTGCGCCGCAACAAGGATCTGAAGCTGGAGCCGGCGCTTGCCACGTCCTGGGAAGTCGTCGAGCCCACGCGCTGGCGCTTCAAGCTGCGCCAGGGCGTGAAGTTTCATGAGGGCCAGCCCTTCAACGCCGACGACGTGGTGGCAACGATCCAGCGCCAGATCGATCCCGGCGCGCGCAACCGCGAAAACCTCTCCACGGTTGTCGGTGTCGAGAAGGTGGACGAGTATACCGTCGACCTTATCCTGCGCGCACCTTACCCGCTGCTCCTCAACGATCTTGCCGCCATCTACATCATGAGCAAGCCCTGGATGGAAGAGCACGACGCACTGAAGCCGGGCAATGCTTCGACCGGCGTCGTCACCTATGCCAGCAACCATGCCAACGGCACGGGTGCCTTCAAGCTGAAGGCCTACGAGCCGGACTCACGCTCGGTATTCGAAGTGAACAAGGAGTGGTGGGACAAGCCGCAGCATAATCTGGACGAGGTAGAATTCCGCCCGATCGCCTCCGACGCGACGCGCGTCGCAGCCCTGCTGTCGGGTGAAGTCGACATGATTGCACCGGTTCCACTGCAGGACGTCGAACGCATTGCGGCCACCGAGGGTCTGAAGGTCGTCGAAAACCCGTCGCTGCGCACCATCTTCTTCGTCTTCAGCTACCGGCCGGAACTGCATGCAACACCGGGCCAGCCCAATCCGCTGCGCGATGTGCGCGTTCGCCAGGCACTTTGGCACGCGATCGACACCAACACGATCCAGAAGCGCCTGATGCGCGGCAAGTCCCGTACGGCCGGCATGCTCGTCGCACCGGCGGTGACCGGCTACGATGAAGACATTGATGTGCCGCTGCCCTACGACGTCGCCAAGGCCAAGGCGCTGCTGGCCGAAGCCGGCTATCCGGATGGCTTCAAGACAGGGCTCGCCTGCCCCAACGACCGCTATATCGCTGACGAACAGATCTGCCTTGCCGTTGCCTCCATGTGGGCGCAGATCGGCGTCCAGGCCAATGTAAGCGTCGAGAGCAAGACGACCTATTTCCCACGGACAGACAAGGGCGAGTTCGACGTCTATCTTCTCGGTTGGGCCTCGTTGCCGCCGATGGACGGCTTCAGCCCGCTGCAGGCGCTGCTCGCCACCAATGACGGCACCTTCGGCGGGAGCAACGCCGATGGGCTCTCCAATCCCGAGATCGACAAGCTCGCCTATGCTGCGTCGACGGAACTCGACGAAACCAAGCGCGTCGAGGATCTGAAGCAGGCGTTCCGCATCACCCATGACCAGGTCCTCTACCTGCCGCTGCATCAGCAGCCGGTCGCATGGGCGATGAGCAGCAAGGTCGACATGCCGCAGTTCCCGGACGAATATGTCCGTCCGTGGTTCGCGCAGATCAAGAAGTAATCGGGATTTTCCCAAGGCGCAGTCCTGGCAGGAGAAATCAAGCCGGGACTGGACCGCAAACCGGGTCAACCCCTCCAGGACCGGCGACGGAACGGAGGATGCGGGAGCGCATAAACCCGGTGGCCGCCCTTTGGGCAACATCGCTCCCCGTAAGGACTATCCGATGATCAGACTTCTTTCAGTCAGGCTGATTCAGGCCATCCTCGTGATGGTCGCGGTGACGGCCATTGCCTTCGTCATGTTCCGCTTCGTCGGCGATCCGGTCGCCTCCATGGTGCGCGAGGGGGCGACCCAGGCCGAAAAGGACGCAGTGCGCGTCGCACTCGGCCTCGACAAGCCGGTCCTGGCTCAGTTCGTCAAATTTGTGGGTCAGGTTCTGACCGGCGACCTCGGCACAAGCTATCGCTACCAGCAGCCCGTGACGACCCTGTTGCTCAGCCGCCTTCCCGCAACGCTGGAGCTGGTGATCGTTGCCACCGTGCTGGCATTGTCGCTCGGCATACCGCTCGGGGTGCTCTGCGCGCTGAAGCCGCATGCCTTTTTCTCGCGGCTGACCCAGTCAGCGACACTTGTCGGCATTTCCATGCCCACCTTCGTCACAGGCCTGCTGCTGATCCTGGTTTTCGCAGTAAACCTGCGATGGTTGCCGTCCTCCGGACGCGGAGATCTCGTCGATATCGGGTTCTGGCAGACCGGCTTTCTCTCGCTCTCAGGCCTGAAGTCGCTGATCCTGCCCTCGATCACGCTGGCATTGTTCCAGCTCACGCTGATCATGCGGCTGGTGCGCTCGGAAATGATCGACGTCTTGTCGTCGGACTACATCCGCTTCGCCTTCGCGCGCGGCCTGCCGCGGACTTACATCTATGGTCGGCTCGCGCTGCGCAACGCATTGATGCCGGTCGTCACCGTCACAGGCCTGCAGATCGGGCAACTCATCGCATTCGCGATCGTCACCGAGACGGTGTTCCAATGGCCGGGCATGGGCCTGCTATTCACGAACGCCGTCGGCTATCCCGACGTGCCGGTGCTGGCCGCCTACCTTCTCTTCGTGGGCTTCCTGTTCGTCATGATCAACATGATCGTCGACATTCTCTACACCTTCATCGATCCGCGCCTGAGGACACGATAATGGCTACGCAATCCCTGATGCGCCGACTTCCGCCGGTTTCCGTCGTCATCGCCAGCCTGGTGCTCGTCATCATGCTGGTCCTCGTCATCTTCGCCCCGATGATCGCGCCGATGGACCCGCGCGACGTCGCCTCCTATTCGCTGATGGACATGGAAATTCCGCCAGCCTTCATGGAGGGCGGCGATTCCCGCTTCCTGCTCGGCACCGACAACCAGGGCCGCGACCTTGTCTCGGTCATCCTGTTCGGCTTGAGGATCTCCGTCGTCATCGGCCTCGGCGCAGTGGTCTTTGCAGCCGTGCTCGGCGTCGTGCTCGGCCTGGTTGCCGGCTTCTTCGGCGGCGTGGTCGATGGCATCGTGATGCGCATCGCCGATATCTTTGTCAGCTTCCCCACCATTCTCGTCGCACTGCTCATCAGCGGCATTGCCCGCGCGCAGCTCAGCGCCGAGACGATGCTCGCCTGGGCGCCGCTGGTGCTGATCTTCTCCATCGCCATCAACGAATGGGTGCAATACGCGCGAACCGTACGCGCCTCGACCATGGTGGAGATCGCGCGAGACTATGTGCGCGCCGCCAAGGTCATCGGCCTGCCATCCACCCGCATCATGGGCCGCCACATCCTGCCGAACATCATGAGTTCGGTAATGGTCATCGCCACGATCAACCTCGCCGGCGCGATCCTGACGGAGGCGACGCTCTCCTTCCTCGGCGCCGGCATGCCGCCGACCTATCCTTCGCTCGGCACACTGATCCGCATCGGCAACCAGTTCCTGTTCTCCGGCCTCTGGTGGATCGCAGTGATGCCGGCGACAGTGCTGGTCATCCTCGTGCTGGCCGTCAACGTGATTGGCGACTATCTGCGCGACCATTTCAACCCGAAACTGATGGCCCGATGAGATGACCGAAACAACGCGCCCCGTTCTCGATATTCGCAACCTCCGCGTCGAGTATCCTCTGGCCAACGGCGACACGCTTGTGGCCGTCAAGGACATCGATCTTTCGATCCGGCCGGGAGAAATCCACGCTCTCGTCGGCGAATCCGGCGCCGGCAAAACCACCGTCGGTAACGCGCTGATGGGTCTCTTGCAGGCCCCCGGCAAGATCGCCGCCGGCTCGATCGTCATCGCCGGTAAGGAGATCAACCTGCGCACCGGCCGTACCGAAGGCATCGTGCCCGGGCGTGACGTCGGTGCGATCTTCCAGGATCCGATGACGAGCCTCAACCCGCTCTTCACGGTGGAAAGCCAGCTGTGCGAAGGCATGCTCACGCATCTGAAGCTCTCCTCAAGGGAGGCGAAGGCCCGCGCGCTGGAGTTGATGAAGGCCGTCGGCATCCCGGAGCCCGAGCGTCGGCTTGGCAGCTACCCGCACCAGCTTTCCGGCGGACAGCGCCAGCGGGTGGTCATCGCCACAGCACTCGCCTGCAATCCGCAGCTTATCGTGGCCGACGAGCCGACGACAGCACTCGACGTCTCGGTGCAGGCGCAGATCCTCAAGCTCATCCGGGATCTTGCCGACCAGCGGGGCGTCGGCGTGCTGCTTGTCACCCACAATATGGGCGTCGTCGCCGAGATCGCCGACCGCGTCACCATCATGCAGAACGGTGCGATCGTGGAAAGCGGCCCGACGCGCGACGTGTTGACAGCACCCAAAGCGCCCTATGCCCGCACACTGATCGCGGCCGTGCCGCCCATCGATACGCGGCTCGAGCGTCTGCCCGTGCCGAGCGAAGAAACGAAGGTAACGCTTGACGCGCGCGCCACGGTGCGCCGCAAGAGTGCGAAGAGCGAGACCGGCAGTCGCGACGAGGTGGTGCTCTCCGTGCGCGACCTTGCCGTGGAATACGGCGGCCGCGGATTGCTTCGCAAGACATCGGTCTTCAAGGCCGTCAAGGGCGTGTCCTTCGATGTCCGGCGCGGCGAGATTTTCGGCCTCGTCGGCGAATCCGGCTGCGGCAAGACCACCGTTGCCAACACCATCGCTGGTCTTGTCACCCAGAGCGCAGGCTCCATCGATTTCGAGGGCACGGCGCTTGGCGGCCGACGTGAAAAATCGATCCGCCAGTCCCTGCAGATGGTGTTCCAGGACCCCTATTCGGCGCTCAATCCGCGCCTGAGGATCAACGCCGCCATTGCGGAACCGATCCTGTTCTACAAGCTGGCCTCGAATGCGGATGAAGCCAGGCAGGACGCAAAGACATTGCTCGAAGCGGTCGGCCTTCCCGCCGATGCCGGCGCACGCTTCGCGCACGCCTTCTCCGGCGGCCAGCGCCAGCGCATCGCCATTGCCCGCGCTCTGGGTCCGCGCCCGTCGCTGCTCATTTGCGACGAGCCGACCTCAGCGCTGGACGTCTCGGTGCAGGCACAGCTCCTCAACCTCCTGAAGGATCTGCGTGATCTCGCCGGGCTCTCCATGCTGTTCATCAGCCACGACCTCGCGGTGATCCGCCAGATGTGCGACCGGGTCGCCGTGATGAAGGCTGGAGAGATCGTCGAGCTCGCCGATACCGAAACCCTCTTCACCGCGCCGAAACACGAATATACCCGCGAGCTTCTCCGCCTTGCCCCCTCGGTCGAGCGCATCATGGGGCGGGAACTGGCTTCGGCGTAAGCGTGGATGACAAGGCCTTTGCCGCCTTTCCGCGCCGGCCAAACCCCAACGGCATTGGGAACCTGTCGCCGACATCCTTTTTAGCCCGCCGCTACCCCGGCTTCGCTGGTGACCTTGGGGGGCCTCCCATCGCGAATGACTGACGCGCCCCCGCGCAAGTGCCCTTCGGGCCACAAACAAAAAGAAGACGTAAAGGAAATACCCGATCATGCCCAAATCAACCCAGCCCACGACGGGCCGCCAATGGATGCTGCTCATTCTCGTCGTGCTGGTCGCCGTCAATCTGCGGCCATTTCTTACCGCTCCCGGGCCTGTGCTGTCCGAGATCGTCGCCGATACCGGCATGGGATATGGCAGCCTGGCCCTGCTGACATTGTTGCCGATGATGCTGATGGGTGTGGGTGCCTTCGTATCCCCGTCGCTGCAGGCCTTGATCGGCACGCGGCGCGGCATTCTCATCGCTCTCGTTGTGCTGGCTGCCGGTTCCCTGCTTCGGCTCGTCGCGCCGGGCGGCATAGCGTTGGTGATGACGGCCGCCCTTTGCGGCGCAGGCGTCGCCTTTATCCAGGCGGCTTTCCCGGGGATCATCAAGGCGGAGTTTCCGCGCAGCATACCCGTGGTCACCGGCCTCTATTCCGCCATCCTGATGGGCGGCGGGGCTTTGGGCGCGCGGCTGACGCCATTCCTCGTCAGTGCCGGCTACGGCTGGCGCCCGGCTCTTGCCTGGCTCGCGGCACCGGCGCTTGTTGCTCTCAGTGCCGCGTGGCTGATCCTGTCGGATTCGCGCAGCGATCGCCCGGACAAGGCGCTCACCGGCCGGCTGCTCCGCCGGCCCCGGACCTGGACGCTCATTCTCGCCTTCGGCCTGGTCAACGCCGGCTACTCTTCGGCCGTCGCCTGGCTCGCCTCCTATTACCAGTCTCTCGGCTGGAGCAACGGAGATAGCGGCAATCTCGTAGCGCTGATGGCCATCTGTCAGGCGGCTGCCGCCCTCGCCCTTCCGGTCTTGGCCCGCCGTAGCATCGATCGCCGTGCGTTCCTGCGCTTGACGCTGGCGATGCAGGCGATCGGTTTCGCCGGTCTTGCGTTCCTGCCCCAAGCGGCGCCCGCGATCTGGGTTGGCCTGTGCGGTGCCGGCCTCGGCAGCAGCTTCTCGCTGGCAATCGTTACGGCCCTCGATCATCTGCCGCGGCCGGAAGAAGCCGGTGTGCTGGTAGCATTGATGCAGGGCGGCGGCTTCCTGATCGCGTCACTCGGCCCCTTCGCCACGGCATTTCTGCACGACATCAGCGGCAGCTTCGCCCCTGGGTGGACGCTGCATCTCGTCTGCGTCGTCGGCGTTTTCTTCCTCTATACGCGCTTCAACCCGTCACGCTACGCACAAGCCATGCATTCACCGATCTGAGCGAAATATTGCTCTCTCGATGGGTTTCGACCCTTGGCCCTCCTCGTGTGGACTGACCGGCATCTTGCGAACGAACTCGGCCAGAACACGAGAGGGGTCACCTGGCAACAAGCCTTTTCGTTTTGCGCCCACCGTTGTTGCCGAGGGTCGATGCCAATTCACTAGACATCTCGCCGTTTTGTATGCAATTCGAGGAGACAATTGCTACGGCTTGGAGTGACCAGTATGGCAAAGAAAGAGAGCGAAGGCGGCGGCGGCCGCGCTCAGGCCGTTCATCGCGTCCTGAAACGCGCAATCCTTGATCAGGCGCTGTCTCCAGGATCGAAGCTGCCGGAAGATTCGATCGGCGAAAGGTTGGGTGTCAGCCGGACCCTGGTGCGCGAGGCGCTGGTTCGCCTCAGCGAGGAAGGGCTAGTGGAGTTGCGGCCGAACAGGGGCGCCGTGGTCGCGCGACCAACCCTTGAGGAAGGGCGCAATCTGTTCCTGACCCGAATGGCGCTGGAACGGCTGGTGGTCGAGACGCTTTCTGGAAAATTGACGAACGAGCAAATCGGCATTCTCTCGTCTCATATCGCTGCCGAGGAAGCGGCAAAGAAGGAGCGCGCTCCGTCGATCCGTCTGGCGGGCGAATTCCATACGCTGCTGGCAC
Organism: Ensifer sp. 22460; assembly: GCF_052044935.1. Classification (NCBI taxonomy): domain Bacteria; kingdom Pseudomonadati; phylum Pseudomonadota; class Alphaproteobacteria; order Hyphomicrobiales; family Rhizobiaceae; genus Ensifer; species Ensifer sp. 22460. Next base: position 47,971 of record NZ_JBQENZ010000028.1, read on the forward strand.
AGATGACGAACAACGCCAGCCTCATCCGCTACGTGAACGAACTGGTCGCCCGCAGTTCCCTTATCCTTGCGCTCTATGGCCGACCGCATTCTTCGGAATGCGCCGTATCGGAGCACCAGGAGCTTCTGGACAAATTGATCGCCGGCAAAACCGACGAGGCGGCAGCCCTCATGGCGCATCACCTCGATTCGGTGACGACCCGGGCTTTGCTTCCGACCGACGGAGACAGAAACATCAAGGAAGTGCTGTCCGCCTACGCTGTCGCGGAAGGCCTTGCCTAGGCGAAACGCGGCACTCCCGGAAGGTAACCGGGAGCCTAGTGCGACAGTCGGGGCGGGAGCCATTTCATGGACACCCGCGCTACCAACCTTGTAACACTTCGACGTTCGGCACGAGGCAGACTGCCGGCTCGTGATGACGAACGTCGGTGCAGTTCAAGCTCTATCAGGCTTCGCCGACCCCACCCGACACGAGACGCCCCTTGTGGAAGGTCGCAGTCCTGGCGGGCATCCGGGCCACCGCCTCTGCCGAGCAGCTCGCTCCGACGAGCGTGAACGAGGCCTCATCGCCGGCATTTGGCCAAGCGCGTTTGCCCTTGTCGTCGAGGGGCAGAATGCCACCGGTGGCGATAGACATGGACCGGGACAGACGGAATTCGTCCGAACCACGATAAAGCTGCGCGTAGAGATATGCCTTTTCCAGCATGTCTCCGCTGCCGAATGGCGACCAGTGGTCGATGACGCTGTCGGTTCCGGTCATGACGAAGACCCCCTTCTGGGCGAGCTGCGGCAAGGGCATCATCAGTCCACCGATCGGCACCGTCGAGGCAATCGAGATCTTCTGTTCCGCCAGGCGCGACGCCGTCTCCTCCAGCACCTCCGGAGCAAGTGTCGTCAGTGCGAAGGCGTGGCTGATCGTGACTTTGCCGCGCAGAGCGGGATTCTTCTCCACCGTATCGATCATGTAGTTGACCGCCGCCACGCCGGCGGGGCTCGTTTCATGCAGATGAATGTCCACACCCTTGCCGGTATCCAGCGCGATCTGGAACATGGCGTCGAGTGACTTTTCCATGGCGCCGTCGACATTCGTCGGATCCAGGCCGCCGACATACTGAACGCCCATCTGCATGGCTTCACGCATCAGGCCATCAACCTTGGAGTGAAGCAGGCCGTGCTGGGGGAAGGCGACGATTTCGCACACGAAATCATCACGATGGTTTTCCAACGCCTGCTGCAGGTGCTCCAGGCTTTTGAGACCGCTGACCGGGTCGATGTTGCAATGGCTGCGTGCGACCGTGCTTCCCTTGGACTGCAGCAGCGCGATCAGGCCCTCGGCGCGCTCGCGCGAGGTCGGCAGCAACTGAGGAAGCAGCTTCTCCTCGAGCGCGATCATATCCATGATGGTTTTGCCCTGACGCGGGCGCGGCGCCTGCCATGGGCCACCATAAAACGTCTTATCGAGATGGATGTGCATATCGCGCATCGACGGCAGCAACAGTTGGCCGTGCGCCTGATAGCGCAGCACACCTTCGGGCAGGTTCGCATTTTCCGCGTGCAAGGCGACGATCGCGCCGTCCTTGATCTCCAACGCGTAGAGCGCAGTCCGTGTGGCGACGACGACATCGCCGTCATACTCGAACCCCTCCTCCAATCGCACGCCGGTCAGGATGTAGTGGCGATCCGCGAGCGTCTTGGTGTTCGTCTCGCCAGCGCTCTCACCCGCGCTGGCCGATGCCTCGCGAACCGCTCCGCCAGACAACCCGGCGACAGCGCACGCCGTGGTCAGCGCCCCGCTCCGGCTGAGAAAGGTTCTGCGGCTTTGCCGTAGCATCTGTTCCAACATTGTTGCGTTGCCTCATCATGGATTGGGTTAGGGCCGCCAATCTACCGAACGGCGCCACCGCATGGCAGCGACATTTACCAATGCTGGCTATTCGATTTGCCAATGCAAGCGGGCGACCACGCAGCGATCGTGAATAACAAAGGGGTGGACGCCTCCCCTCTGTCGCTACCTCCGCAGGTCACAGTACTCGATGAGGCGTTCCGCCAGCGCCAGTGCTGCGGGGCTAGCATCGTCGCGGTAAAACAGCGCCAGTTCAAAGTCATCGACGGATGGCAGACGCTCGGCAGCGCCCAGCACGCGGTGGGAAGGCAGACGGCAGCTCGCAGGCAAGAGACTGACACCAAGCCCGGCAGCCGAGGCGGCGGCAAGCGCTGCGAGACTGGCGCTGCTGTAGCTGATACGCCAGCGGATGCCGAGAGTATCGAGCGCCTGACATAATTCGTCGCGGTAGAGGCCGTTCAGCGGGAACACAGCCAAAGGCACCGGCACCTGTTCGATCGCCGGGCGCACGAGGCTGTCCAGCCACAGCAACGGTTCCGGCCTTGCCGCGCGCGGCTGTTGCTTGCGGCGCTGCTTGACGAGAATAAGGTCGAGCTCCCCGTCCCGATAGGCGAATTGCAGATCGGCGCTGAGACCGCTCGTCACGTCCAGCCGCAGGTGCGGATGCTGGCTATTGAAAGCCGCCAGCAGATCGGCCGTCGGCACCATGAAATCCTCGGGCATTCCCAAGCGCAGCACGCCGTCGCGCCATGGGCCCGCCAAGGCGTCATGCGCCTCTTCGTTCAGCGCGATGATGCGACGCGCATAGCTCAGCAACTTGACCCCTTCCTCCGTCAGTTGCACCTGATGTGACGAGCGTTCGAAAAGCGCCTTCCCGAGCATTTCCTCCAGTCGGCGAATTTGCTGGCTGACTGTCGATTGGGAAAGGTTCACCCGCTCGGCTGCGCGGGTGAAGCTGTTGCTTTCGCAAATGGCCACAAAGCTCAGCAACAGCTGGGGATTGAACATGGGATAGCGGTTCATTCGTCCCCCAAAATGTGCTGGAGCCGATTGCGGCGAGGATGACGGCGGATCGCCGCACCATGCGATCACCAGGCGGTCCAGATCACGCGTCAAACCAAGATTGAATGCGTTGCATTTATTATCTTGTATACAATCTGCATGCAAAGGGAAAAGTACAGGCTTCGCTGCGGAACGATGGCCAGCCTCCATCCGAACCTACCCTAGAAGCCCTGGAGCGCGCCAGGTATGCGCCCGACGAGTTCATGAAGGATCGTCGCGTTTGGAACGGAAAATCGGTTCCTGCATCTCGCACCCCGGTCCATTCGCTAACGCAATGGTTTCCATCGGTTTTCTTAATTTCCGAACAGCCGAATACATCCCTATAGGCGAGGCCATGTCGCGCGCTCCGGTCGCGAATTGCCCAATGCGGCAGCGGCGAACATCGCATTGGCACCCCAGACGCAGCAACGAGCAGCTGCCTCTCGAAAGGCGGCGAGCCCGAGGGCGAACAGCCGCCTGGAAAGGTGCAATGTGATGACGCAAGAACTGGACAGCGCAGCCCGTTCCGACACGATCCCAGGCGAGCGCGCCTCCACATGCGCGCTTCGCGTCGGTTTCCTGGCCAGGATCGCGTCATCTCTTCTCCTTTATCCAGGGTATCGAAGGCTCTGGATATCCAACCTTTTCTTTTTCGGGGGCCTCTGGACGCAGACGCTCGTGCTCGGCTGGCTGGTGTTTGAGACCACCCGCTCGGAGTTTTCCGTCGCCCTCTTCACCGCGGCAAGGCTGGGACCGATGATGCTTGGTCCCCTCGCGGGCGTGATCTCGGACCGCTTCGACCGGCCCCGGCTGCTTTTGGCTGCGTCCGGCTGGGCCTTTGCCGTCCTCAGCGTGATTGCGCTTCTCGTAGCACTGGACAAAATATCCTTCTGGGGCCTGGTCTTTGGGGGCTTCTGCATTGGCCTGGCGCAATCCCCATCCCAGCCGGCACGTTTCGCGCTGGTCGCCGATCTCGTCGATCGCGAGAAGCTCAGCAACGCGAATGCTCTGAACTCGCTTGTCCTGAGCTTGACGCAGATGATCGGGCCGGCGCTCGGAGGAACGATGATCCTAGCATTCGGCGCTGCATCGGCGCTCGCCATCTCCGCCTGCTGGTATCTCATTTCGTTCGTTGCGCTCTGGCCGATGAGGAACCTGAAGAGCAGCCGGCAACCAGATCGAGAAGAAAGCTTCGCGAGCCTTGTCGCGGCAGGCTTTCGCACCATCTCCGGGAACGTCCTCCTCCGGTCTGTCCTGGCCGTCACGTTCCTGGCCAATATTCTGTTGTGGCCGATCTACCAGGGCTTCATGCCGGTAATCGCCAAGGAACATCTGGGCCTGACGCCTCAGGGGCTCGGCCTGTTACTAACATGCGCCGGTACCGGCAGCCTGGCTGGGGCTCTTGTCATCGCCAGTCTCGGAGACTTCCGCTACAAGGGCGGCCTTTTCCTGATTGGCACGGCGATCTGGGGAGCCCTATGGGCGACCTTCGCCTTGTCGTCCTCGGTGCCCCTATCGTTTGTTCTCATGGGGCTCATCGGACTGTCGGCGTCACCGTTCGGCATCCTGCAGACCACGCTCATGCTCATGATGACCGAACCGCACGTGCAGGGACGCGTGATGGGCATCCAGGAATTGACCATCGGCGTGATGCCGGTTTCGAGCCTGCTGCTCGGCTCGGCGGCAGAAATCATCGGCATTGCCAATGTGGCGCTGATCAGCGGGACGCTGTTGGCCATTTCACTTGCGATCTTGGCTCTGCGTGTTCCGGAACTGCTACGCTACAGCGGCCACAATAACTGAGCGCGCCAATAGAAGCCTACCCTCGCGATGCAGTGTCGTTTTGCCCTCTTAACGGGATGAGCGGCTTGCAGCTTCCACAAACGCGTCAAATACGCGAGCGCCCGGATGGCTTTCGGCGTCCAGCAATTCCGGGTGCCATTGCAGCCCCATGGCAAAAGACTGCGAGCCGATCTCGATCGCTTCGACGACTCCATCGGATGCTCGGGCCGTGACGGTCACGGCGCCGGATACCTCCACAATCGCCTCTCGATGAAACGTGTTCACAGCGAATGTGTCGGCGCCGAAGATTTCAGCCATTCTGGTGCCGGCGACGACGCGAACGTCATGCGACACATTTGCCTGGTCATGATTGAGGGCTTCCGGCCACGACGAATGGACATCCGAGACCATCCGGCAGCCGTTGAGACACCCAAGCATTTGCATGCCATTGCAGATGCCAAGCACAGGTTTTTCGCGCGCGAGGAACCCTTCCATCAACGCCATATCGACGGCAAGACGATCAGATGGCGGATACTGGGATTGGTCTCCATCGACGTACCAGTCTTTCGGAAAGTTGATACGGCCACCGACGCTCAGGAACCCGTCAAACTCCTCGACGACCTGGTCAACCAGATCAGGAATGTACGGGATGCCGAAGGCAAAAGCGCCGGCGCGGCGGATCGCAGAGAAGTAATTCTTCGAGGTATCATAGCGTCCGCCACCTGAACTGGTGTTCTCATCCATGATCACGGCGATCTTCGGCATGCGGTCCATTGGTTCATCCCAGTTTCCAGAAATTCTACGTCTATTTATCCCGTCCGGATCGCGCGGGCAGTCGTTTTCATATCGACACCACGTCTATTTTCGAACAAGACCCCCTGGCCGCTCCACCGGCTAGGCTCGAGGATCAGCGCGCGGGCGATGCCGATGCGCTGGCGCTGGCCGCCGGAGAACTCATGCGGATAGCGCCCCGCCTAATATTTCAATTACTTATGTATTCACCCCTCACGTACAGACGTCCGCGCTCCGTCGACGCCCGGTCGGTAGACGGCCGAGCTCTCGCCGAACCCATCATCGGCCGCGGCGCTGCCTCTCAGGTTTAAAGAAGCTCGGCCATCGACTGTAGGAGCCGGTCGATCTGGTGAGGCGTGTGCTCGGAAAACACCGCAAGCCGCATGGTCGAGACGTCTGACGCATCGGAATAGCCGCCGGGCTGCTGCACCCTGACGATGATGTCGCGCTCCGCAAGACGATCGCGCAATTGCTCGAGGTCGGTGACGCCCTTGATGGTGACGATCGGCACTGGCGTGTCAACGACTTCGAAACCCAGTGCCCGCAGCCCGCTGCGCATATGCTTGACGTTGCGGATGAGATTGGCACGCTTTTCCGGCGTCGTTTGCAGAACCCGCAACGATGCGGCGGCGGCGGCCGCAAGACCCGGAGGCGCCGGCGAGGCACCACGCATGATCATGGCATTGCCCGCGATCTTCGCGGCAAGACCCGCATCCCCAGGGACGATGCCGCCAAGCGCACCGAATGCCTTGCTCATCGTACCGGCAAGATAGTTGCCCTCGCCTTCGAGCCCCGCATGTTGCAGCGATCCGCGGCCGGTCTCGCCAAGGACGCCAACGCCGTGGGAATCGTCGATGCAGAGCAATGCGCCATCATAGGAGGCCATCGCTTGCCGGAAATCTGCAAGCGGCGCCAACTTGCCCGAGGACGGAAAAACGCCATCCGTCAGCACCGCCGGCCGCTCGCCCGGTTTCACATGCTGCGACAATTGCGCGGCCAGATCGTCCGGGTCGGCATGGCGAAATTCATGGATCCGCTTGCCGAGCGTCGGGATTGCGTCGCGGGTGCTGTAGTGCGTCGCCGAATCCATCAGGATCACGTCGAAATCGTCGCGCAAGCCCTGCAGCAGCACCATCGGGCTGGTGTAGCCGGAGATCATGTAGACGACCTCTTCCGTGCCGAACCAGTCACGCAGCCGCTCCTGCAGGTCGGCATAGACCTGCATATGGGCGAGCGTTCCAGGCCCCATGCCGTACTGTCTGGTCGCATCGCAGGCCGCCTCGATCACCTCCGGGTGGCCGTGCTGGCAGAAGTAGGACGTGCCGCAATAGTAGTCGACCTCGCGCCCGCCGATGAACATGCGGGCACCCAAGGGTGACTCCATCTTGATCGGAGCGGCCATGGTCCGGGTCACGCCGCTTCCGCCTGGGATGGGCTGCGCCGCTCCAGGAACATCGGCCCGACGCGGATGCCGCGCTTGCCGTTGTCGTCGACGGCGTCGAGCTCGAGGATCTCGTCTTCGTAAAGCCGTCCATGCATGCGGAAGCGGCCTTCCTCGACCGGCTCGCAAGTGTGGGTGCAGAAATATTCAATCAGGCACTTCAGCCCGCCATGGCTGTAGGTCAGGTAGGTGATGTTGAAATCCGGTCCGTATTCGCCGAGATGCGGCGCGATCCCGTCGGGAACGGTCTCATCATCAGGTGCCTCGATGCGTGTCCAACTCGCATCCTTCCAGATGAGCTTGCCGGCTTCGGGGAAGGAGAGGTTCATGTGGGCGTAGTCCGCGCCGCGGCCGTAGATACGGCCGTCGATGACGAAATCGTTGCCGGCGATCGGGCGGATCTGGTGCGGCACGCCCTCGCCCATCAGATAGATCTTGCCGTCCTTGGATTTGACCTCGACGATCTCCTGCGTGGCGTCGTCGCGATAATAGCCTGGCAGGGTCTTGAACTGCGCTTCGGAGATCTCCGGAGGACGCTGCACGCGCTCCGGCATCTTGCCCATCTTGCGCTCTGCAAGGACGATGCGCACGCCGTCCACCCCAAGCCGCGAGGCGATCTGGTTGGCGAAATCAAGGGTAGCGAAGATCAGCACCCCGACGCCGGCGGCAGGCAGAAGCATCATCTGTGAGGCGTAGCCGTAGACGGCACCACCGTGGCCGACGGAGGTCCAGCCATCGACGTCGCCGGAACCAAAGCACAGGCCATAGCCGTTGAGCGTCCTGTCGTGGCCGGCCGGACGCTTGCCGAACGGCGTCCACATCTCGCGCAGCGAGGCTGGCGAGATGATGGAATTGCCCTCTGCGTCGAAGCCGCCACGCAGCAGGCACTGCGCGTAACGCGCCATGTCACCGGTGGTGGAGAAGATGTTGCCGGCCGGAGATCCGCCGAGGCTGAAGACCGGGGCCGGAGTGTCGCCGTCGAGCGTCCACATGTCGGCAGGCGCGAGCCGCTCGCGAATGCCGGGCGCCATGCCGCAGGAGGAGTTGTCCATGCCGAGCGGCTTCAGGATATTGGCGGCGACATAGTCGGAATAGCTCTGGCCGGTCACCGTCTCGATCACCCGGCCGACGACCGCGATGCCGGCATTGGAATAGTGCATCACCCCAAGGCTCGGATCTTGCTTCAGGATCGAGCTCGCGAGCTCGTTAACGGTATCTTCGAGCGGCGGCCGGGTGGCGTCGAGATAGTGGCCGCTCTTCGGCTCGCGCACGAGACCGGCCGTATGGGTCATCAGCTTGCGCAGGCTGATGACCGAACCGTGTGGCCCGCCTTCAGCGCCGGCGAACGGATTTATCGGCTTGAACCCCGGCAGATAGGTCGAGACGTCGACATCGATATCGACCACGCCCTTTTCAACCAACTGCATGATTGCCAGCGAGGTGAAGGTCTTGGTGATCGAGCCGATGCGGAAGCAGGTGTCCTTGCCCATGTCGAAATGGCGGTCATGGCGCTGGACATGGCCCTCGGCGAGCACGCCATCTCGATCAACGAGGGCGTAGGAGATCGACGGGATCGCCTTGTCCTCGACCTCGTATCGGATCAGATCCTCGAAAAGCTCGATGGCAGCAGCAGACAGAGAGGACATGGAAAATGCTCCTTTGATCTTAAAGAGATTGGGGGACCTTAAAGGCATTGGGTCTCAATGGGCGTGACGGGGGTCGAGCATGTCGCGCAGCGCATCGCCGACCAGGTTCCACGACAGCACGAAAAGGAAGACGGCAGCGCCGGGGAAGGCCAGCGTGTACCAGAACTGGAAGGGGTTGCCGGGTTGGCCGACGATCCAGTTGCGCGAATAGGCGATGAACTGCCCCCAGTCGGCGTAGCCTTCTTCGGTACCGACACCGAGGAAGCTGAGCGCCGAGGCCGACAGCACCATGGAGCCGGTCGCCATCGTCGCCAGAACCAGCACCGGGAACATGGCATTCGGCAGGATATGCAGCACGATCAGCCTGAGGTCGCTGGCGCCGTAGCTCCTCGCCGCGTGGATGTAATCCATCTCACGGATCCTCAGGATCTCGCTTCTGACGATACGGGCATAACTCATCCAGCCGAATGTCGTCAGCGCGATCGTGATCGGCACGATGCCCTTGCCGAGCAGCGCCGTCAGCACCATCGCCGCGATCAGGAAGGGCACTGCCATGAACACGTCGACGATGCGCATCAGCACTTCCTCGACGACCCCGCCGTAATAGGCGGCGACTGCACCGACGACCGTGCCGATCAGCACCGAGATCGCGACGACCCCGAGCCCGATCTTGAATGCCGTGCGCGTGCCCCAGACGACACCGTAGAAGATGTCGTACTGGCCCTGCGTGGTGCCGAAAACGGCCTCCGGCGACGGTGGCTGCGGCGTTGCCAGGAAGCCGGCGCGCGGCGTGTCGTAGGGGGAAAGCTGGAAGCTTTGCGGCGGCGCCAGGACCGGCGCGAAAACGGCGATCAGCACGAAGGCGGTGAGGATCACGACGCCGAACAGGGACACCGGATTTCGTGCGAGGTAACGAAGAAACTTCATTGCGTCTTCACCCTCGGATCGAGCAACGGATAGATGAGGTCGACGATCAGGTTCATCAGCACCAGGACAACCGCAAAATAGAGGCCGAAGCCGAGAACGGCAGGAAAATCGAGATTGGCGGCGGTCTTGGCGGCGAACTGGCCGAGTCCGGCATAATCGAAGATGGTCTCGGTGATGACGACGCCACCCATCATTACGGCCAGTTCCATGCCGGCGATGGTCGCAAGCGGCAGAAGTGCGTTGCGCCTGGCGTGATGCAATTCGACGACGCGGCGCGGCAGACCCTTGGCACGGGCGGTGCGCACATAATCCTGTCGCAGCGTTTCCAGCATCGAGGTGCGCATCACCCGCGTCATGCTGGCGACGTTGACATAGGTCAGCGTGATGACGGGTGCTGCGAGGTGGCGAAGCGCATCGGCGAAGATCGCCAGACTGCCGTTCAGCAATGCGTCGACGGTGTTGGCGCCGGTGTAGCGGACGAAGTCGCTGGAGCTGACCACGGTCTGGGCCCATTGGCTGAGCCGGCCGGGTGGGAACCAGTCAAGCGCCGAATAGAAGATCAACAGCATCAACAGGCCGAAGACGTAAACCGGGAAAGACCAGCCGAGAATCGTGAAGATGCGGATGACGTGGTCCGGCCAGCGGTTGAGATAGATGCCGGCGCGCGAACCGAGGAAGACGGCGAGCAGCAGGCAGGGAACGAAGGCGAGCACCACCAGTTCCAGTGTTGCCGGAAACAGCGACATCAGCGCCGTCGACACCGGCTGACGGGCGGTTTCCGACCAGCCGAGATTGCCGCTGAGCACACCGCCGATCCAGCGGCCATACTGGATGTAGGTGGGATCATTGAGCCCATACTGCTCGATCATCCTGCGGATGCTCTCCTGACCACCCTTGAGATAATCGGGCGACGGCGCATAGGCCGCCAGTCTCTGGGTCGGCGAAAGCGACATCTGCAGCGCGAAGATCATCAACGACAGTGCGAAGAGGACGATCGGCAGCATCATCAGTCGTCTGAGTGCATAGTTCAGCACGGTTCATACGTTCCGATTTCAGGGAGAATGAAACAGGTGCG
>NZ_JBQENZ010000028.1:58522-117558 GCF_052044935.1 Ensifer sp. 22460
GACGCGCACTCGCCAATCAGTCGTTGGCCTTGGTGACCGGGTAGAAGTCCCAGGCGCCGTAGAGGATCATGTTGTCGACATAGCCATCGATATTGCTGCGGGTGACGACGTAGCCGAAGTCCTCCCAGAGGAACTGGGTGGTGGCGTAATCGTACGACATTTCCTGCAGCTTGGCGTAGATCGGCTCGCGCACGGCGGGATCGACCGAGGCCCAGGCTTCGTCGAGCAGCGGCTTGAATTTCTCGGCCATCAGGTCGCGGTAACCTTGGCCGACCATGCCGCCGACGAGGCCCGTGGGCGAGAGATAGTAGCTGGCAGCGCCGAGCGGACCGCCCGGATCGGAATAGTCCGGACCCCAGCCCATTACGGTCAAGGGTGCTGCCGGCTTTTCGCGGTTGTTGAGCTTGTCCGAAACGGATGCCCATGGCAGCGCCTGGATCTGCATCTTGAACTTCGGATTGATGCGCGAAAGGCCCTGCTGCAAGGCCGAGAGCGCTGCGGTCAGCTGCGGGTAGCCTTCGGTCACATAGGCCGTGAAGGTAAAGCCGGTATCCCAGAGCTTGCCGCCGAACGCCTTCTTAAAGTGTTCCTCGGCCTTGGCGGGATCGTAGCTGTAAACAGGCGAGTCCGGGCGATAGCCCATGATGCCGCGCACTGTCGGCCCGCGCGACTGCACCGTCTTGCCGAGCAGCACCTGGTTCAGCAGCGCATCGTAGTTCTGGGCGTAGTTGAAGCCCTTGCGCACGTCGATGTCTGCGAAGAAGTCCGGCGGGATGCCGGCACCGTCCAGTTTGCCACTGCCGATAGCCGGGTTGTCGTTGTCATCGAGTGGCCAGGCGAAGAAGATGCCGCGCGAGAACACTTTCTGCAGGCCGTCGATGACTTTGACGCCCTCGGTCTTGCTGAGCTCGTCGATGAACTCGACGGGGGCCGTGACGAAATCGGCGTCGCCGGACAGCAGTTGCAGACGCCGCGTCGTCCATTCCGGCACCGTGCGCATGACCACGCGCTCGAGCTTGGCCGGCCCCATGAAATAATTGTCGAAGCGCTTCAGGGTGATGCGCCGGTCGGTGCGATCCCATTCCTCGAGCATGAAGGGGCCGGTGCCGTTTTCTTCGGCGAACAGCGGATTGGCGCCGAGTTCCGGACGGTAATGAGCCTTCCAGGTGTCGCCAGAGCCATCCCAGCCGCCGACGGAAGCGACCCATTCCTTGTCGAGAACCGAGGTGCCGAAAGGCAGCGCGATCACGCCAAGCGTTGCCGGAAACGACTTTGGCAGCTTGAGCGTGACGTTGTCGCCATCGACGACGATCTGCGACGCGAGTTGATCATAGACCTTGCGTAAAACCTCGGGGCTGGCGTCGTTGATGGATTTGACCTCACCTTCGGTCTCTACCCACTTGGCGATGTCGGTGTATTTGCCAGCGGTGATCACCTCGGTGATCGCGTTCGACATCCACGACTGCCCCTGAAGGATGGCGCGCAGCAGCGAATAGCGCACGTCCTCTGGCGTAATCTGGCCGTAACCCGGCTCGATCGTCGCCTTTTGCGCGTCCGTCAGCTTGTCGTAATATTCCCAGGTGACTTTGCCGTCGGCGCCCTTGATCCCGACCTTGTGGGTGAAAACGCCCTTGCGGATCGGAAAGGTGTAGCTGACGGAGCCGTCAGTGCCTTGCTTGATGAGGCCGTTCTCCAGCGACGGCACCTCCGTCGAGAGCGACGGCACGAACTCGGAAATCTTCGAGCCGTTGAAGTTCAACAGGCGGCTGTAGATATTGAGCGAGCCGTAGGAGCTCGGCGTGTTGGCAATATAGGCTGGGTCGAACGACTGTATGTCGTCGGTCCACATGAAGACGAAAGTGCCGGGGTTTTTGGTCTCGGCCATAGCGGGCGCAGCCGCGATGCCGAGCCCCAGGCAGAGGGCCAGGGCTAAGGTGCGTTTCATCGTTGTTCCCATTTGGTGGAGGCGGAAGTTTTTCTTCTCGTTATGGGGGAGGCTAGAAGAGCCCTTGCACGTCTGTCCAATGTGTAATTAGGATAGACTATGCAAAACACGCATGAGGGCCAGCATGGAACTGCAATGGCTTGAAGATTTTCTGGAAATTGCCGCGACCAGGAATTTCTCGACGGCGGCGACTGCACGCAATATTTCGCAACCCGCCTTTAGTCGCCGCATCAAATCGCTTGAGAACTGGATCGGCGCGGACCTGATCAACCGCAGCACCTATCCCGTGCAATTGACGCGGGCCGGCACGATGTTCCTGCCGGGCTGCCAACGCCTCGTGCGCGAGGCCTACCGGCTACGCACCGATTGCCGCAATGTCGCCGGCGAGAGCTCGGCCATGCTGACGTTTACTTCGCTGCATACGCTGGCGATGTACTTCTTCCCGAAATGGATCGGCTCGCCGCTGATCTCGCGTTTGCCCCTTCGCACCAGCATGCATGCTGCCGACTTCCTTGAAAGCATCGATCACCTTTGCTCGGGCCAGTGCGATTTTGCCATCACCTATGTGCATCCCGATGGCCCGCCGGTATTGGAAGGCGGCCCGTTCGAATCCCTGCAGATCGGCAAGGACCGGCTCATCCTGGTTTCGGGAACCGACGAAAATGGCCGCCCGCTGTTCGACATCGACGTGTCCGAAACCACGGAAATCCCCTACCTCGCCTATTCCTGGAGCGACGGCTACATCGGCAAGCTGGCGACCTTGATCCAGTCGCGCTGGCGTCGCCCGCTCAATCTCAGCACTGTCTACCAGTCTGGCCTCGCCGACGGTCTGAAGCACATGGCCGTCGCCGGCCGCGGTGTCGCCTGGCTGCCGCAGATCTGCGTGGCGGAAGCGATGCGGCAGGGCCGCCTTGCCCAGATCGGCGGCCCACAGATGTCACTCGAAATGGAAATCCGGATCTTCAGACGCGCCGGTCCCGGCAGTCCTGACAGCGATGGGTTGTGGCAGCATCTCAAGCAGTGCGCGGCGCTGCCGCAGTACAAAAGTGGTTTCGATGTCGATATCGACGCCGCCTAGAGCGTCGTGGTGCCCGAATGCAGCGGATCGCCGCCTATGCGAAGATAGGCGGCTCAATGCACGAAACGCATAGTTTCGCCTGCCACATTCGTGACACATTGATTTCACTCGGTTTTGTGGCCTAGGCGGAAGGTCGTGGTGCAGCGCACAGGCCGTGGCGGTCCGCCTCACCGGGACGACCCTGCCATTCAACCATATTGACAGGATGCAACCTCGTTGCGAGACCTGAGGACGCAACGTCCCCTCGCAATCGGGTCCATGTGCTGATGTCCCTGTCCAAATCCGCAACACCTGAACTGCCCGAGGATGTCATCCTTTCTGTGGAAGACCTTGAAGTCTGTTTCGCCGCCCACACTCGCGCCGAGCTGCGCGCGGTACGCGGCGTCTCCTTTCGCATAGCGCGCGGCGAGACCGTCGCGCTGGTCGGCGAATCCGGGTCCGGAAAATCGGTCACGGCGATGACGATCATGCGGCTGACCGAGTATGACGGTGCGACCATCACCGGCGGGCGAGTGCTGATGCGATTGAAGGACGGCCCGGTCGCCGACCTCGCCAAGCTCTCTGAAAAGCGCGTCGAAGCTCTTCGCGGCGCGGACATCTCGATCGTGTTCCAGGATCCGATGTCGAGCCTAAACCCGGTCTTTACCGTCGGCGACCAGATCGCCGAGGCGGTGATCTATCACCAGGGCAAGACGCCGGAAGAAGCGCGCCAGGTCGCGCTCAACACCCTCAAGCTCGTCCGCGTGCCCGATGCGGACCGCCGGCTCGACCAATATCCGCACCAGCTTTCCGGCGGCATGCGCCAGCGCGTCATGATCGCGATTGCCCTTGCCTGCCGCCCATCGCTGATGATCCTCGACGAGCCGACGACCGCGCTCGACGTGACCATTCAGGCGCAGATCCTCGATCTCGTTCGTGCCCTGCAGCGCGAAATCGGTATGTCAGTGCTGTTCATCACCCACGACATGGGCGTCGTCGCCGAAGTCGCCGACCGCGTCTGCGTCATACTCAAGGGCGAAATCGTCGAAACCGGCTCAGTTTACGACATTTTCGCCAAACCGAAGCATGCTTATACACGCGCCCTGATTTCCGCCGTGCCACGCCTCGGCAGCATGGCCGACAAGGATGCGCCGGAAAAATTCCCGCTGCTGGTGTTTGAACCGGAGCAGCAACTCGCGGAGGCGACAGAATGAACGCGTCTGCGCAAATGACGGACGCCCGGCGCCCTCTCGTCTCGGTGCGCAACCTGGTCACGCGCTTCGACCTGACGGCGGGGCTGTTCGGCCACGTCTCCGGCCGGGTGCATGCGGTGGAGAACGTCACCTTCGATATCTTTCCGGGCGAAACCCTGGCGCTGGTCGGTGAATCCGGTTGCGGCAAGTCGACGGTTGCCCGCTCGATCATGCAGCTCGATCGACCACGGTCGGGCTCTATCCGCTTCGATGGAACCGAGCTGATCGGCGCGCCGCGCCCCGTCCTCGCGAGATTTCGCCGCGAAGCCCAGATGGTCTTCCAGGATCCTTTCTCCTCGCTCAACCCGCGCATGACGATCGAGCAGTCGCTGATGGATCCGATGCGGGTTCACAAGCTGGGCTCGACGGAGGTCATGCGCGCCCGTGCCGCCGAGCTTCTGGCTAAGGTCGAGCTTTCGCCCGAGCACCTCGAGCGCTATCCGCATGCGTTTTCCGGCGGCCAGCGCCAGCGCATCTGTATCGCCCGCGCGCTCGCGCTCAACCCGCGTCTCATCGTCGCCGACGAGGCGGTTGCCTCGCTCGACGTGACGATCCAGGCGCAGGTCATCAATCTCTTGATGGACCTGCAGCGCGAAATGCAGATCGCGCTCCTCTTCATCAGCCACGATATGGCCGTGGTCGAACGCATCGCCCACCGCGTCGCCGTCATGTATCTCGGCGAGATCGTCGAGATCGGCGATCGCCGCTCGGTATTCGGCAACCCGCAGCACCCCTATACCCGCAAGCTGCTATCGACCGTTCCGATCGCTGACCCGACACGCCGCCCGGAAGGACGCCAGCCGATGTCCGACGAAATCCCGAGTGCGGTGCGTGGGCCGGACTTCGTGCCGCACGAACTGCCGATGCGGCAGATCTCATCGAGCCATTACGTGCGGCAGGTCGTAACCGGCTGACAACGGCCGCAATTTCCCGTCCAGATCAGAGTAACCCAACATGAGCACTTCCGAAGTGACGCAATCGGCTGCGAGCGCGGCCGGCATGGCGTCGGCAGACATCGACAACGGCGCAAACGAGGTGAAGGCCGAGGGCTTCCTGCGTCCAACGGCTGCCGAGCAACCGACGCCCTATATCGAAGTCGACGAGAGACGGCTTACGCGCAACATCAAGGGCATGCAGCAGCGCGCCGACGCGGCCGGCGTCACGATGTTTCCGCATGTGAAGACGCACAAGAGCCTCTACATCGCACGACAGCAGCTCGAGGCAGGCGCGCGCGGCATCACCGCATCCAAGCCCAGCGAGGCACTGATCTTCGCCGAAGCCGGGATCCCGTCGATCATCCTCGCCTATCCCATCGTCCGCGCCGCGTCACTCGATCGCCTGCTGCCTGTGGTAAAGGCACGGGGCGTCGAGCTGCGTACGATTGCGGCGAGCGAAACGGGTGTCGATGCGCTGTCGGAAGCCGCCAACCGACACGGCGTCGAGATCGGCGTGTTCCTCAAGGTCGACGTTGGCCTCGGTCGCGTCGGCCTCAAACCCAATGGTCCTGCAGCGCTCGATTTGTGCGCAAGAATCGCCGCCACCGACGGCCTGCGTTTTGCCGGCCTGCTTTCGCACGCCGGACATGCCTACGCGGCTTCCCAACCGCACGCCTTAGCCAAAATCGCCCGCGATGAGGCGACAGACCTCGCCAGTCTCGCCGACCGGCTTCGCGAGCGCGGAATCGCGGTCGACTGCATTTCCGTCGGCGCGACGCCGACTTGCCAGGGCGCGCCGCTGCCCCAGGAGGTCGACTGTATCCGGCCCGGCAATTACGTCTTTCTGGACGGCACCGCGCTCCGGCTTGGTATCTGCTCTGCCGACGACCTCGCGCTTTGCGTGGTCGCCCGCGTCGTTGCCTCCAACGACACTCACTTCGTCATTGACGCCGGCTCGAAGTCCATGAGCTCCGATCGCGGCGCGCATGGCATGGGTGGTGCAGGCTTCGGCACTGTCGTCAGCGCCGAAGGCGACGGCGAAACCGGTATGTGGACACTCGAACGACTGTCCGAAGAGCATGGTTTCGTTCCCTTCTCGGGACGTCCCCTGCCGCTCGGCAGTCGCGTGCGTGTGTTCCCCAACCACTCCTGCGCCTCGATCGCCAACTTTGACAGTTTCATCCTACGTCGCGTCGATGGTACCGCGCTCAGCCTCCCCGTGGATGCCCGCAGCGGCCAGACCTGACGAGCGTCACCGGCTTTACCAATCTCAACTCTCTCTCCCTCGCACTCCGGCCCCGGCTGCACATCGCCGGGAACCGTCCTCGTCTTGCAGCGTTTCTCGTTCCACCGGTGCTTTCGGACGCTGGACCGCACGAGAGAACCTGGATCGTACAGATCACAGGTTAGAGCAGAGGGTAAAAGACGATATGGGTTTGGTGCAACTCGGCCGGGCTCGCCTTGCGCTGGTGCTTCCACGGCATCGCGAACTCCTGCGCATGACAAAGAACCAACAGCTCTACGACCTTTACGAGGCCTATGCGCGCGAGTCGATGACCCTCGACAATCTGTTGCGGGAACTTCCGCGCCGCGAGAAGCAGGTATCCGAACATCAGCAAATCTGCCTGGACCTGCAGGCCGAAGTAGTAACGCTGCTGACGCGACTCGCAGAGCCGCTCAAGCCGGGAGCGTTGTAGCATCCGGCCGCGACAGCCCCGGAGGCACCGTGCCCGACGCTTAACGCTTTTAAGCGACCCAACTTCCAGCGCCTCAGCTCGGAATTCGCCCCGAAGGCCACCTGATCTGATCAAAACGAGTTCCTATATTACAGTTCCGTCGCCGGCGGTTCATTCCCCTTGAGTGGAGATGAGACCAAGGCGTATTTATCAACCGGAGGAATTCTGGATGACCAAGAGAGCTGTTCTGGCCGGTGGCTGTTTCTGGGGGATGCAAGACCTGATCCGCAGGCTTCCCGGCGTCACCGATACGCGCGTGGGTTACACCGGTGGCGACGTGCCCAATGCAACCTACCGCAATCACGGCACCCATGCCGAGGGCATCGAAATCCTCTTCGATCCGGAGAGGATCAGCTACAGGCGAATTCTGGAGGTCTTCTTCCAGATCCATGACCCGACCACGAAGAACCGCCAGGGCAATGACATTGGCATGTCCTATCGGTCGGCAATCTATTACGTCGATGACGAGCAGAAGCGAATTGCCGAAGATACCATCGCGGACGTGGAAGCATCAGGCCTGTGGCCAGGCAAGGTCGTGACCGAAGTGGAGCCCGTGGGAGATTTCTGGGAGGCCGAGCCGGAACACCAGGACTACTTGGAGCGCTATCCCAACGGCTACACCTGCCATTTCCCGCGCGCGAACTGGGTTCTGCCCCAGCGGTCGGCGGCGGAATGATCGCTCTACGTGGGGATGCTGGAAAGAACTTGGGCCCAACCGCGTAGGATGGGCTCTTGGCCGGGAACAGTCTCGCGCGTTGAGCTTACAGGTAGCGTTTCGCTCAAGGCGGAGAACCTTGATCCCTATTCGGGAAATTGCCGACAACGAGGGCAGTCGATAGGACAGCGGCGATGGTCGGCTTCAACCGCCTAGACGGGAAAGACCTTCGCACGGCGCAGCGTCACAAAACCATTTTCGCCGGATTTCACGGTCCGCTCCGCCTCCAGGTCGAGTTCCAGATGCACGCCGCTGCGGGTGGTCGCAATCACGCGGCGACCGCTAGGCCTGTCCATGACCCGGCTGATCGTGGCTGCGATGCCGCCCCCCTGCGGCACCCAGTCGAGATCACCCGGACGGGCGTAGAGTTCAGCCTTGCCATCTGCCAACCCCGCCGCCTCGATCACCGCGCCGTCGGCATAGGCCCTGCCGTCGCGCACTTCGGCAGAGAGCATGTTGGCATCGCCCAGGAACTTCATGACAAATGCCGACTTGGGGTCGCGGCAGACGGCTTCGGGTGTTCCCTGTTGAACGATGTGGCCATCCTTCAGGATCACGACGCGATCGGCTAGGTCGAGTGCCTCTTCCTGATCGTGGGTGACGAACAGCGTCGTGATGCCGAGCGTCGTATGGATCTCGCGCAGCCAGCGGCGTAGCTCTCGACGGACGTTCGCATCCAGGGCACCGAAAGGTTCATCGAGCAGGAGCACTTTCGGATCGACCGCCAGGGCGCGGGCAAGCGCAACGCGCTGGCGCTGCCCTCCGGAGATTTGCGCCGGAAACCGGTCGCCCAGCCCTTCGAGGCGCACCAGCCGCAAGAGTTCCGTCACCCGCGCCTGGATCACTGCCTTCTCGCGCTTGACCTTCGACACGTCCATGCCGAAGGCAATGTTCTCAGCCACGGTCATGTGCGGGAAAAGTGCATAGTGCTGGAACACGAAGCCGACGCCGCGGTCGCGCACCGGTATGTCGGTCGCATCCTGATCGCCGAAATAGATGTGGCCGCCATCGGCGAATTCGAGGCCCGCGACCATCCGCAGGATCGTCGTCTTGCCGGAACCGGACGGACCGAGCAACGCAACAAGCTCGCCGCTTTGAACCTCCAGGGAGACGTCCTTGACGGCGCGGAAGGTTTGGAAAGTCTTGACGACGTGGTCAAGGCGGATCTTCATGCTGTTTTCTCCGCAGGATTGACTGCCGGACGGACGCGGCCCGCCCCACGGCGCTCCAGCGCCACTTTGGCGATAATGGTGAAGACGGCGATGAGCGCCAGAATGGACGCCGACGCGAAGGCGCCTGCGGCCTGGTAGTCGTGGTAAAGCAACTCGATATGGAGCGGCAGCGTGTTGGTTTGACCACGGATATTGCCCGACACGACCGAAACCGCGCCGAACTCGCCCATTACGCGCGCATTGCAAAGGACGACACCATAGAGCAGCGCCCATTTGATGTTCGGCAGCGTGACCGAGAAGAAGGTACGCCAGCCGGATGCCCCGAGCGAGGTCGCCGCCTCTTCGAGGTCCCTGCCCTGGGACTGCATGAGCGGGATGAGTTCACGCGCCACGAACGGCGCCGTGACGAACATCGAGGCGAGAATGATGCCGGGGATGGCGAACAGGATCTTGATGCCATAGGCATCGAGCGTCGGCCCGAAAAGGCCCTGCAGGCCGTAGACGAAGAGGTAGGCGACGCCCGCAACAATCGGCGAGACCGAGAACGGGATCTCGATGACAACCAGCAGGAAGGCTTTGCCGCGGAAGTCGAATTTGGTGACGGCCCATGCCGCGGCAATGCCGAAGGCGGTGTTGACTGGCACCGCGACGAGGGCGGTAAGCACTGTCAACATGATCGCATGCCGGGTGTCGGGATGAAGGATCGTGTCGCGATAAACCTGCCATCCCTTGGCAAAGGCTTCGACGCCGATGATCAGCAGCGGGGCGAGAATGAGGAAGGCACCGAGGATGAGGACAATGCCGATCAATATGCGACGGAAGAATGGTCCGTCGCCGACCCGCGGCGGGGTACGTCCGGTTCTCATCGTTCCCATGGTCAGCCCCTTGCCGTGTAACGCAGCGCTCGCGCTTGCAGCCAATTGGTGAAGCCGAGCATGAGGAAAGCCGCAAGCAATAGGACGGACGCGATCGCGGCGGCGGCCTGATAATCGTACTCTTCCAGCCGAATGAAGATCAGCAGAGCGGTAATTTCGGTCGACATCGGCTGGTTGCCGGCAATGAAGATGATCGCGCCGAATTCGCCAAGGCTCCGGGCGAAGGAGAGCGACACACCTGCGAGAAGAGCCGGCGTGAGGAGCGGCAGGATGACCTTGCGGAAGATCGCCCAATCCGAGCCCCCGAGCGATTGAGCGGCCTCTTCCAGCGACGGGTCGAGATCCTCCAGGACCGGCTGCACCGTGCGCACGATGAAAGGCAGCGAAGTGAAGCACATGGCAATCATGATGCCGAGTGGGGTATAGGCGACCTTGATGCCGAAATCGCCGAGGATGGAGCCGAACACGCCGTTCGTCGTGAAGAGAGCCGTCAGCGAAATACCGGCGACCGCCGTGGGCAGTGCAAACGGCAGATCGACCATGGCGTCGACGATGCGTTTCCCCGGAAAACGATAGCGCACCAGGACCCAGGCAAGCGCCAGGCCGAAAAAGAGATTGAAGAAGGTCGCAGCAAGTGCAGCGAGCACGGTGACGCGATAGCTCGCGAGAGCCCGCGACGACGAGACAATCTGCCAGTAGTCAGCAGGGCCAAGGCTCGCCGCCTTGAACACGAGTGCTGCCAGCGGCAGGACGACGATCAAGCTCACATAGAGCAGCGTCACACCCAGCGACAGGCGTAATCCGGGCAAGACATTGCGTCTCAAGCGGTCATTTCCTTGTCATGTCATGGTGAAACCCGGCAAACGGATCGTCTGCCGGGCTGGCTGAAGGCGAGAGCCGCTTGACGCTTAGCGGCTGCCGTAGAGCGTGTCCAAAACCCCGCCAGATGCGAAGTGCTCGCTCTGGATCTTGCTCCAGCCGCCAAAGACGTCGTCGACGTTGACGAGGCGGATTGCCGGGAACTTATCCTTGAATTCGCCAGCGACCTTCTCGTTGCGCACGCGGTGGCCGAACTCAGCGGCGATGCGCTGGCCTTCCTCGGTGTAGAGAAAATCGAGATAGGTTTTGGCAAGGGCTTCCGTGCCGTGTTTTTCGGCGACCTTGTCGACGACGGCAACCGGAAACTCCGCAAGCAGGCTGACGGACGGAATGACGCTCTCGACCTTGTCGGCACCATACTGCCTGACGATGCTGCGGGTCTCGGCCTCGAAGGTGATCAGAACATCACCGGTTTCGCGTTCGACAAAAGTTGTCGTGGAGGCACGACCGCCCGTATCGAATACGGGAACATTGTCGAAGATTTTGGTGATATAGGCCGCGATCTTTGCCTCGTCGCCCTCATAGGCCTCCTTGGCCCAGGCGTAAGCGGCGAGATAGGTGTAGCGGGCGTTGCCGGACGTTTTCGGATTGGGGAAGACCGCGTGAACATCGTCACGCGCGAGATCGGCCCAATCCTTGATGTTCTTGGGATTGCCGGTCCGCACCAGGAACGAGGGGAAGGAATAGAACGGTGAGGCATTGTTCGGGAAAGCCTTCGCCCAATCCTTGGCGACGAAACCGTTCTTGGCCAGGAACTCGATATCGGTGGTCTGGTTGAAGGTTACGACGTCGGCCTCAAGGCCTTCGAGGATCGAGCGCGCCTGCTTGGAGGTGCCCGCGTGCGCCTGGTCGATCGTCACGCCCGGATGCTGCTTGATGAACGCCTCGTTCTCAACAACGAAGAGCTCGCGCGAGACGTCGTAGGAAGCGTTGAGGAGTTTTGTGGGCTCCTCAGCCTTCGCGGGAGTCACGAAATGCGCGGCAAGGGCGGCGCCAAGAATGAGGAGGCGTTTCATGCAATTCTCCGGTGTTGACTTCCCCGAGAACCTACCGGTGGGCGTGCAATAGCGCGAGGGACCGAGCACTTTGGTTGCGCAGCGCCTTAGAAATTCCGTCTAGTTTCCGCCACAGTTCGCGGAGTTTTTTGCCCGCAGGTCTTCAATTGGTCTGCCCGGACGCAATCACAGCGCAAAGCACCTGCCCCGTCGGCGATAACGCCAGCGGCGGGCCCGTCAGCTTTGCGCTCGAGAACGTATCTGAACCAAACCCCAATTTGCAGTTGCAGAGAACGAAGACATGGTCGGACGCAGCGCGCACTTGGACGCGGGACGGGGTCTGATTAGTCCCCGTCCGTGCTTCCCTATCGCCCTGCGGTCGCCGTCAGCACGCCTTCCTGCAAACGGCCTCGTCGGCAAGAATGGCGGCGGCCTCGTTCAGCAGGACGTCCTTTGCATTCTTGCGGGCATTCTCAATCGCAATGTCGGCACTCAGGCTCCGCTCGTTTGCATTGAGGCCATCATCTCCGCCAGTGTCGTCGCCATCACCTGCTAGCGCGCGGGACTTCCGTCGTTTTTCCCGGTCGGTCTGTTCTTTGCGGCGTTCGGCTTCATTGAGGGAGATCTCCCCTTTCTCGCGCTGCGCTTTCACTTCCGCAATGTCTTTCAGCAGGCGCTGGAAGTCCGGATCGCTCTCAACCCGCACATCATGGCGGCTCTGCAGTTTCGGCAGCAACCTCATCACAGTGTCGGCGGGCGCATACTTCGCGGGCTTGATCTGCGCCCACGGCAAGGCATTGTCATAGCTGGTCTCGCCAAAGCTGGTCGGGTCGGAAAGTCCCGGCAGGCTGATATCAGGGGTCACGCCGCGCAGCTGCGTCGTGCCGCCATCGATCCGAAAAAACTGGGCGATCGTCACTTTCAGCTCACCGAATTCGGGCTTGCTGTTGCGAACCATCTCGTCAAGATTGACGACGGCTTGAACTGTGCCCTTGCCGAAACTGGGTTCGCCAATGATCACGCCTCGACCGTAATCCTGGATTGCCGCGGCAAAAATCTCCGAAGCCGACGCCGAGCCGCGATTGACCAAAACGCCCACGGCGCCTGTCCACACCGGCGCTGGAAAATCAGCGCTTCTTACGTCAACCTTGCCGTCGCTGCCGCGCTGCTGGACGACCGGACCATTGCCGATGAACAGGCCGGTCAAATCGATCGCCTCGTCCAGTGAGCCGCCGCCATTGTTGCGCACGTCGATAAGAACGCTGTCGACTTTTTCCCGCTTGAGTTCGTCGAGAAGTTTTCGCACGTCGCGGCTCGCGCTACGGTAGTCCTTGTCGCCTTTGCGCCGGGCTTCAAAATCCTCGTAGAATGCCGGCAGTGTAATCACGCCGATCTTACGCTCGGCGTCGCCCACTTTCACAGTGAGTACGGTCTTCTGCGCAGCCTGCTTTTCAAGGCTGATCTTATCGCGCACCAGGGTGACGACGCGATGCGTGGCATCCGCCCCGGCATCTGCTGGCAGGATGTCCAAGCGCACGACGGAGCCCTTCTTCCCGCGTATCAATTGCACGACTTCATCCAGGCGGGTGCCAACCACTTCTTTTATCGCACCGCCCTTGCCCTGACCAACACCGGTAATGCGGTCTCCGACCGCAAGCTTGCCGGACAGCTGCGCCGGCCCGCCGGGCACGAGTTCACGAATCGTCGTGTAGTCGTCGCGCTCCTGCAGCACCGCACCGATACCAACCAGCGAAAGCTTCATGGCGATGTTGAAATCGGCCGAAGCGCTCGCGCCGAAGTAATCCGTGTGCGGGTCGACCGACGTCGTGTAGGCGTTCATGAACGACTGGAAAACGTCATCGCTTTTGTACTTGTAGGCGCGATCGAGAGCGTTTGTATATCGCTTGGTGAGCGTTTCGCGAATGGCTGCGTCGGTCTTGCCGCCCAGCTTCAAACGCAACCAGTCGCTTTTTACGCGCTTGCGCCAAAGGTCGTTGCTCTCGGCTTCCGATTGTGGCCAGGGCGCCTTGTCGCGCAGTACGGGATAGTTTTCCTGCGTGCTGAAATCGAAGTCCTGTTTAAGCAAGTCGCGCGCGTAGTTCATGCGGTCGACAACGCGCTTCCCGTATACGTTGAAGATCTCGAACGGGATCTTCAAATCCTTCTGTTTGATGGCATCGTCGATCTCACTGCGATCAGACATGAAACTGTCGATGTCCGCCTGCAGGAAAAGCACGCGATCCGGATCGAGTGATTCGATGAACCGATCCATGATCCTGGCCGACAAGGCGTCGTCGAGTTGAACCGGCTTGTAGCTGAAACGCGTGAGAAATTTTGCACTCAACTGCGCAGCTTGTGCCTGTTGCTTCAGCGGCTCCAGAACAGGCGGTGGGGCGACCTCAGCATAGGCGGACTGTACGAATGCAAGAAATGCACCAAGGAAGACGTATGATATGCGCATTCAGCGTTGATCCAATTCTTAATGCCGAGTGTCTATGCCAATCTAGGTGAAGCAATTATGGTTTTTTGGCAACCGGGTGGCTCATGCTCGGCAGTTCTTGCGACCGAAAGACCGTTCAATCGACGGCGAGGTCGACCCCGCCGCCGTCAGAATGCCCTCCGCGTCATCAGAAAAACCTCATATGATGAGCGTCCGCTCAAAAGCTTTCCGGAGGATCCAGATGATCCGGCTCGAACCACCGCTACGAGTTGCAAGCGAGGCAGATGCGAAGGCGTTGGCCGATCTCGTCAACTTTGCGGGCGAGGGTTTGCCCCTGTACATCTGGGAGGGGCTTGCAAAGGACGGGCAGGATCCATGGGACGTGGGTCGCGCCCGACAAATGCAAAGGGTGCGCGAAGGCCAGGTTGTAGTCGTGGACTTCGGAGATGGCGCCGTAGCAAGCCTGACTGGTTACCCGATTGGATCGGAGCCCGAGCCAATTGCCGATGATTTCCCTGCCCTGTTCCGGCCGCTGCAAGAACTGGAAAACAAGGCACTCGACAGCTGGTATGTCAATGTACTGGCCTGCTATCCCGAGTACCGCGGGCAAGGGCTTGGCTCACGCCTGCTCGGTCTGGCAGAAGAGATAGCGCGGGATCAGGCGCTCCGTCGGATGAGCGTCATCGTTGCCGACAACAATGTCGGTGCCAGACGACTGTACGAGCGCAGCGGCTACGCGCAAGTGGCGACGCTCGCCTGTGTCAGGGAAGGCTGGAAGGGCGATACGGAAAACTGGGTGCTTCTGATGAAACCGCTTCGTGCATCGGATGGCTGATGAGCCCGCAATCTCTCGAGCCCTCAATCGTGCGCACTCGCCCGATCATGATCGTGGCCGCCACGCGTCCTCACCGCCGAATGCCTGTGCTGCTGTCGGCTCAGCCAATCTTCTTCGTCTAACGTGCAATCGGTTCGAATGTCTGTATGTCTGTCTGCCATGGGGAGGTCCGTGGCGCACGACAACCGACGACGAATCACCCCCAAAACGGTGGACACTCCCGGGATGCGTTCGGGGGTTATCGAGCAGCGGCCGCTCCTGCCTTCGGGCTTGGAACATTCGGCGTTGAGGTCATGAGACAGGAAAGCACCCACCCAAAACGCCAGAATTGCTGCGCTAAGGCGCTCGCTTTCCTTGCGCGACTTCACGTTTTGAAATGAACCGTCACTTAAAATGACTTCCTATTCCGGGCAAGTGTGGTCATGTGACGCTCAAAGTTCGTCTGAGTCACCCCTCGACGACCAACGGACCAAAGAGCTGACAGTATGAAAAACCCGATCGCATTGAACCGTCTTGCCGAAAACAGCGTCTTTCGCAAAGGAGATGTTTTCGTCCTCTTCGGCGAGTTGTTCGGTCGCGGATACGCGACTGGCTTGCTCGACGAAGCCCGGCGGGCTGGTATGGAAATCGTGGGGATCACGGTCGGAAGGCGCGATGAGAACAACGCGCTGCGGCCTCTGGACGCCGAGGAACTCTGCGCCGCCGAAGAGCGGCTGGGCGGTAAGATCATCAACATCCCTCTGATGGCGGGCTTCGATCTCGACGCTCCGGCCGGTGGCCCAACCCCGACCGATCTTCTCGCGGACATGACGCTAGAGAGCTGGCAAGACGACAAGCTCGACTGGGACTACATTAAGCAGTGCCGGGACATCGCCACCGCGCGGTTCACGAATGCGCTCAAGCAGGTTATGGCCGTTCTCGACGGAATGATCGCCGGCGGCCGCAACGTCTTTTTCGCCCATACAATGGCCGGAGGCATCCCGAAGGCGAAGGTCTTCCTGGTCATTGCCAACCGAATCTACAAGGGCCGTGGTGCCCGCCACATGTCGTCGCAAGCCCTGCTCGACAGCGATATGGGCAAGCTCATCCTGCAGAATTTCGACGAAGTCTCCGCAATCACCTTCCGACATCTCATCGACTTCAGCACGGCGATCCGCGAGCGCATCGAGGCATCGGGCGGTCAAGTCCGCTATACGGCCTATGGCTACCATGGAACGGCCGTCCTGATCGACGGCAGCTACCGTTGGCAGACCTACACTAACTACACGCAAGGCTACGCCAAGATGCGGCTCGAAGGCATCGCGCGGGATGCCTGGACCGCGGGTGTCAAGGCGACCGTCTATAACTGCCCCGAAATCCGGACCAATTCGTCCGACGTCTTCACTGGCATCGAGCTCCCACTGATACCGCTACTGCTTGCGTTGAAGAAAGAGAACGGCGGCCATTGGGCGGAGCACCAGTGGCAGGCCTGCCAGCAGCTTCTGGCAGACGGCTTCACGATGAAGGATGTGTTCCAGAAAATTACCGACATGCAGGCCAATGAAGTCATGCGTCCATTTTACGACTTCTCGGCGTGGCCCATGGCGAACAGTCAAGCACAGTCCGATCTGACGATCGGCACGTCCAACGAGATCACACAGATGCATCGCGACGGCAAGGTCATGATCAGCGACCACCTGAGTGCTCTTGTGGTCGAGGCGACGGGCCAGCTTATCTTCGGCGCGTCGTCGGAACCGTCCGGTCCCGTCCAATGGCTCAACCACGACATCGTCGCGCGCCGGCTCAACGCTTCCCACATGCAATGGGAATCGCCCTCGGTCGCGGAAGGGGCGCAAGACTCTCAGCTCGAAGTGGCCTGAAAGCGGCCCGCCCGCAGGCGCGGTCGACAACGCGTACTACGCGACCACCAACGCCACATTCCCCGTCGCGGCCTCTCCGATTACGGCCGCGTCGAACCCATGCTTGCTGAAGACGTCAAGCACTTCAGGCGCGGACGATCGCGAACAGGCGACGAGCAGACCGCCGCTTGTCTGCGGGTCGGATAACAGCGCATAAATCCCCATCGCCGCGACCTGTTCGAGCGCTGAGGAGAGGAATCGTTTTCGGTGGGACGGCCGGACTTCAAGTTCTATCGCCAGCAATTGTGGGCGTCCCAAGAAATGCCAAATTGCGAGGCGTAGCGCTCGATTTTGTACTCGTGCGTATCTCGCCGTTCTTCATGGTGCTACCGAGTAGGGTAACAAATCGGTAGCAATCCCTTGAGCGAAGTTGCGACGGCGGGAGCGTATCAGCGCTTTCAAACCTCCACAACCGCGCGCAATTCAACCTTAAGTCTGGGGGAAGACCGTTACCAAACAAGCAGAACGTTTGGGCGCTTTAATGCCGCGGGCGCAAACGTGCCGCGTGTCGATATCTGTCCAATTGCAAAGGTAATTACCCCTAGAAGGGCCTACGCCTCGGTGCAGCCGAGGAACGCCGGAATTCGTCAACATCGGCTCGCTCCGTATGGAGCGAGCAGGCGATTTCGAGCTACTTTTGCATACAGCGAATGGGGGCCGGATACTGCCCGACCAGTTCATCGACAGTCAACAGGGTGACACCCTCCACGATCGATTGAGCGACCAAAATCCGATCAAAGGGGTCCTTATGGATCGCTGGCAGTCCATCCACCGCTACTGCGTGTTCGCTGGTGATTGGGAGCTCTTGGTAGCCGTTATCGATGAGACCGCGGCGAAGTAGGCGAGGGTCCACGATAAAATCGGCGCGGCCAAGCCCGCGCTTAATGGCCACCTCCCAAAGACTCGCCGCGCTAAATAGCAAAACATTGTCGATATTCTCGATTTCAGCCAGAGCAGCGGGCGGCAGTTTTCCAGGCTCTCCCGCAGCCAAAAGCAGAAGATGCGTATCGAGCAGGAGTTTCATCATTCGCCGCCAAACAGTTTCTCGATATCTTCGCCACCCATCCGATCAAAGTCTTCCGGTACGGAAAACTGCCCCGCCATGAATCCGACGCGACGAGTTTCGTCGGCGGCAGGTGCCTCGACCGCAACGACCTTCACCAACGGCTTACCCGCTTTGGCGATGATAAAGGACTCGCCTTTCGCCGCTTTCTCAATGAGCCGGGACAAATGAGTTTTCGCCTCGTGAATATTTACAGTGTGCATGGCCAATCTCGAACTTAGTCTTACAAACTTAGTTCGAATCCTGCCTGATAGCAAGCTGGTCACGCCGAAGAATTCACTTTGACGCCAAGCTGATCCGAAAACGCAGGCAACTAGAGGGATCCCAGAGCGCGCCCCGCCCCAGCACTGCCGCGCTCTGGGGCCCGTTGCAAGCTTCCCAGCTAAGCTGCGCCGTATTGGACCTTTCGGGTTGAAGTTGGAAAAACCTCGGACTTAGGTCGGGTGCGCTCGGGCAAAGGTCCTATCCGCATTGCCGAATCTGATTTCGCCCGCCATTGCTGCCCAAGCACTAACGGTATCGGAAGCCCCCGCCGTTGGCGCCAGAGATCCCAGAGCGCGACCCCAGCCCCAAGCGACCCAGCGCTCTGGGGTCCACCTCAGGGCTAGGTTCCGCAACGGTCGAGCCGCGACGGTTCATCTGTGGTTCAGGCCAAGCTGAGAACTAGAGAGGATGCGTCAAATGAAAAAGCTATTCCCCACCCTCGGAGCCGTGGTCCTAGCGGCATCTTTCGTGCTACCGCTAAACGCCGCGCCGATCTTCGTGCCAAAATCCGAACATGTGCGGGCTGGCGATGTCGAGCAGGTAAGGCACCGGAAACATCGTCATGAGCACGCGGATCGCCACTGGAAACGGCCGTACGCCCACCGTCCCTGCGATTACTACGGCCGGTGCTACCCCCGCTATTCCCGGTATTACGGCTATCGAGATTATTACCGCTACGAACGGCGACAAGGCGTGACCGTCTATTTTAACTACTAGCCGCAACGCTCGCATGCTTAACACCGCCCCGGGGAAACCGGGACGGACGTTCGATTGAGGCGTGATACGTGGAGATTGCCGAGGCCCCGCCGGGGACCGCGAACCTCTTCAATCGTTCGAAAGGGTTGTAGACGTCAGGCCGGAGGCACGGCATTGTCGCAGCGTCACGGCGGCAACTTCTTTGGTTGTTTTGCGGCCGGATCGGCGCATACTGTCTCTATCGCTGGGCAGTATTTAGGGCCCCGACGACTGGAAGACTTCACGCTTTCGCCCCAGGTTACAGGAGGTCGCGTGATGTCTCCCACGACCCACTCAAAGGTACTTCTCCCTCACGAGATCAACCAGATCGAACAGATCTTCGTGGACGTCCTGCGCGGGCTCGGCCTGTCGCGGAATTGCGAGGCCGCAGAGGCAATCGGAAGGCGTATTATCAGCTGTTACCAAGGCGGCACTCGGGAGAGCGGCGCTCTGAAACACATGATCGGCTACTATAAATCGGCGGCGGTGGAAGAGAACGCGGACTCGCTTACGCGCGGCACCCGGGAGGTTTCGATCCAGGAGATTGCCGGCCAGCCACTCAGCCCCGACGAGCTTGATATGCTCCAACGGACATTCGATCGGGCGTGCATCTGGTGTCGGATCCCGCGCTCTGGAAAACGCGCCGAAAGCCTGGCCCGGCATATTGCCAATCAATTCCGCAATGGGGTGAGCGACGAGGCTGCGCTGTTCGACAACGCGATGTGGCGGGAGCAAACGTCCCGCAGCTCTTTCTATCAGTCGGATGCATAGGGAACATTCCGGATCGGTGGCCGTTGTTTGCATTGCCGATGACCCCAGGGATCAAAGGCTGGGGTTCCATCGACAGTTTTAAGAATGCGGCCCCTTAATGTAGCACGGTTGGTATAGTACGCGCGCTCTGAGACCCCGTCGGAAGCGACGGGGTCATTTCTTTGAGGCAAGCACTTCGGCTTAGGTCTGATACTCCCCCGCAAAGGTCCTGATCCGGTAGTCAACCGGCATGCGATGACCGTCGATGACGTCGAATGAAGTCCCGGATTTCGTGAATGAGTTGATCGCGGCTGGGTGCGAGATCACGGCCATTGGGCACAAGATTTACGTGATAGGCGAGGCGAAGGATTCCGCAACCGCAGAGGTTCGTCGGACAACAGAAAAATACGGGGACCGTGATCCGCTGAGGTTGGAGATTATCGCCATAGCCATCACGATTGTGCTCATCACAGCCGCTGTGCTGATCTGGTTGATTCTGTCGCTCACGTATGCGCGACAGAGCTCCTACAAAACCCTGAATTTCTACTGAAAGTTTAAGATCTAATATACGCCGAACGACGTGAGAACGCGCCGTGTACGAAAGAGGATTTCTAACCCGTTAGGATTAGTGCGAATTTGACACCTGTCAGATCCTGAAGTCGTCGCCTGTCGGTTGAGAAACCAGGCAAAGCAGCCTCTAATACGCACTAGAACGATCTGTGAACAACTTTTGTGCCAAAGCACAACACCTCAACCCAATAAATTTTTGGGCTTATTCCGTTCAGGAATGACTGAACTCATACCGGCCGCTCCATGACTCGGTGAGACGACAGGCCTTGCCTACAGTCGTAATTTGTGGCGCCATCAAAATCCCTGCCGGCAACAATTCGGGGAATTCCAATGAAAGGCCCACAACCGATTATCCTGGATCAGGTCCTATCCGATTTGATCAGGGGCCAGATTGAGCAACGCCACACAAACGAACTTCGGGCCATTCTCTCCACCGGCAATGAGATTACGATGCACGGACCCTTTACCATTGGGCGCGACTTCATCATCTACAAAACCGCGAAGGATAACAGCGGCAAGTGGGCAATGACCCCCTTTGCTCATATCGTGCAATTGGTAATTACGTAGACCTCGGCGCTTAGCTTCGGCCTTACCTAATTGCGACCACACGGCGAGAAAGTGTGGTATACCGGACACAACCGGCCCCCTCCCTAGCCGCACGGACCGCGAGGCCTTAAAGGGCGCTTGCGCGTCTTATTGCCAGAAATGGCGAACTGACAATGGCGACGAATGCGATTTTCGCGCTACTCATCGCGTCCATGGGCGTTTTTATGGTTTCAGACCCGCGCCGACTATCTTCACTGGTTATGAAACACCACCTAGCGCGGCCAAATCCGACCGCATCGACAGCGTACCCCGTTGATGCAATCGAACGGCGACCACCCTGCGCAGACGGCGGCCCTTGGGTGGGCACTTTGTCAATAAAAAAGGCCGGGCAAACCCGACCTTCTACATATCGCCTCAATAGCCAGTGCCAGTACATCCGTGGTCAATGGCCAGAAGCGATATTTGTTAAGCAGCAGAAAGGTTGTCCGCTGCGCTCTTGCCGGATCTACCATCCTGCACGATTTCGAAACTGACCTTCTGACCTTCGACAAGTGACCTCATCCCAGCCCGTTCAACTGCGGATGCGTGAACGAAGACGTCCGTTCCGCCGTTGTCAGGGGCGATAAAGCCAAAGCCTTTGGTGCTGTTGAAGAACTTTACGGTTCCAATGTTCATAACAATTTCCTTTCAATCGCAATTGAATTTCCTGGCCGACATGGCGTCAGCCAAGCGTTAGATCGATTTTGAGAGAAAGGTCGGCTTGAACGCCAAAGCGAGGAAACAAAGCTCAACAAGCAAGATCGATGCGCAACTCCTACAGGCACAATGTGTCGTCAACAAGTCGGCATCCGCGGTAGGATCGATCTAGCTTCTGGTCTGGAGAGGAAGCCGAGGCTGTCCCCGCCTGCTCCCATAGCCGAGCATAGTGCGACCCGGCGTGGTAGAGGTGTGGCGTAAGACGAGGAGAGATAGCGGCTCTCCGCTGGAAGCCATCGATTTCGCGGGGGCCAGAGCATCAATTGTAGAGAGTGCGGAGCAAAGAGCTGAAGGTGTTCATTAAAGGAGCCCAAGTCGGGCCGTGGGCGGGTGTTGACCTCTCACCGTCGGTGGTTACCGCACTCATCAAGCAAAGCAGGCAGAGGGGCTGCTGGCGTTAGGGGTTAGAAGCGACGACGACACCTTCATCGTGAGCGACTTTGAGGGGCAGCCGCTCAAGCCGCGAAAGCTGACCGATGGCTGGCTGAGCTTCCTCGAAGGACTGAACCTCCCGCACGAAAGATTCCACGATCTGCGCCACACACATGCGACCCAGTTGCTTGCGGCAGGCGTCCGTCCCAAGATTGCTAGCGAGAGACCCGGACACTCGATAATCGGTATTACGCTCGATCTTTATTCGCATGTGATGCCGGGTATGCAGGCAAATGCCGCCGCGCAGATTGACGAGATGATCCGGCGTGCGGTAGGGGACTCTAGCGAAAGCAAAGGGTAGCAAATCGGTAGCGAACACCGGCTATGAACTCACTCGCCTCTGGCGAAAGAGTAATGAAATCAAGCCCCGGAAGGAAATCGTCTCCGGTGGGACGGCCGGACTTCAAATCCGGTTGGGGCAGCGAGCCTGTCCCGGGTGGGTTCGACCCCCACTCCCCTCCGCCAAGGCGATCAGCGCGTTGAACGCGAAAATCTCGCCCAATTTGAGGATTAATCGGGGTCGGGCCGACTGTCGCCTGCGCGGGATCATGACGGAGCGCAATGACATCAAAACAATTTACCATGGAAGAAACTATACAATTGTATAGCAATGATCTTGCGACGCGGCCACACCCGGTTATTCTGGGCTTCGGCGGCCTCGGCCGCCTCAATCAAATCTCTAATCCTGGTAGTAGCGATGTCCCGCTTCGATATTCTCTTCGAACCCGTCAAGATCGGCCCGGTCACGGCGCGTAACCGCTTCTACCAGGTCCCGCACTGTTCCGGCATGGGATACCGTTATCCCAACGCAGAGGCCCACCTGCGCGGCATGAAAGCCGAAGGTGGGTGGGCGGTCGTCTCGACCCAGGAAGCGGAAATCCATCCAACCTCGGACCTGACGCCGGCCAACGAAGCGCGTCTTTGGGACGAGGGCGACCTGCCGGCGCTCTCGGCCGTCACCGAGCGCATCCATCACCATGGCAGCCTGGCGGCCATCCAGCTCGTGCATAATGGCCTGCATGTCGCCAACCGCTTCAGCCGCATGATCCCGCTTGCCCCGTCGCATGCCATCAGCGACAGCCTCGACCCCGTCCAGGCGCGAGCGATGGACAAGGCCGACATCGCTGACATGCGCCGCTGGTATCGCAATGCCGCGTTGCGTGCCAAGAGAGCCGGTTTCGACATCATCTATGTCTATGCCGGCCACGACATGAGCGTGCTGCAGCACTTCCTGTCGCGCCGCCACAATGATCGCAGCGACGAATATGGCGGCTCCTTCGAAAACCGGCTGCGGCTTTTCCGGGAGATTCTGGAGGATACCCGCGAGGCGATCGGCGATACCTGTGCACTCGCCGTACGCCTCGCAGTCGACGAACTGATGGGCCCATCCGGTATTACCAGCGAAGGAGAAGGCAAGGACATCATCTCGGCGCTCGCCGATCTTCCCGACCTATGGGACGTCAACCTTTCCGACTGGTCCAACGACAGTCAGACGGCCCGCTTCTCCGAAGAAGGCTACCAGGAGCCCTATATCCGCTTCGTCAAATCCGTCACGACCAAGCCGGTGGTCGGCGTTGGGCGCTATACCTCACCGGACAGCATGGTGCGGGTGATCCGCCAGGGTATTCTCGACTTCATCGGCGCGGCACGCCCGTCGATCGCCGATCCCTATCTGCCGAAGAAAATCGAGGAAGGACGCATCGACGACATCCGCGAATGTATCGGCTGCAACATTTGCACTTCCGGCGACAATACCAACGTGCCGATGCGCTGTACGCAGAATCCGACAATCGGCGAAGAGTGGCGCAAAGGCTGGCACCCCGAGATTATTGCAACGTCGCTGGCGCCCGAGCCGGCGCTCATCATCGGTGGCGGCCCGGCGGGTCTCGAGGCGGCGCGTGCTCTTGCCCAACGCGGCGTCGACGTCGTACTCGCCGAGGCGGGCGGAGAATGGGGCGGACGGGTCGCGCGCGAATGCCGCCTGCCAGGGCTTGCGACCTGGGGCCGCGTACGCGACTGGCGCATCGGGCAATTGGGCACGCAGGTGAATGCCCAACTCTACCTGCACAGCCCGCTGAGCGCCGACGACGTTCTTCAGTACGGCATGCCTCATGTCGCAATTGCCACCGGCGCGAACTGGCGATGCGACGGCGCCGGCCGCACCCACCGCCTGCCCCTCGAATTCCTTTCCGAAGGCGCCCTCGTTTCGCCCGACGCCCTTCTTGTCGACGGCGCCGCGGCCGTGTCCGTCGACGGTCCGGTCGTAATCTTCGATGACGATTGCTTCTATATGGGCAGCGTGCTTGCTGAAATGCTGGCCAGGGCTGGCCGGGCCGTGACATTCGTGACGCCCGAAGCCCAGGTTTCGCCGTGGAGCAAGAACACGCTGGAACAGGGACGGGTTCAAAGACGTCTCATCGAACTCGGCGTGGATATCATTCCTGCCATGGCGCTTGCCGGGCGCACGAAGGACCGGCTTGAGCTTTCCTGCGTCTATAGTGGAAAGACGCGGCAGATCGACTGCGTCACACTTGTCCCGATCACGGCTCGGCTGCCCGATGAAACCTTGTGGCATGACCTGAAAGCACGGGAAGCGGAATGGGCCGATGCGGGGATCAAGACTGTTGTCCGGCTAGGCGACTGTCTGGCGCCCGGCCTGATCGCCGCCGCCGTCTATTCGGGTCACGAATATGCCCGAACCTACCAGGAGCAGATCGACAGGGATTGCCCTCCTTTCCTGCGCGAAGACATAGCAGTGCTTCACGACAGGCTGGGTGGCTGGAACCGATAGCGGGCGCGCCGGTGCGCGTTGCCCTCAGCACAACCATCGCATTAAAGCTCGACGTTCGAGTTGCAAATACGCGCCTGCCGGCTTGCGCGCATTCACGATCCTGAAGGCAATTCTGTTGAACTCTGGGACCCCTGAGTAGTGATGAACGGTTCGCTGTCCATGCGCAGATAACCTCGAAGAACCGTCCATACGTCCTCGTATAGTTTTCCTCTAGACCGTGGAATGTCGCGCACTACTTAGTCATTTTGGCGCGCCTGAAATTATATCAGGCCGCAGCCTCTTCGCGTTCTCTGCCGCAAGGATCTGTGGCTCGGATCTGCCCTTCGCCCCTCCAACGTATTTTCACCACGCAAGCGGGAGGACTTTCCATGGCCACTGCCCAATGCACCTGTGGCGCTCTTAGACTGACGATTGGCGAACTGCCGCAATTGACCGCGCTGTGTCACTGTTTGGCTTGTCAGCGAAGAACTGGCGCGCCATTCAGCGCCAATGCGTTCTACTCTGTCGACTGCATCGAGATTTCCGGAGCGTCTACGGAATTCGTTCGCACGGGCGACAGCGGAGGCAAGGTGCGAATGTATTTTTGCCCAACATGCGGTTCTACCGTCTTTTGGAAGGCCGAGGCCGCACAATCCTGGATCGGGGTGGCGGTCGGCTCATTTGCCGACCCGACCTTCGCGCCACCTGCCCTGTCGGTGTTCGAACAATCGAAGCACAAGTGGGTGCAGATTGACGAAAAGGTCAGGCATTTCAAAGGCCTTCCGACCGGCCAAGACTAGTGCCGACGATACCTGACGAGAGTGTCGAGGCGTGCGTGAGAGCGAGCATGGTTGCGCGCCCTCCCGGCCGCGCGTCGCCATCACACTTGGCTTTGGATCCACTGCAAGAACTTGCTGATCGCCTTCTCGCGCGCGCTGCTCCAGATGCACGAGATACCATCCGCCCGGCTGCATGACATCCGAAGCGAGCGGGGCAACGAGTGTACCGTTGGCAATGTCTGCCTCGACCGAAAACTGCGGCACGACCACCACGCCTTGTCCATTGGCGGCCGCCTCTATCGCGAGCAGATTGCTATCGAAAAGCGGCGAGGATTTTTGGAAAAGACCGGTCGCTTCCACGCTGGCCGCCCAGGTTGCGGCATCCTCCGCTGCCGTTCCTCTCAAGGGAAAGCGCCAGAATCAGCACGCCGTGGAGCGCAGGTCGATCGGGAAAACAACGCTAATCCAGGCATCGCCGGAGTCAAAGACAAATCGGCCCTAGTGCCCAGGCAAGCTCGGCGGCGCGACAAACTGGTAGTATGACCAAACCCCGATCAACGCGGCTACCAGTGCCAGCCAAATCAACGCCTTTCGCTGCGTTGGACTGACCGGCTTGGCCTCCTTCTTTGGCTTCGGTCGTTCAAACTTGATGATTTTGTTGTCGTCCATCCTGATCCCATCCTGAACAAGCCCACTCAGCACTGCCCGCATGCCCATGCATATAGCGGGCACGGCGTCATTGATACGCCCTCAAGCTCGCCTTCTTGACCTAGGCTCCTGATTTCGCGTCAATAAGACATGAACGCAGGCTCGTCCTGGTTATCGAGACGCGGGAGGCAGGAGCATGGCTGGGCGCCATAGAACCGCAGCATTCCAACGCCGTAGCCCTTTCGGACCGGCCTTCGATGGCGCGAAGATCGTCAGCCTACGGGTCTGTCGCGGTCCTGCCTCAGCAGCGCGTTTCGCCAATCCACCGACATGTCGGCGCATCAGTGGCTGATGCAGAGGCGCATTTCGAAGGCGAAGGAATACCTGATGAGCACCGAATAGTCTGTTGCTCAGATCGCACTTGTCCTAGGGTTTTCCGACCAGGCTCATTTTACCAGGGCTTTCAGCCAGACCGTCGAAATAAGTCCGGCGAAGTGGCGTCGTATGCGATGCCATTGAAGATTAGAGGCAAATGCTTGTTCTCCCCAAAGGAGCATCGCCATGAATTTCAACACTCAACGACTTGAATTTGCTGGACATTCCGGTGCAACCCTCGGCGCTCGTCTCGATTTTCCCAACGGTCCCGTGCGGGCCTACGCGATTTTCGTCCACTGCTTCACCTGCTCCAAGGATCTGGCAGCGGCGCGTCACATCGCGGCCGAACTTGCGCGTGAAGGGATCGCGGTCCTCCGCTTTGATTTTACAGGTTTGGGATCGAGCGAAGGTGAATTCGCCTCAACCAATTTCTCCTCCAACGTTGCCGACCTGCTTTCGGCTGCAGACTATCTGCGCCGACACTTCGAGGCACCGTCACTGTTAATCGGCCATTCCCTCGGCGGCGCCGCAGTTCTCGCCGTCGCCAGAGACATTCCAGAGGTCCGCGCGGTGGCGACGATCGGGGCGCCGGCCGATGTCGGCCATGTCCTGAAGAACTTCGGGACGAGCCTCAAGGACATCGAGGATAGCGGTGCCGCCGAGGTAGATCTTGCCGGGCGCAAGTTCCTGATCAGAAAACAATTCGTCGAAGACGCCCGCGCGCATCGCGTCCTGGATGCTGCGGCGACGCTGAAAAAGCCCCTTCTCATTCTTCATGCCCCGCTGGATCAAACGGTCGGTATCGAGAATGCGAGCGACATCTTCCACGCGGCAAAACACCCCAAAAGCTTTGTCTCGCTGGACAAGGCCGACCATCTGCTAACCGATCCTGCCGACGCCGCCTTCGCCGCCCGGATCATTGCGGAATGGCTGGGCCGCTATCTCGTGGCTGATCCGCCACACGGCGCGAGACCGATGGAACAGGTTCGCGTAATGGAAACGGGAGAAGGCAAATTTCAGAACTCGGTCCAGGCCGGCAGCCATCGCCTTTTTGCCGATGAGCCACAAAGTGCAGGCGGGCTGGATTCCGGTCCATCGCCCTATGACTTTCTCTCGATCGGACTCGCGGCTTGCACCTCGATGACGCTGCGTCTTTACGCCGACCACAAGAAGCTGGCGCTGGGGCGCATCAAGGTGGAAGTCTCGCATTCCAAGATCCACGCGAGGGATTGCGAAGAATGCGCTGCATCCGAAAGCGCCGATGGCGGAAAGATCGACCGGTTCGAGCGGGTCATATCAGTCGACAGCGAGGTGTCGGATGAGGTTCGCGCCAAAATCGTCGAAATTGCCGACAAATGCCCCGTCCATCGAACGCTGGAAGGGATAGCCAAGATAAAGACGGCCGTGAGATAGCCCCGCGGTCTCGCTCATCGGACCGGTACCGAACGCCGCGCAAGGTACGGGGGTCCTCGGCCTACGAGGCAAGAACCACGCCAAGCATGGACATCGTTTGCGTTAGAGGCTGATCGGGCGGAGGTGAAATCAGCGGCGATCTAAACAATGGAAGCCCGTGTGGCGAAGCTCGTCCGGAAAAGTGCGTCGTGCGCAACCGTGTCGGGATCAAAACAGCAGTCACGGACGATGTAGATTTTATAATCTGCATCGCTTGACCACCCGACGCTGGAAAAGAGGACGCCGCTGGTCGCTATCCCAGCCATGACCAGCGTCTTGATGCCTTTTGCCTGCAGGTCTTGGTGCAAAGTGGTGCCATGAAACACGTTGGCGCGCGGACATGCGTATCGCCAGTCGCTTTCGGCTACATCGAGCCCAGTTACGGGCGCCGGGTCACGAAAGTAACCTGTCTTCATGATGTTGCTGATCAACATATTGTTTTCACAGGGTGTCTCATAGTCGATCGCGAAATTCGCGAAGATCGTCGGGTTCTCAGTTTCACGCCACCGCGCAATCAGTGAATTGGTGCGATCGAGGAGATCCGTTGGAACATCGTTTGCCAGGATCGAAAAGACGTCGGCCTGATAGTGCATGATCAACAAAGCCGCATCGGCGACGTCCAAGTCATCCATATATGACACTGCTGTCCTCCCGCTTTCCCGCCCGCTCGCTTCGAAGTAACCAGGTGGCCGAATTCGCAAATCACCGAACGGCCCTCGCCTCACTCAACGCCGACGGGGCTTATCGTGTCAATCAATGCGGCGAGCGATCCGGTTAGCGCTACAGCATCCGACAACACGTTGATCGAGTCTTCCATGCTCCAGGCGACCCCAAAGGCAATCTTGAAGCCTGAAGACGACGAGATACCGTGCTAGTGCTTCAGTATCTGGCTGAGGAACAGCTTCGTCCGCTCGTGCCTCGGATTGGTGAAAAATTCGTCCGGGTTTGCTTCCTCAACTATCTGTCCGGAGTTCATGAAGATCACACGGTCGGCGACCGCCCGCGCAAACCCCATCTCGTGCGTGACGCAGACCATCGTCATGCCGTCCTTCGCCAGGCTGGTCATGGTGTCCAGGACCTCGGACACCATCTCCGGATCGAGCGCGGATGTCGGTTCGTCAAACAGCATCACTGCCGGCTGCATACAGAGCGATCGAGCGATCGCCACGCGCTGCTGTTGGCCTCCAGAAAGCTGGATGGGGAACTTATTGGCCTGTTCCGGAATTCGTACCCGCTCCAGGAATGTAAGCGCTCTTGCCCTCGCCTCCGCTTCCGATACGCCGTTGATCCACATCGGCCCCACCATGCAGTTCATCAGGACGGTCATGTGCGGAAACAGATTGAAATGCTGGAACACCATTCCGACATTGCGCCGCACGTCCGAGACATTGCGCATCTTGGCATGCAGGTTGATGCCGTTGACGACGATCTCACCTTCCTGGTGCGCCTCCAGGCGGTTGAAACAACGGATCAACGTCGACTTGCCGGAGCCGGACGGGCCGCAAATGACGATGCGCTCGCCTTTGCGAACGGTCAGGTTGATATCCGTCAGCACCTGGAAGGCGCCGTACCATTTGGAAACGTTTCTGGCGTCGATGATGGTCTCGGCACTCATCTGACCTTGCTCCTGGCATAGTGACGTTCGATGCGGGACTGGATCAACTCGAGAGCGATGGACAGGGTCCAGTAGAGCATGGCGGCGGATATGAGCATTTCCATGTGCTGGAAAGTCTTCTGGCCCAGTGTGCGGGCGAGAAACATCAGTTCCCAGACACCGATGACGGAGACCAGCGAGCTATCCTTTAGCATCGAGATGAACTGGTTGCCGGTCGGCGGGATGATGACCGGCAGCGCCTGTGGCAGAATGACCTTGCGCATCGTCAGCCCGAAGCCGAAACCGATGGAGCGCGATGCCTCCCACTGGCCGCGGTCGATACTCTGGATGCCGGAGCGGAAGATCTCCGTCATGTATGCGCCGTAGCAGAGCGAAAGTGCCAGAATGCCGGCCGGCACCGCGTCGATGATGAAGCCGAGCTGCGGCAGGCCGAGATAGATCAGATAAACCTGCATCAAGAGCGGAAGGCCGCGAAAGAATGACGTGTAGAAGCTGGCAATCGCATAGGCGAAGCCGTTGCTCGAGAGCTTGGCCACAGCGCCGAGGATGGCGATCGCCGATGCAATCACAATCGAGATCGCTGAAACGTAGACCGTCGTCACTAGCCCCTGCGTGATGAGGAACGGCAACTTCTCCTCGATAAATGGCAGGCTGAGATTGAAGGTCTGGAAGAAGGCGAGGAACAGCGCTAGCAACTCCAGCCAGACGACGGCGATCTGGACCCTGAGGCTCGCAAAACCGATCAGGACGATGTTGAGGCAGAAGAGCACTGCCACGACGAATGCGGTCGCAAAACGACCGTAGAACCCGCTTTCGAGCGGCTCGCCGATCACCGGGCGCATCAGTTCGCCCATCGTCGTGCCGGTCAGGCCGAAAGCCGTAAAGGCAATGAGGACGGTGGCGAAAATACTGGCCACGAACCACGGCTTGTGGACAAGTATTTCGGACTCAACAGTATCCGGATAAAGCATCTTTGGTCCCTTTGGACAAAGGACGGTCCGGTCTCCCGGACCGCCAGATATGGGCTGCCTTACTTCACGATGGTGTAGTCGACGCCGTACCACTTTTCCGAGAGCTTGCTCAGCGTGCCATCGCCCTGCATCGCCTTGATCACTTCGGCGATCTTGTCGCTCAGTTCCTTGTCACCGTGTTCGACGGCGACAGCGAGCGGCTCGTAGAAGACCGGGTCGCCAACCTGCTTGATCGGATAACCGGCCTTGATCGCGTCGCGGATGCTGGGCAGCGACGACACGACCGCATCGAGGCGGACACCGTCACCGAGCCGCAGGTCGTCGAAGGCGGTCGTCGAGTTCGCGTAGGATTTCACTTCCTTCGGCTTGAACGTGTATTCGAAGGCAGGCGCGCCGGCGGCATCGAGTGTCAGATCCTGTTTGGCGTAGGCTTCGAAGGTCGACGTAGCCGTGGCGCCGACAACCTTGCCGTCCAGATCGATCAAACCGACCGTAGGGCTGTCCTTGTGAACGGCCACGGCAGCCGGGGTATAGTAGTAAACCGCCGGGAAATCGAAGACCTTGGCGCGTTCCTTGGTCGGCGTCATCGAGCCGACATGCATGTCCCAGCGTCCCTGCCAGTTGCCGGCAGTGATGATGTCCCAACCGGGCGTGACGAACTCAACGCCGACACCCAGCCGCTTGGCAATTTCCTTGGCGACATCGACGTCGAAGCCGTCCATCTCGTTCTTCTCGTTCATGAAGGACTGCGGCGCCCAGTTGGCGTCGGTCGCTACCTTCAGTGTCTTTGCATCGAGCACGTGGTCGAGCACGGCACCGGCGTGAGCCGGAACGGTCGCGAGCGACAGAGCGAGCGATGCCGCCGCGGTGAGTTTTGCGAATGTGTTCATGCTGTCGTTCCCTTTTGTCGTTCTGTTTTTGACAGGGTCCTCTTCCTGCCATCGGGTTGATCTTCTGTTCTCAGGCGGCCTTCCGTCTTCCAGCGATACGAGGTAGCGCGGCGCGGCCCTTTCCTAGAAACCGTGGAAATCAGCGCTCTCCTTTCTGAGCCATCTCGTCGCGGACGCTCCGCGCGACACGGAAGGCTTCGACACCCCCGGGAATGCCGCAGTAGATCGCGATCTGCACGAGTGCCGCGCGAAGCTCGTCATCGGTTAGACCGTTGCGGATCGCCCCACGAAAATGGATGCCGAACTCATGCATTCGGTTGAGCGCCGCGAGCATTCCGAGGTTGAGCAGGCTGCGGCTCTTCAGATCGAGGCCCTCGTCCGTCCAGACGATGCCCCAGCAATATTCGTTCAACAGATCCTGGAACGGACGCGAGAAGGCATCGCTGCTACCGACCGCGCGATCGACATAGTCGTCGCCGAGCACCCTGCGCCGGACAGCCTCTCCCCTTGCCTGCAAAGCCTCATCCATCAACCGTCTCCCCCTGGCACAAAAACTCGCCCATCAGCGATGCAACAACGTCTGGCGCCTCGATGAGGATGGAGTGGCGCAGACCCGGCAGGATGCGAAGCTGCGAACCGGGAATGCGCTCATGCATGTAGCGCGCCATACGTGGGTTGGAGCCGGCGTCGTCCTCGCCGGTGGCGATCAGCGTCGGGCAGCGGATCTGGTCGAGAAAACCGCCGAAATCCGTTTCCGCCAACACGCGATAGGCGGCCGCGTAGCAGTCGGGATCGTTTTCGGCGTCCCGCGCCCTTAGCCTTTCGACCACGTCCGGGTGGCGCGCCTGGAAGTCTTCCGTCAGCCAGCGCGACAGTGAGGCGTTGTGATGATCGGCGGGCGTGCCGGCTCTGAGCGCCGCCAGGCGTTCGAGAACCCGCTCACGTTCGGCCGGCGTGCGGCCGGCGACCGTCGACAAGAGCGCCAGCCGGCGCAGACGACCCAGATGGGTCAGGGCGAGACGCTGGGCGATCAGCCCGCCCAGCGAAAAGCCCGCAAGGTGGAAGGTGGGGAAACCCGCCGCATCGGCGAGAGCCAGCGTCTCGTTGACGAAATCATCGATCTCGTACCGCCCCTTGACCCGGCTGGACCGGCCATGCCCGCGAAGGTCGAATGTCAGGATCGTGAACCGATC
The DNA here is from genome assembly GCF_052044935.1 of Ensifer sp. 22460. Taxonomy (NCBI): domain Bacteria; kingdom Pseudomonadati; phylum Pseudomonadota; class Alphaproteobacteria; order Hyphomicrobiales; family Rhizobiaceae; genus Ensifer; species Ensifer sp. 22460. The sequence goes on from NZ_JBQENZ010000028.1 coordinate 91,067, forward strand.
CTTCAGGCGTTCGACCACGCCCGACCATGCCTCGAGATAGGAGCCGACGCCGTGGATACAGACGAGCGGCTCGCCGTCACCCTCGATGCGGCAGTTGAGCGTCACCTCTCCAATGGTATGGCGCTGAGCCCCTGCCATCGTCAGCCACCCACCGCAACGCGCTTCTGTTCCATCTCACGGGCGGCGAAGAAGGGCATGATTTCCCTGACGAACAATTCCAGCGTCCGCTTCTGCAGCTCGAACGGCAGATTGAAGGTCAGACCCAGGCAGTACTGGTCCACGCCGGCGGCCTCATAGACCAGCAGCTTCTCGATCGCTTCGTCCGGCGTACCGAACATCAGATTCTTGCGGATGTTTTCCGGGTTGTAATTGTCTTTGCCCTTGACCGCCTCATAGGGCACCGCTTCGGGGAACCCCTCGCGTACGGTCCCGATGTTCTGCATGAGGTTTTCGAAGGCGCGGCCGTAGTCGATGCTGTGCTTGACCGCGCGCTCCCAGCCATCCGGCCGGTCGTAGACGCAGGTGCGTCGCTGCATCATGAAGCGCGGACGCCGTACCTCGGGATGATCGGCAACCGCCTTGCGAAACTTCTCGGAGAGCACGTGGATCTCGGCCTCCGGAGCGGAGAGCGGTGTCGACAGGATGCTGGCGCCGTTCGCGATCGCCCAGTCGAAGGTGCCGGGATCGCGCGCCGCCACCCAGATCGGCGGATGGGGCTGCTGCAGCGGCTTCGGCACGGCAGCCGTGATCGGAAAATTCCAGTATTGCCCCTCATGGGCATAGTCGCCGGACCAGAGCTTCTTCACGGCCGGCACGATTTCCTTCATGTAGGCCACACCTTCCTGCTGCGGCATGCCGCCTGCCATGCGGTCGAACTCGTACTGGTAGGAGCCGCGCGCGATGCCGAACTCCAGGCGCCCGTTCGTCAGGTGATCGCAGAGCGCGGACTCGCCGGCGAGCCGGATCGGGTTCCAGTAGGGCGCGACCAGGGTGGAGGTGCCGAGCCGGATGCGATCCGTGTGCTGGGCAAGCCAGACCAGTGTCTGGAACGGATTGGGGGAGATCGTGCATTCCAGCGTGTGGTGCTCGGCAGTCCACAGCGTTTCGAAGCCGCCTTCGTCGGCAAGCCGCGCGAGTTGCAGCAAGTTGCTCTTCACCTGCTCCATCGGAATATCGGGGGAGAAGCGTTCCATCGTGAGGGAGACTGCGAACTTCATGTTTTCTGCCTTTCCTGTGCCCGTGCTTTTGCTGTCATTTCAGGCGGATGACGAAGGGGTCCTGCATCGCGCCGGAGTAGTCGACGATGACGTTCTTCAATCGCGAGAACTCGTGCATGACCTCGAAGCCGCCGCGCCGGCCGTAGCCGCTTTCCTTGAAGCCACCGTTGGCGGACATGAAAGAGGCGGAGCGGTAGGTGTTGACCCAGACGGTCCCGGCATCGATCCGGTTGGCGAACCGCAGCGCCCGATCGATGTCCTTGGTCCAGATGCCGGAGGCCAGGCCATAGCGCGTGTCGTTGGCGAGGCGGATCATCTCTTCCTCGTCGCGAAACGGCATGACGCCGACCACCGGGCCGAAGAGTTCGTCGCGCATGAAGGTCATGTCGTTTTCGGCGTCGACCATCACGGTCGGTTCGAAGTACCAGCCCCCCGACGAAAGCCCTTGCCGCTGCGGCCGCCGGCCGCCGGCGGCGATGCGCGCCCCTTCCTTGATGCCGGAGGCCACGTAGGATTCGACTTTTGAAAGCTGATCAGCGAGCGCGAGCGGACCGATGTCGGTGTCGTCGGCCGTCGGGAGGCCGACGCGGATGCGTTCTGTCCTCGCGACGAGCGCCTCAATGAAGCGATCGTAGATGCGCGCTTCCACAAAACAGCGCGAGCCTGCGACACAGGTCTGGCCGGCGGCAGCAAAGACACCGGAGACGACGCCGTTGACCGCATGTTCGATATCGACATCGCCAAAAACGACATGAGGCGACTTGCCGCCGAGCTCCATCGAGCAAGGGACAAGGTTCTCAGCGGCGTTGCCGGCGATGCGCCGGCCCGTGGCCGTGCTGCCGGTGAAGACGTATTTCGCAATTCCGGGATGACGTGTCAGCGCCTCGCCGGCACTCTGGCCGGTACCGGTCACGACATTGACGACGCCGGCGGGAAAGCCCGCCTCGTGGATCAGCTCCACAAGCGCCAGCGTCGAGGCGGTCGCATGCTCCGAAGGCTTGATGACGACCGTATTGCCGATTGCGAGGCAAGGCGCCAGCGTGCCGGTCAGAAGCATCAGCGGCGAATTCCACGGCGTGATCATGCCGACGACGCCCAAGGGTTCGCGCAAATTGAAGTTCAGCGTATCGAGACGATTGATCGGGATCGTCTCGCCCTGCAATTTGTCGGCCATGCCCGCGAAATAGTGGTAGCTGTCGGGCATGGAGCGCATCTGCGCCCGGGTTTCCTTCAGCAGCTTGCCATTGTCGCGCGTCTCGATTTCCGCGAGCGTGTCGGCGTTGGCGCGAACGAGTTCGGCAAGCCGGCGCATCAGCGCACCGCGATCGGTCTGCGTCATGCGGCGCCAGGCCGGATCGCGAAAGGCGGCATTAGCAGCGGCCACGGCGGCCTCGACATCGTCCGCATCCGCTTCGGCAAGATGATACCAGCACTCCCCCGTCGTCGGGTCGAAACTCGCGATGTAATTGCCGTTCTTCGGCGCCACGCACTGTCCGTTGATGAACAGGAGCTGGCGCGAACCTTCAATGGAACTGACCGTCGTCTTCATATCATTGTCCTTGGTCTTGGGAGGTCTGAAGCCAGGTACGGGCTTCGCCGTCGATCATCGCGATACGGCCGCCGTCGTCGGAATCCATGTAGATGCCGAAGCGGCCCGCCTGCCTCTCGCGTACGTAGCGCCGCAACATGGATCGCAATTCGTGCGTCGCGATCGCATCGTCGGGAAGATCGTCGAGCGGGAAGAAGCGCAGATCCGCTGGCAGCCTGGTGCCGGCGCCGCCCTCGCCCGCCAGTCGGGCGCGATAGACGAGATAGCCCGGGTCGCTGTCTGCGACATCGAAGACCGAATAGAGGAAGGTCTCGTCCGGGACGAGCCGCAGCGCGTCGCCACCGTCGATGACGAGCTGGCTGTCCGCCTTGCGTCTCCGCGCAGACGGCAAAACCCAGCCGCCCTTGCCGTCCGAACGCAGAAGCAGGCCGTCACCCGCTTCGATCAGATAGCCGATGATCATGCCATGCGACGCGAGCCAGCCATTCGGCAACGGGTCCTTAACGCTGGCATAGCGGCCGCGGCAAAAGCCGAGCGGTGCGGTCGGACTGGTACCAAAGGCCCGAACTTGGCCGATCAGGATCGCATGATCGCCGGCATCAACAGTGCTGAAAGTCGTGCAGTCGAACCAGGTCAGGCTGTCGGTCAGGACCGGCGCGCCCGTGTGGATGTGATCGTGGGTCACCGACTGAAACTTGTCCGGAGATTTTGAGGCAAAGGTTCCGGAGACGTCGACCTGTCCTTCATGGAGGATGTTGACCGCAAAACACCCTGCATTGGTGAAGGCAGGATAGCTCGAAGCCGACTTCGCAACGCAGACCAGAAGTAGCGGAGGATCGAGCGAAACCGAGGTGAAGGAGTTCGCAGTCATTCCACGCGGCGTGCCGTCATCGTCGCGGGTGGTGATGACGGTGACACCGGTCACGAACGTACCGAAGGCGCGGCGAAGCGCAATCGGATCAATCGGCACGTCCGTCGATGCTGCAGTCTCAACCATGCGCTTCTTGCCTCCTCACCATCAGGTTGATTGGAGGCTAATGCCGTCACGGCGGTCGTTCTTCCGTCGCTTCACAGGAGTGGGCGAAGAACTTCTGCATCGAACCCTAGGAGGCGATTGAAGGCCACGAAAAGGGGTGGCGACGTGGTCGCAAGACGGCTCCCGACGGACGAGGAAAATCTAGCTGCGGAGGGTGGAACGGTTGTCGATGACACCGTGCAGGCGGATCGCGAGTTCGACGGCAAAGCGCTTTTCCGGCGTTTCGACATCCACGCCAAACAGCTCCTGGATGCGCGCCAGCCGATAGCGCAGCGTCGTCACATGCAGGCCCATCGCGTCGGCACAAGCCTGGCTGCGGCACCCCTCCTGCAAGTAGATCGACAGCGTTTCGAGGTAGGGGGTTCCGTTGTCCCGGTCGTGATCGGCGATCGCCCCAACACTCTCCTGCACGAAACCGCGCACGTCGCCGGCCTCGCAGGCAGCGACCAGCATCGGCAGCGGGCCGAAATCCTGTGCGGAGACCGCGCCAGTCAGACCAAAGGAGCGGCCGATGCGGATCATTCGGGCGCAGCGTTCCCAGGCCTGCGGATAATCCGACAGCGCGGCACACCGGTTGCTGGCGACGACGATCGGTGCCTCGTCGAAGTAACGGCCGAGTTCCTCGGCGATACGGCGGGCGAGCTTTGTCGTGCGCTCCTGCCGCTTACCCGTATCGTGGGGAACGAGGCAGACGACGCCGCCCTCGACGGCAATCAGGTTCGCCTGAACGGATGCCTGCTGCATGACACGCGACAGCGTGTGCTCCACATCGACGGAAGCGCCGCCAAATGCCTTCGTCTTATCCGGAAAATCGACGACGATCATCTGCTGAGGCACGGAAAAACTCAGGCCGAGCCGCTGGGCGCGCTGGGCAACATCGCCGGCATTGCGCCACCGCGCCTCCACGATCTCGAAGAAGAGTTCGGTCTGCGTCCTGGTCTCGAAGCGAAACCGGATGAAGCTTCGCATCATCTGCACGCTCAGCGCAAACTTGGCGCTGTCGAGCATCATGAGATCGAGATCGCTGAACTCGCGCGTCGTCGGGAAGATGATGAGCGCCCCGACCAGTTGATTGTCGACCATCAGCGCTTCGACACGGGCCGTTATCTTGAACCGTTGCGTGCCGTCATCGAGGTAGAGGTTCACGGCATCGGTCGTCCCGCGCTCGACAGCGTCTCGGGCGGCCTTCATCAGCGGCCGGCTAAGAATGGTGGAAGCCGCCTCGTGCCAACTGGCCTCGTCGTAGAGTGCGTTCGGCGGCCGGCCGGCGACAACCTGATTGGCGGTGAAATCAACGACCACCGTCGGATTCGGCAGCATCGTGCCGACCATGGCCGAAAGTGGTGCGACCGACCCATCGCTCAACACATGTTCCAGAAGCGAGGTATGTGCCTCCAGGGCGCGCTCCAGCCGCTGCGCCGACCGCTTCTCCGCCTCGAGACGATGTTCCCGTTCGACGGCGATGGCACCGAGGTGGATGATCGTGCCGAGAAAGGCGAGATCGTCTTCCGACACCTCGGCGACCTCGCGAGCAATGACGCTCAGCACCATCGGTCGGCCCTCAGCATCCCTGCAGTTCATCGGCATGACGAGCACCGTACGATAGTCGCGCTCGAAAGCCTCCTTCCGATATCCTGGAAACTCGGCGGATTCGCGTGCGTCACGGATGTAGACGGGCTCGTTTCGCTGCAGCGCGATCAGGGAAGGGCTGGTCGCCAGCTCCCATTTGTCGGGCAACTGCCGCTCGATCAGTGTCGGATCGTAGCGCACGATGACATGGGCGTAACCATGCGCCGCGTCGATGCCCATGATCGACCCCAGAGACCAGTTCGCATGGCGACAGGCGGCCGCAATGAGCTGCTGCAGCGCCGTCTGAAGATCGCCACCGCTGTTGATCTGACTGGCGACGTCGCGGAGCGCCAGTATCTGGGACTTCTGATCCAAATCGTCTCGCCTCTTGACATCTATCAACCAACCATGCGCGCGGCGAAGGCCAAAGTCTACTCCGCTTCCGCGAAGCCGCAGCGCACATCTTCCGACGAAATGTAGGAAGCGCCGCCCGACGATCCGGCTAGGGTGCGAAGCAATCCCAACAAACAGCAACGGCGCATCCCATGACGATCGGCATTCGAAAAATCTGCACTTTCCTCGAAGAAACGCTGGTGGAGGGCGGCAAGGCGGCGCCGCGTCCCGTCAATATCGTCGTGGTCGCGGCAGTGATCCAGAATCCCTGGGCAGGCCGCGGCTTCGTCGAAAACCTCAGGCCGGAGATTATCCGCATTGCAAGCGAGCTCAGCCGCGAGATGACGGACCGACTGCTGCGCCAAATGGAGCCGGAACGGATCGAAGCTTGCGGCAAGGCGGCGGCCGTCGGCATCGCCGGTGAAATCGAACATGCTTCGGCGATGATCCACACGCTGCGTTTCGGCAATCCCTTTCGCGAGGCGATCGGCGGCACCAACTACCTGGAATTCGCCAACACCCGCAATGCGCCGGGCGCGCTGTTGTCACTGCCGATGATGCACAAGAGCGAGAGCGGCAAACGATCGCATTTTCTCACTTCCAACTTCCAGATCGCCGACGCCCCGGGGCCGGACGAAATCATCGTCGCCATAGGTGCCTCCGACAGCGGCCGTGCCCATGCCCGCATTGCCGACCGGTTCCAGGACATCGCCGAAATGGACGCAGAAAAGGCTGCATTGCTCGGCAAGGCTAAATAAGAGCAGACAAACGAGTTGCGCGGGAGTTTGCCATGAAGCTTGATGCGATCGACCTGCGCATTCTCGATGCAATCCAGCGGGATGGACGCATCACCAAACTCGCACTCGCCGAAAAGGCGGGCCTTTCGCCCACGCCCTGCTGGATGCGGCTGCGCAAGCTGGAAAAGGCCGGCATCATCAGCGGCTACCATGCGCACGTAGCATTGCGGCGTGTCGCGCCGGTTGCAAGCGTGATGGTCGAGCTGACGCTCGCCAACCACCGTCAGGCGGACTTCGACCGGTTCGAACGAGCCGTCCGCGATATTCCGGAAATCGTCTGCTGCTGGTCGGTCGGCGGCGGCGTCGACTACATCCTGAAAATTGTCGCCGCCAATATCGACGCCTATCAGCGCCTGATCGACACACTTCTCGATAGGGAACTCGGCATCGCGCGCTACCTCACCTACATCGTCACCAAGACCGTCAAGGAAGAAGCGGTGCTTCCCGTGTCTTTGCTGATGGCCGACGTGGCCTAGCAGGGACTGGCGCCGGAGCGGCAGACATACGCACCCGGCGGGACAGGTTTGCTAATTATATCGCGCCGAAGTTCCGCGCCCATAGCTCGCGAAGATCAGGATCCGCGTCGACACGCCGGGCAATACTGAGCAGCTTCGGGCAGTTTGCCGCCAGCCAATCGCGCCCCGGTCGCCAGCGCGTCATCGCCGCGATCCAGATATCAAGGGCAGAGAACCGCTCTCCGAGCGCCCACGGCGCGGGTGCGATCTCGTCCTCCCACTGGCGCCACAGATCCATTCGGCGCCCTAGCACCCGGCTGCGCAACTCGTCCGGCACGCTCGGTGCCCAACGCTCGGGGTAGTCAGCGTAGGTGAAGGTCCCATATACGGCAGTCACGAGCCAGATCAGGCGACGAAGAAAGGCAGGACGAAGCGGGTCCCCGACCGGTGGCGCAAGTCCGGCTTCTGGGTATGTCTCCGCAAGATGAAGCAGAATGGCCGCGCTCTCCGTCATCACCGTGCCATCGGGAAGTATGAGCACGGGCACCTGTGCGAGCGGGTTGACGGCGACAAGACGGTCCCGGGCCGGGCCGGGCTCATCGAACCCCGCGACATTCTCGAACGTGTAGGGTAGCCGCGCTTGCACCAGCGCCGCTTCGACGAGAATGGAGCCCCAGCTCGGAACGCCGTAGAGGCGGTAAAGTGCTTGTGTGTCGGCCATCGTCATTTTTCCTCGCAGTGCACGGTGCCATTTTGGTCACCGCCCCGCAAGATTGTGCCAGAAGCGCCAGCTTCCGGAATGCTCAAACATCGCCCATGACTGGGTTGAGGGCGCAAGCAATCAAAATTGGCTGGTGCCACTCTCTGCCCGACCCAGGAACAAATTTCCGGGCTAGGCGTTCTGCGCCGAACCGGAGACAACGGCAATGCAAGCGATCATTTGGGATCACCCCGTCAGGGTTGGTGTGAAAGGCGAGCGCACCATCAACGGGCCACAGGATGCCCTGCAGTATCTCAGCGAAATGCCGCAGGGCGGATGGTTCTACGACCGGCCAAGAAACCGCTGCCCCGCTGCCCTGGAGCGCGGCGAAGAACCTGGGCAATCGCGGAAAGCCTTCATTGGCGCGGCCATCGAATCTTCGTTCCCTGTCTCTGACGACGACGTTCTTTCCTGAAGTCGATGGCAACTTGGTCTCGCGAACGTCCCACGCACGGACGGCGGCGAGCAGCGTGACCTATGGTCTTCGGCCGTATCGCCGGGCGTTTACTACTCTTGCTCCGTAGACTTGTAACGTGCGGGCATCGGATTGTTTTTCGCTTCCATGGCGGCCTCTATCTGCGTGATGACCTTGACGGCCTCCTGGAGGATTGCCCGCATCTCATCATCGTAGAGATGCACCGGCATCCCCCCGGCCCGAATGATATCCATGGTTTCGGCTGACTCTTTCAGTCGATCGGGCTGCCCGAGCATCTTCCAGCCTTCCTGGACCGCGACATAGGCCCGGACGAGGAGGCGAAGTTTTTCACCCTCCGTCAGCATGTGAACGTCACGTTCGGCCTGGCTCAGTTCGGCAATGACGTCTGAAGTACTTCTCATAGGACACCCAGGCTACGCAGATACCACGGTGCAACCGGTTCACTCAGTATGAGCTAACGTATGGACCGGAGAAAACAAGTGGCCTCTCCTTGGCCGATCGATTTGGCCAACGAAGGCCGAGGTCTTGGGGACCTGCTCGTCACAGGAATACTTCACATGAAGCCTCTGGGGTAGCATCAACGGGTTCTTAATCCTTCGTTGACCATAATTTCCGTCGAAGAGCCGAACCGCCGGTCTTTGCCGCCAGTGGATTGTACCTCGAATGAATCGGAACCCGCCGTGTCTGAGTATCCAGTAACCGTGTATCCGGCGCCTGTGTCGTGTGGCGTCGCAGGAAGAAGCGTCCAGCGCATTGCGCGATGGTTTGGGCGTGTGAGCGCGATCACCGCCATCGCTGCGTCCACCATGGCCTTCACCACCACCGCGTCTTCGGCGGAAGTTCGATCATTAAAACTTTTCTTCACCCACACCGGCGAGCGTGCCACGATCACCTTCAAGCGGGACGGTAAATACGACCCGAAAGGGCTCGCACAAATCAATCGCTTTCTGCGCGACTGGCGAAGGAACGAGCCTGCCCGCATGGACCCGCGTCTTCTCGACCTAGTCTGGGAAGTCTACCAGCGCGCCGGGGCTAAGGACTACATCAACATCGTCTCCGCTTACCGCTCGCCCGCGACCAACAACATGCTGCGCGGGCGCTCGCGCAGTACCGGGGTCGCCAAGAACAGCCAGCACATGCTGGGAAAGGCGATGGACTTCTACATTCCAGGTGTGAAACTCGCTCGGTTGCGGGAGGTCGCCATGCAGATGCAAGTCGGAGGGGTCGGCTACTACCCCACCTCCGGATCGCCTTTCGTGCATCTCGACGTCGGAAAGGTGCGGGCGTGGCCGCGGATGTCGCGCCAGGAACTGGCCCGCATATTCCCGAAGGGGCAGACGCTTCATCTTCCTGCCAGTGGCGGGGCCTTGCCAGGTTATGACCAAGCGATGGCCGACTACAAACGACGGGTGAAGGCCACCTCGATCGTGGCCGCCAACAGTGCCGGTCCAGCGAAATTCAAGTCTGCGGCACCCTTCGACAATACCCTGCTGACCGCAATGCTTCCGACGCGCAAGAGCCGTGGGGAAGAAGCCCTCGACCGCCAGACCCTCAAGCAGGCTGTCGAAGAACCGCCGTTCTTCGACCTTGCTTCAATCACAGCACCGCTTCCGACGCTCCGCACGGTCGCCAGCGAGCGTGCGCTCCCGGTAAACACCTCTGCATTCGTTCCGTCCTCGTCGTTCAAGTTCGCACTTGGCACGGGCACGATGCGGGCGCCGGGCGCAGCCGAATCCAGCCTCACCGGCTCGCCGTCCGCGAAGACAGAGTGGTCAATTCGCGACGCTGCGCTCTTCAAGTGGGCGCTGGCGCCGGCTAAAGAACTTGAGCAGCTGATCCTTCCGGCAAGCCTGGGGTCCTCCGTGGCAAGCGCTGAGGATGCAAACCGCATACCGAATGGGGCTTCCCAATTCGGCGAACAGAAAAAGGCCTTTGACAAGGAACGCTTCTGGTCGGACGGCTGATTGCAGCGCGCGGACGGGTATCTCGGCGACACGCAATCGAACCGGCGGCCAGTTAATCGATCAGTCGGCTCAGCCTGCGGCACCGCCCACTTCACAGAGACGTTTCCAACGCTACGATCGAGCTCCGTCAGCCATGCTGCTGATGTAGGCGCAGAACATGTCGGCCATTGCGACGGCGTAGACCTCTATCTCCGCCAAACTCCTTGGCGTTTCTGAAAACTCCTTACCGACAGTGGTCATCGTTGTGATGATCAGATCCGCGGCCAATTGCCGGACGGAACCGGTGCTGTGTAAGCACTTCCAGCGTGAAATTTTCGAAGATTGGATCGCCCGCTTCCTTTGCCTCCCGGGCTTCGGGTGCGTCGCGATAGAGCGGGGCGGCGTCGTCGAGCGAGACGCGGACGGTCGCCTCCTCGCATTCGAACCGGTGTACCACGCCGTCGCCGACGAGGCGGTCCCGTTCAAGGAAATCGCCGCTGTAATCGGCCGCCAGCTCCCTGTCGAGGCGCGGCCGCGTGAACACTTCGGCTGGTTCGCCACGATGGCAGGCGCCGACATGGCCGCTTCCAGCGCGCATACCCGGACATTGCTTGACTGGCAGCCTTCCGGCCCCGGCCTTCTCGCAGACCTCGATCAGCCCGGTTATTACGCTCGATGAGCGCTGGTGGTCAGCGTTGGGGTGCTGTCGCTGTCAACCGCGATGTTGGCCCACAACGTCGACCCGGCCGTCCGGGCGGAGTGGCTAAACGATATGTTCCTGCCGTCAGACGCTTTCGATTGGTCGCGCAACGTGGTCCTCCTTCGCAGCGGCGACCAGACGATACTCGTCGACGCCGGCCTGGGGTTGGACCCTGACCTGAACTTGCGGTCGGGTTCGAACACCCCGACTGGCACAACGGCTTTTGAACACGACCCCGAGGAAGCAACTCGCGTTGCAGCCCAATCCTCCTCAACCGGGACGGCGACATCACACGCACCAGGGACCTGACCCGCCACGTCCTTCTCGACGGCGTCGGATCCACCCACTGGAACGACTGGTTCCGTCACCACGACCAGGAGATACCCGCCACGGTTCGCCGGCTGAGTTTTGAAGATTTCAATCAGAACCTCGCGGCGGCACGCTGCGGAATTGGCATTGCGATGGGGGACAACACCACTGCTGGCGAAGAGCTTGCCCAAGGGGCGCTTGTCCGCCCGCTCAAAGGTTTCATAAAATCGGCGACGAAGGGCTTTACGTCATCACGCAAAAGAACCGGGACCATTCCCCGCTCGCCAAGGTGTTCATCGATTGGGTGGTCAACGAAGCCCAGGCCACAATAGAATTTGCCTGAGGGAATGGAGCAACGGCCAAATCGCCCCAAATGAGGATACGCGTCGGTTGCGCGTGTTGGACTGAGCACTCGGACGATTGAGCAACGACGCAACAGTCGCCATAGTGCTGGCGCACCGCGGTGCCGGATTTTTCGGGAGGAAGCGACATGCATGAATTCGCAATTCTTGTCACCATCCTGGGCGTCTTCCTTCTTGGAGCCATGAGTCCTGGCCCAAGCTTTATTGTGGTGTCGCGTATCGCGATCGCCCGGTCACGCGCTGACGGATTAATGGCAGCGGTAGGCATGGGAATTGGCGGCTTTCTATTCGCTTGCATTGCAGTCGCCGGCCTGACAGCGATCCTCCTTCAAGTGGAGTGGCTCAGCATGCTGCTCAGGCTCGCCGGTGGCGCGTACCTCGTCTGGATCGGCGTCGGTATCTGGCGTGCCGCTCCCCAGACGATAGCGATTGCCGATGCGCCCGCAGATCAACCAGGTACACTGTGGAAGTCTCTGCTGCGGGGCCTTTTCGTGCAGATTTCCAATCCGAAGACGGCCATCTTCTATGCATCCATGTTTGCTGCGCTGCTACCGTCTCCCACACCCACCTGGATGCTGCTGGCGCTTCCGCCACTGCTCTTCATCAACGAGTTCGTGTGGTATGCGATTGTCGCCCTTGGTTTTTCGTCACGTGCGCCGCGGGTCGTCTATCTGCGCTCGAAGACCTGGATTGACCGCGTGGCTGGCGCTGTGGTGGGCGCACTCGGCATCAAGCTGATGGCCGATAGCGTGCGAACAATCGGCTAGGGCCTATCCGCACTCGACTCTCCTGACCACGCTTCAAAGCCGCAGACGTCGGCGTTTCCACCGTCGACCGCATACTGAATGTGCGGGGTCCGGTGCGCGCCCAAACGGCCGAACGCGTGCGGGAAGCTGCCGAACGCATTGGATTTCACGGGGTTACGGCGATCCGCCGCCGCTAATATCTGAGCGACGCTACCTCGCCGCGACCACGCTCGTACAGCATGTCGTGGATCGAACCCCCAATCGATAGACGGTGGGTTGCCCAAAGTTTGTGTTGACCGTTTTCGACGGCGCGGCGAAACTTGCAACCGGGAGCGAGGAGGAGGACGAATGATGGCTGAGCCAGACCGCTGGCGCCACATGGCAAGCGCACCGAAAAACGGCAGTCGGATCCTCGTCACGATCCGCCCGTCCGAACAGGGGATAGCGGAAGTTGACCTTGCATATTGGTCGAATGGCGATCAGTTCGGTAGAGAAGGCTGGCGCGCCTCCGATTCCTCGCCCGGCCGCATCATCGAATACGCCGAGCCGGAACTGAAATGCTGGATGCCGATGCCTTCGGCCAATCTCAATCTCACCTCGATGCCCTTACCCTGGGAAGGCGATGACGACCAAGAACTGGACGGGTCGGGAATTTGACGCAAGCGAAGAGCATATAGCAGCCCGGCCCGCCATCCGGGTCCGGCAAGCAATCCAGATGCCCTCGTCGACCGTTCCGGGAACCGCTCTGGCAAGCCCCCATACGGGGCCGAGCGCTTTGCGCATTTTCCAGCCATTGCGCATCTCCTCGAATGGCCATCAGTGTTCAGGCACTCCCGCTTTCCGCAACCCCTCGGCCATTTGATCCTGCCACCGCGGGATGCTTTGAAACCAAGGAAGCGCTCGATACCGGTCGATGGTAAAGCCTGGCTCGGCCGCCAATAGCTTCCCCGCAGCCCATCGGGCGGTCTCCAAGTCCCCGTTCATCGCCGACCAGGCGGCGAGATGACGGTAGGACCATGTGACGTCTGGATAGGTGTTGACGACCTCATGGGCTATCGCAATCGCTTGTGAAAGAGCGCCTTCCATGGCCAAGGAAAAAGCCATCCCCAATCTCATGTTGAATGCGAGCGGATCTCTTGGGCTCAGAGTCATCCCTCGCTGGAAGCGTTCCGTTGCCAGAGTGGCTTCGTCCTTGTAGATCGCAAGCCAGCCCAGGCGCGCCCATGCCCAGGCATTGTTTGGATCAAGCGCAAGCGCTTTTTCGATAAAGGTCGTGGCGCGCTCCTGGTCGCCGCAAATGCTCAATGCCGCACCGGCGGCAGTCAGGGCGGTCGGATCGTCGCTGATCGAGCCTACAGCATCAACCGCCGCGCGCGCCTTTTCCAGCTCGTATTCCGGCTGTTCGGTCCACAGGTAGGAGGCGTTCGAGGCGTGGCACCAAGCCAGAAGTGCATGCGCGCGACCATAGCTTGGATCGACGGCGATCGCTTGCCGCAGCAGTTCGATCGCTTGGTTGTTGGTATCCTTGCGGCGACCCCAGAGGTTCGGGTAGGCGCGCATGACGAAATCATAGGCCCTGAGACTTGTCGGCGGCCTGCGCCTGGCCAGTTCGATCTCGGCATCGCGGATCGCCGGGTGTATGGCGCCCGCCACCTGCGCCGCGATCCGATCCTGGAATTCGAACATATCTTCGATTGCGCCCTCGTAGCGATCGGACCAGAACTGGGTCCTTGTCTCCGCATCGACCAATTGCACCGAAATGCGCAGTCGGTCGCCGCCTCGGCGAACGGTGCCCTCGACCACATAATTGACGCCGAGTTCCCTGCCGACCTCGCGCACGTCGACGAAGCGTCCCTTGTAGGTGAACGCGGACTGTCGCGCGATTACAAAGAAATTCCGAACGCACGAGAGCGCCGCGGTGATCTCCTCGACAACGCCGTCCACGAAGTATTCATCGTCTTGCCCGCTGAGGTTGTCGAAGGGCATGACGACGATCGATGGCTGATCCTTGCCACGGCGGGCGGCAAGTGATGACGCGGACGCGATGCCGCCTTCGACAGACGTCTCTTCCTGCCAATCGACCCGAAAGACGAAAATTGGCCGCGGGATGTTCTTCAAGTTGCGCTCGCCGAGACTGATCAGCGGGAACGGCACTTTCCCATCGAGATGCTCGCGCACCGATGCGGAAATGCAGATGCCTGACGGTGCGGCGATCTCTTGCACGCGCGCCGCGATATTGACGCCGTCGCCGAGCAGGTCGTCTCCCGCCACGACCACGTCACCCAGGTTGATGCCGATGCGGAACTCCAGGCGGCGATCGGTTAGGCGGTCATCTGAGGCCTTGAAAAGACGACGCTGGATTTCGACCGAGCACCGGACGGCCTGGACAGCGCTTGGAAACTCGGCGACAAAACCGTCACCGGCGGTACCGAAGATACGGCCGCCATGCTCCTTCACCACTTCGGTAATCCGGTTGCGGCACACATTTAGTGCGGCAAGCGTACCTTCCTCGTCCAGCGCCGCAAGGCGACTGAAGCCAGCAACATCGGCTGAAAGGATGGCTGCGAGCTTTCGATCCACAGCTATGACGGCTCCTGGGGCGCCACGATATCGTCGGGCTTAATATGCCGGCATTTTCCCATATTCACGAATGCTTGTCGCCAGCAAGGACGCAGAAGATGCAGTAACTCAGCATGATGCATCGCCACCCATCTGAACAGACGCATGGCGATGCAGATTTCGGTTACCGCTGCGCGACCGGGCGCACCAGCGGCGTCACGCGTCGGATGGTCACGCGGCGGTTCTCCTCCTCGGGTTCCTGCGTGCGGATCTTCAGGAAGCGCTCACCATAGCCTTGCGTGACTAGGTTTTCCGCCGAGATGCCGTAAACTTCGGTCAGGAGGACTGCGACGGATTCGGCACGCTCATCGGAGAGGACCAAGTTCGAGCGATCAGAACCGACAGCGTCCGTGTGCCCTTCGATGAAGAAGGTTTCACCGGGATCCTTGTCGAGAATCTTCTGCATTGCGTCGGCGACCGTTCGCAGTGTCTTTGCCTGCGACATCGAGACTTCGGCACTCCCCGTCGCGAAGTGGATCGTGTCGAGATCGATGCGCCGGACCTTGTCACGCAGGCGGGCCGAATTGCGGACCTCATCGATCGTGTAGACTCGCTCGACGCGTTCGACCGGCGGCTCGGACAGGAATTCGTAGTAGTCCCGATCCGGTTCTTCCGAGTAATCGACGATGTAGTCGTCGACCGGAATCGTCAGGCGCATCGGCGGCAGTTCGTAACCGACGTCGACGATCGCCGGACGCCGTTCCTCCTGATACTCCGGCGCGTACATCAGCACATATTCGTTGCCGTCGCCGTCGACGCGCGAGCGTTGCAAGATGTCACCGTAACGGTCGTAGACGGTAACGATCCGATACCCGCCCGGGCGGACGATCGTTTCACGAACGCGGCCGCGCGGAAGCTCGTCGTAGTAGGCCTCCTGCGCATCGTGGCGCAGACGCGGACGGTCGTCGCCACGCACGAAGATCTGGTCGCCGACGCCGAGGACAACGCGATCGCCGACCCTCTCGACCAGTTGCACCTCGGTCACATCATTGTTCCTGGTGTTGTTGACCGTCGTGTTGTTGATCACCGTATTGTTGATGACGGTGTTCGTCGTCTCCGGGACCGCGAAGACTGGCGCCGCTTCGACGCGTCGCCCTTCTTCCTTGATCGCGGCCTCGATCCTCTGCGAAACGGCCTGCCGCCCCTCGGCCGGAATCTCCGCCTGGGCCGCGGCGTCGTCGGTCGGCGGCGCTATGTTCTGATCCTGGACGCGCAGCTCCTCGCGCTGCTTGCGCCGAGCCTCGCGCCCCTGGTTGCCCCCGGAATTATCGGCGTCCTTGTCGCTGTCGAGCACAGCCGCGCCATTGTCGACCGGAAGCACCACGGTTTCGTCGGTCGCCGCCGGATCCTGGGCGATCTTGCGCTTCTCTTCCTTCGTGCGCTTGTCGACAACGATCGGAGCGGGCTTGCCCTGAGGTTCCTCACCCTGGCGCTGCTCGGCCGTTGCGGGTTGTTCGGCTCCTGGAACCGGCTGCTGCCCCGCCTCGCCCGTCTGCGGTGTCGGCTGCTCTGTTATGGTTTCGCCTGTCGGTGCAGCACGCTCTTCGAGGGCCTTTTGCTCCTCGGGCTGCTTTCCTTCAGCGTGCTGCTTGCGCTCCTTGGGCAGCGGTACCTGCTGTTCCTCGGCCTTCTTTGGGGTCCCTTCCTCTACGGCGGGCTGCCGTCCTTCCGCCTGCTGTTTGCGCTTCTTGGGCAGCGGTACCTGCTGTTCATCGGCCTGCTGCGGGGTTCCTTCCTCTACGGTGGGCTGCTGGTCTTGGGCCTGCTGCTTGCGCCTTTTGGGCACAGGGTTTTGTTGCTCCTCAGCCTGCCGTGGAGCCGCTTCCTCGACGCCAGGCTGTAGTTCCTCAGCTTGCTGCTTGCGCTTCTTGCGCAACGGAGTTTGTTGCTCTTCGGCCTGCTGCGGAGCGCTTTCCTCGACGCCAGGCTGCTGTTCTTCGGCGTGCTGCTTCCTCTTCTTCCGCACAGGCGTTTGCAGTTCTTCAGCCTGCCGCGGTGCGTTTTCCTCGGAGCCGGGCTGCTGCTCTTCGGCCTGCTGTTTGCGCTTCTTGCGAACCGGCTCTTCGACCTGACGCTGCGGCTCCTCGGCCTGCGGTCGCTGCTGTTCTGTCTGCCCTTCCTCGGCGGCATGCTGCTTCTTGCGCTTCTTGAGCAGAAGCAAGTCCTCGGGAGACTGCTGGTCGGTCCCGTCCTGCGCTACCTGGAACGGCGCCCTCAGGCTCTCGGCTAGCGCCGGCTGAATCGCGAAAGATACGGCGAAGACGGGCAAGGTTACCGTTGCGAAAAGTTTGGATCGAATCGACATGATCATTGTTCCTCTTATTGGGAGGTCCCCGCGCCAGTTGCGCTTATCGCCCGCATCAAAGCCGGCAGAACGGCACGCCTGTTCGCGCGCCCCAAGGGGCCATGCCCCGCGGCTCCGACTTTTTTGTGTCAGCCAAAGGCTAGTCCCAACGCCGCAGTACCCGATCGGTTCCGTTTGTAGGCCGATCCCGAACCTGATCCGAAAGGCGAATTTTCGGAGGTCGCTGGCCAAGCGCGCGAGCGTTTCCTCACTGAACGGCATTCCTGCGGACATTACTGCTCGTTGGTAAGTGGTTATTGGGCGAAACATTCCGTGGGCAAAGCACCAAAACAGACGCCATTGCCGAAATCGAGCAATACACGCTCCATCACCATTCGACCGACACCGTTGCCGGCGCCTCTCATCGAGCTCCCGCCGGAGGTCAAGCAACAGGCGGAAAAAGCCCGTGCGAGTGAATCCGCCCTTGCGGTGCCCGAACGTCTTCTGAGACCCCACGCAGTCATCGCCTCATGCCTCGCGGAGCACGAACAGAAAAAGCGTCAAGCCCGCAGTGAGCACGATCCATGGAGGCGCAATCTTTATGACCCTGGCTATTTCTCCGAAACGGACCACCGCAAACACCGCATTCTGGATGCGCTGTTCAAGGCGATTGAGCGCCAAGGCGGAAAGGTTAAGCAGGGAAAGCGCCAACTTGCCGAGCAGCGCCGAAGAACAGCGGCGTCGCAAGCGCGACGCTAGCCGCTGGCGACGCTTCCGGGACTTAGCGCAAGATTGGCACGAGCTCAGTGCCGTGCGCGATTTCCTAGTGGCGCTGCGATCAATGGACGTCACCACCACCGCCGAGATCGATGGCCGCAGCGTTGAAGAGTAGATCGCATGGGCCGAGGGCTGGCTCCAGCCGGCTGATCCGACGGCCGGCGGCGTCGACGACGTGTTCGAGCAGGTCGCTGAAATCACCGATTGGACCTACCGACAAAGACAAACTGGACGCCAATCAAACGTTGCGATCGTATTTGGACATTGTGGTTCTCCGCGACAGGAGCCAGAAGCCTCTCCTCCAGCTATCAACCCGTCACGGCAAATCCCAAGCGTTCCTCCTTTAGCGGTCAGTTGACTTCCAATTAGCCGAGAAGAGGTTTGTAAAGCAGCGCGCGGAGGAAGCCCTTTCAGATACCCCAGTTGCCCTGATCGTGGGACCGCGCCGAGCCGGCAAGACCACCCCTCGTCCGAAAGATGGGAGAAGCCGGTCGAACCTATATCACGCTCGACGACCAGACGGTTCTCGAAGCCGCGCAATCCGATCCTGCTGGCTTCATTCGGGGCCTTGATCGAGCCATCGTCGACGAGATCCAGCGCGCACCCGACCTGCTTCTGGCAATCAAGAAGACAGTCGATGAGGACTATCGTCCGGGCAGGTTTTTGCTCACGGGATCGGCGAATGTGCTGACTCTGCCACGGATTGCGGACAGCCTAGCCGGCCGGATGGAGACCATCCGAATGCTGCCGCTGGCGAGAGCAGAGATCGAGGGCCAACCGAGCTGCCAAAGTTCGTGCGGCTATTGGCCGAGCATGCAGGCAAATTGGTAAACTACTCGCAGTTCGCCGGCAGCATCAACGTCAGCCACAAGACGGGGCAGCGTTATGTCGGGTTGCTTGAACAGGTGTTCCTGGTCGCGACGCTTCAACCCTGGTTCACCAATACACTGAAGCGCATCGTCAAGACACCCAAGCTGCATTTCCTTGATTCCGGTATCCTGGCCAGCGTGCGCGGACTCACCTTCGACCGGGTGAAGGCGGATCGCGGAACATTCGGCGCGCTGCTGGAGAGCTTTGTGTTCTCTGAAGTGCTGAAGCTGATGACGGCCTCAGACCTGCGGCTGACACCATATCATTCCAGGGATCGAGACATGCGCGAGGTGGACATCGTGCTGGAACGCGACGACGGGATGATCGCTGGCATCGAGGTCAAGGCGAGCGCCACGGTCAGGGCCAGCGATTTCGGGGGCCTCCGCGCACTTTCTGAAGCCTTCGGCGATCGTTTTGCCTTCGGCGTCGTCCTCTATGACAGCACTGATGTGGTGCCGTTCGGCGACAAGCTGGCCGCGGCGCCGCTGTCCAGCATGTGGAACTGAGAATGGTCGCAGAGGCTAAAGAAGGTTCTCTTTCGTCGAAAGAGCGAGAACTCCATAGACGAGGTCGCGTCCTAATAGACAAAGATCTGCATGAGCAGATCGACCAAGCGGTGATGCAGGCCTACGTTTGGCCCGGCACGCTAGAGAAAGCAAAGGCCGAAGCCTCGGTTCTTCTTCGCCCGCGTCAACCCGATCAGGAGATAGGCGATTTGCTCGTTCTCGTCGTTCAGCTTGGCGCTGTAACGATAGCAGGTCTCGCTGACACCAAAGGTGCGGCAGGCGAGTGCAATGCTCACCCCGCGCAACGCCACCGCTTTCCCGGCCATCCCTTGGCCGACAGGCAAATGCTCGCGTTTGCCGTAAGGCTCCCGGCGTTGAGATGGCCGCGTCACTTTTTTCCAAGAGCTCTTTGAGCAGTTCCGCCTGCATGCTCATCTCCGCATACATCTTCTTCAGCCGACGGTTCTCGTCTTCAAGAGCCTTCATCGGGCTGATCATCGACGCGTCTAAAGCCCGAGAAAATTCTACTTTTGAAGTCCATTATTCGGCGGGGGGATTACCCCCCGCCTGAGCATTCCGAGACGCTTTCGCTGAAGGCGTTGCGCGAGCTTGTGACGGGTCTGGTCGATGTGGTCAGCAAGCTTTTCAGTAGAGGTCACGACCATTCGCGCCGAGAACGCTGCCCCTCGGGAAGACAGTGCGACGCTGTGGTTGGAAAACACCTGGCTTAAGGTCGACAACCAGCTTTTGCGCGATGGGTGCGCCGCCACCAAATCTGCCCCGCTTACCCGCGCTTTCGCCAATTTAAGAACGATTAACCGTATGAATTGGCGTATTAAATCGCACGCGCGGATACTAAGCACCAACATCGTTCCGTCACCCAAACGTCCCGCATTCTCGACCATTACTATCGATAGCGATCAAGTATCGATAGCAAGCCATCTCGAAGTGATTTTCTTGCCATCTAAAACCATAATCGCTATATTCGAAGGGATTTCGATCGAGGAAACGCAATGTCCGAACCGCAACTGTCCGTCCGCAGCACCAAGGCCAGGGATCTGGCGCACGCGCTGGCGCGCCGCACGGGTCAGCCGATCAACAGGCTCGTCGAGCAGGCGCTCGAGCACTACGATCTGGAACTGCGCCAGCAGTCTATCCGGGCGCCGATCGATGTCCTATCGGATTTGATGGCCGAAGGGCGGCGTGCGGTCTCGGCCGGCACGACATCCGCGCATGACGATTACTACGACGACTACGGTTTGCCGCGATGATCGCTGTCGATACGTCGGTCATTCTGGCGATGGCTCTGGCAGAGCCGGAGGCCGAACGGTTCACTGCGTTGGTGGGGCAGGAGGCCGTTGCGATCGGCTGGCCGACGCTGCTTGAGGCGCGCATGGTGCTGGCAGGCAGAGGATTTCCCAACGCTTCGGACATTGTCGATCAGCTTGTCCAGCTGCCGAACGTCACCGCGATTGCGTTCGACGAGGCGCATTACCGAGAAGCGGAACGAGCGTTCGACCGCTTCGGCAAAGGCCGCCATCCGGCCACGCTCAACATGGGCGACTGCTTTTCCTATGCTGTTGCGAGGATCACCAAAGCGCCGCTGTTGTTCAAGGGCAACGATTTTGGCCAGACGGACCTGAAAATTCACCCGGCATCATCCGGCTGAAGGACGATTGCCCACCAAGCCCGACGGGATCCCATGGAAGACCGCGTCAGATTTGCTCTCGAAAAACTGCTGACCATCGCCCACGAGGACGCCGGCCAGGGCCGGCGGGTGGCGAAATTCCTGCTCGCCTGGTGGAACGCCGACGCCAATGGGGGCTTCGATCTCGCCGACCTGTTCGCCGTCGACCGCGCGGTCTCGGAGGACATGGCGACGATCTTCACCTCTCTCGCGCGGGAGGAAGATGCGGTCTACCCGACCGACTACCGCGGCGAGCTCGAAAGCATCATCAAACGCTGGCGGCCGCAAACCGATGGCTAAATCCGGCAAGAGCGTGAAGGCGACGTCCATTTCCGACGCTGTGCTGCGGCGTGCAGAGCAGCTCGACGCCCTCGAGGCCATCCTGCCCTTCGATCGCCGCGACCGACTCGCCGCACTTCTGACCGACGACGACGTCGATACCCTCAAGCACCTCGCCGGCGAAGGCATTGGCGACAATACACTTCGCGCACTCGCCTCCGATCTCGGTTACCTTGAGGCCTGGTGCCAACTCGCCACCGGCGTCCCCCTCCCCTGGCCCGCACCCGAGAGCCTGCTGCTCAAGTTTGTCGCTCATCACCTTTGGGACCCGATCAAACGCGCCGAGGAGCCCAGCCATGGCATGCCGGCGGAAGTGGAAGATGGCCTCCGTGAGCGCCGGCAGCTTCGGTCAGAGGGACCGCACGCGCCCGACACGGTGCGGCGTCGGCTGACGAGCTGGTCGATCCTCACCAGGTGGCGCGGCCTTACCGGCTGCTTTGACGGTCCTTCGCTCAGATCCGCTCTGCGGCTCGCCGTTCGCGCCAGCGCCCGACCACGACAGCGCAAGAGCAAAAAGGCGGTCACAGCCGATGTTCTGGCGCAATTGCTGCTGGCCTGCGCCGGCGAAAGCCTGGTGAACTTGCGCGATCGCGCACTGCTGTTGGTCGCCTTCGCGTCCGGCGGTCGCCGCCGCTCGGAAGTGGCGGCATTGCGGGTCGAGGATCTAACCGACGAAGAGCCGGTGCGGGCCAACCCTACCGATGAAAACTCCGCCCTCCTCCCATGCTTGTCACTCCGCGTGGGCCGGACGAAAACGACGACGCGTGACGACGACGAACAGGTAGTCCTCATCGGCCGGCCAGTGGTCGCGTTGCGACGCTGGCTTGAGGAAGCCGATATCAAGGATGGCCCCGTGTTTCGGCGCATCGACCAGTGGGGAAACATCGACCGGCGAGCCCTGACACCGCAATCCGTCAACCTGATCCTGAAAGGCCGTTGCAAACAGTCGGGACTCGACCCGACCTTGTTTTCGGCGCATGGACTGCGGTCAGGTTATCTCACCGAGGCTGCCAACCGCGGTGTTTCCTTGCCAGAGGCAATGCAGCAGTCGCTGCACAAATCGGTGACCCAGGCGGCGCGCTATTATAACAACGCGGAGCGAAAGAATGGACGAGCGGCCCGGCTCATCGTCTAGGCGAGGCTACGCGCCGAATAATGTATCAGCTCGCTTCTCAAACGACTGCCATTCTTCAGGCTCAGCTTCCGCCTCCGATCTATCGCGCAGGTCAGCGGCTACCGCCGCCCGGCCCCAGGCTTCAGCGCGCTGCATAAGCGACACCATCTCTGCCTTCAAGCGATGCGAGCGCTGGAGGTCGGCGGCTTGCTCGGCATTCTGGCGCGGATCATAGAACACGCCGATTTCCGCGTCGGCCGCCTTTCGTTCCGCTTCCAACTGCGCCGTCAGTGCGGCCAACTCGGCCTTCACCGCAAAATACCGTCTCATCACAACGATGAGTTCGCAGTCGTCCGTCTCCATGAGCTCTCCCGAGGTTCTGTTTGCATGAGCACAATGATGATCAACAACAAGGCAGAATCGCGATGGGTCATTGGACTTCAGAGTTTGGCGCAACGAAAAAATCTGGCGTGGAAGGAGTGGGCCGCCCTAGCGTGAGTGACCGCCAGCATAGGAGGAGGAGTGCTGTTGCCGAGCAATCCCGCCTCCCAAGAAGATCGCAGTGCGAAAATCGGCCTAGGCCTGCAAATTGTCCGCCGACATCTTGCCTGACTTGCGGTCCGAAACCAGTTCGTATGTGATCTTCTGACCATCTTTCAGCTCTAGCAACCCAGCCCGCTCAACCGCAGAAATGTGGACGAAGACATCAGCCCCGCCGTCATCCGGCTGGATGAAACCAAACCCCTTCGTCGCGTTGAACCATTTTACGGTACCAGTCGCCATAACGTCTTCCTTCGATCATTTGCCGTGCCGCCCCAACGGCGGACATGGCTCGCCTCTACGCGAGAACCATTAGACGCTACTGCGCCCCGGACAAGGCTGAATTCATCCCGGACGACTGACAGCCTTGCGCCGTTATCTTCTCCCGCCGCGGCAGGCGAAGATAACGGCCATCTCAGCGCACAAAACTTCGGTAACATTCGTGGGTGAGGCAATAGGGGGGGTCAGTTTTTCATTTCGCCCGACACCGCGCCAGCGACCTTACTTCTGCGACGGTTCAGGCCGCGATAGCCCGAAAGGGTCGCCCGTGTCGCACCACTGCCACGGAGACGCTTCCAATGTTTACAGACACTTAGAGTGGGAGTGCACAATGACTCAGGTCCGGCCTGAGGTCTGATCGCCCGCTCGACGATGTTGGAGTCGAGCTCGATGCGGCCGTCGGTCGTGAGCGTCCGGTGAGCGGATTTTGCTGAACGAGCCAGTTAGGCGATGTTCTGGCATTAGAACCAGCATTAGTGCTGGCACTAATATCAGATCTGAGAGGTTGGCATGGCTCGCATGGAGATCATTTCCGGCGTTGAGCGTAGGCGGCGGTGGTCGAAGGAAGCGAAGCTGGCGATATTGGCTGAAGCCGATCAACCGGGCGTTCGCATTGGTGATGTCGCTCGTCGCCATGACATTTATCCTGCGCAGATCCGTTTATGGCGGAAAGCGCTTAGCCACTTCGATGTGTCAGCAACGTTCCTTCCGGTCCACCTGGTCAACGAAGTAAGCCTCGGGCAGATGCCGGCGGCCGGCGGGGCGCCCGCGCTTATCAAGATCCAGCTACGAAATGGTCGCAGTTTGAAAGTTCCGGCGGACATTGAACGCAAGACGTTGTCATCGTTGATCGCGTGTGTTGAGGCTGCATGATCGGGCCGACAGGAAATGTGCGGGTCTACTTGGCTTGCGGGGTGACCGATATGCGGCGCGGTATCGATGGTCTGTCTGCTATGGTCGAGGCGGTGATCAAGGAAGCGCCGGGTTCCGGAGCGATCTTCGGCTTCCGTGGAAAGCGCGCCGACCGGATCAAGCTTCTATGGTGGGATGGCCAAGGGTTCTGCCTGTTTTACAAGATTCTCGAGCGCGGATACTTTCCTTGGCCGACGGCGAAAGATGGTGTTGCGCATCTGACGCAGGCTCAGTTGTCGATGCTTGTTGAGGGGATTGACTGGCGCCGACCAGCGTGGACTTCCGCCCCTGGCCGCACGGGTTAAAAGCTATATTTTACAGGCACATCCGGGGCAAAACGCTAGTGCTTTCGCTGCAAATCGGCTATGTTTTTGGGCATGAAAGCACCGCCGCTGGACAGTCAGGACGAGCTATTGGCATTGCGCGCGCTCGTCGCAGAACAGGCGGCGAAACTCAGCGCACAAGAAGCCGAAGTCATCAAACGCGACTCGATCATCGGCCTTCTGCGCGCGCAGTTGGAACTGCTCCGACATCGGCAGCACGGCGCATCCTCGGAAAAGATCGATCGGAAGATTGAGCAATTCGAGCTGATGCTCGAGGAGATCGAGGCTTCCCGCGCCGAGGCTGATGCTCGTTCCGGAAAAGGCCTGCTGCCAGATCTGGATGATACCCCCGACAAGCCGAAACGCAGACCTCTGCCGGATGGCCTTCCAACTGAAGAGCGGGTGTACACAGCGCCCTGCAGTTGCCCGACTTGTGGTGGCATGTCGTTCCTGAAGGCGGCCGACAAGGTGGTCCAGGTGATGGAGCATGTGCCGGCTTCGGTGAAGATCGTCCGGCATATCGAGAAGCGCATGGTCTGTAAGGACTGCGACACGACGGTATCGGGTGAGATGCCGAGCTTGCCGATCGAGCGAGGGAAACCTGGACCAGGACTGCTCGCACACATCATGGTCGCCAAATTTGACGATCATATCCCACTCTATCGTTTGTCCGAGATGTACGACCGGCTGGGGATAGACATCTCCCGGTCTGTCATGGCGGACTGGGTTGGCCGTGTGTCCGTTCTGCTCTCGCCCCTCATCTTGCTGATCAGAGCCCATATCGCCGCGGTCGACCGAGTACACACGGACGATACGCCGGTCGATGTTCTCGATCCAGGACGAGGAAAGACGAAGACCGGCAGGGTCTGGGTCTATGTCTTCGACGGCAGCGGCTACCAGGATCCCACGCCCGGAGCGATCGCCTATTACTATAGCCCCGACCGAAAGGGCGTGCATCCGGCTGAACACCTCGCTGACTTCAGCGGCGTAATGCATGCGGATGGCTATGCTGGCTATAGCAAGCTTTACGGCAACCAGATCATCGAAGCCGCCTGCATGGCGCATGTTCGCCGCAAGTTCCATGATGTGATCAAGCTCAAGCCATCTCCGATCGCCGACGAGGCTCTGTCGCGCATCGGTGCACTCTACGATATCGAGGATCGTATCCGCGGCATGTCTTCCGACGAGAGGCGAACACTGCGCCAGCAACACGCCAGACCCATTCTGGCGGACCTCAAGGCTTGGATTGAAACGTCGCTTTCGACGCTGCCGCAGAAACAGAAGCTTGCCGAAGCGATGCGATACGCTCTCTCGCGATGGGCAGCTTTGAGCGTCTACATTGACGATGGCCGTGTCGAAATCGATAACAACATAGCTGAGCGCGCTATGAGGCCACTCGGAATTGGAAGAAAAAATTGGCTCTTTGCTGGGTCAGACAAGGGCGGCGAGCGCATCGCCAATATCCTGACCATCATCGAAACAGCTAAACTCCATGGCCACAATCCAGAGACCTATCTGGCAGACGTCCTGACCAGGATCCAGAGCCATCCCAAGGATCGACTTGCGGAACTGCTCCCGTGGCAGTGGACTCCGGCAAAAGACCGGTACGAGGCTGCGTGATGGCACGCTCAAGGATCATCTATACCCTCAAACAGGTC
This sequence comes from Ensifer sp. 22460, assembly GCF_052044935.1. Classification (NCBI taxonomy): domain Bacteria; kingdom Pseudomonadati; phylum Pseudomonadota; class Alphaproteobacteria; order Hyphomicrobiales; family Rhizobiaceae; genus Ensifer; species Ensifer sp. 22460. The sequence continues at coordinate 117,247 of NZ_JBQENZ010000028.1, forward strand.
GCTGAGATGATCGGCGAGAACCTCGAGTTGATCGAAGAGGTGACCGCCAACTCGGATAATATCAGCGAAGGCGAATTGCTTTATGTCCGCGACGGCAGCGAATACGGCACAAAGGGCCTGACCGAGAACGGCGTGGACGAGCTCCAGAATCTCCTCGCCGACATACGGACATGGGATGGTGGAATCCGCCAGTTTCTCGTCGATGAACAATGCGATCCGGATGTGGTCGACCGCGTAATGGCAGACGAGATGAAACGCGACCTATAATATCGGCCTCTCGACCAAGCGAAAATGCCTTCGCCGGACGCTCAC